>NZ_JBEXUX010000004.1:0-296657 GCF_040629175.1 Embleya sp. NPDC005971 | reverse complement strand
CATGCTCAGAGACGGAACCTTCTACGAATCCCGACCGGCCGAACCGGTCGCAGCATGACCCGATCTCGGTTGACGAAAGACATAGAGGCACCCCCCCCGGCGGTACGACGGCGGTACCACGACGGCAGCACACGCCCACCGCCGGGACCGAACCAATGGATCGACGCCCGGACGCGTGGACGACTCGGCGATGCGGTGCAATGCGACGCGACGCGCCTGTTCAGACCGACATGCCGCGCGGACGAAGCGGACGCGACGGCGAACAGTCGCCGTCCACACCCCGAACACCTTCCACGGCCCGCAGCGGGGTGTGCCCGTGCCACGGCACATGCGCCTCCGAATCCTCCCGAGGGCAGTCGGCCGATCGAGCGTCGGGCAGCGCGGCAAAGGCCCCCTCCCCGGCCTGCCCGCCCAGGTCCATCAGCCGCAACTGAAGCATCATGGCGAAGCGTTCCGCCGGATCCTGCAGGTCCATCCGACCCACCTCGGCCACCCGGCGGATCCGGTAGCGAAACGTGTTGGGATGCACGAACACGCTCGCCGCGGCCACCATCACGTCCCCGAAGGCGTCCAGCCACGCCCGGAGCATGTCCACGAGCTGGGCGTTGTGCTTGGCGTCGTACGCCGCCAGCCGGGCGAGTGGGCCGAAGAGTTCGTCGCGGTTGCCGATGGTGAAGTCGCGCATCTCCAACAGGAGCGCGTCGACGTACACATCGGCGATCGACGCGACACGCCGGGACGTCCGGCCACTGGTAAGCACCCGCAGCACCCGGTCGGCGTCGGCCCGGGAGTGGGCCAGGTCGACCGGTTCGCCGGCCACCGACCCGACCGCGATGACGGCGCCGGCCCGCTCCCCGGTGCGCCGGACGAAGTTCGCCGCCACCAACACGGCACGTTCGCGAGCGTGCGCCGGATCGCCCGCCACCGGGAACAGCGCGTACACCACCTCGCCCAGCAGGGCCACGGCGGAACGCGGCTGCACGGCGGTCAGATGCACGCCCAGCGCGCCGGCCAGCCGCTGCCGCTCGGCCGTGACGTGGGCATGGTCGGCGCCCCGGCCGGGAGCCAGACCCATGGCCATGACCAACATCGGCCCGCCGCCCGGGCCGAGCCGGCGGAGCGCTCTGATCGCCGCCACGCCGCCTTCCAGCGCGGTCGTGACCAGGTCGGCACGCAGCCGGTTCTCCGCATCGGCACCCGCACGGAAACGAAGCATGTGCAGGGCGACGAGCTTGGCCGACTCCAGAAACGCCTGCTCCCGCTCCGGGGTGAGGGGCTTGCGCAGTGCCGCCCAGACGGATCCGAGGAACTCGTCACCGGCGCGCACGGCGACCGCGACCCGCGGCAGTGCCACCTCGTCGCCGAACGTCGGCGCGGGCACGTACACCAGGGCGTCGCTGCGGTACAGGTCCCTGAAGACGCCGCGCTTCTCGTGCATGCGCAGGTAGCGCTCGGGCACCTGCCGGGCCAGGATGCTCTCCACCCGCGCCGAATCCGCCTCGTCCTGCCGACCGGAGAAGGCGAGGATCCTGGAGCGGTGGTCCTCGATGGTGATGGGGGCGTCCAACAGCGGCGCGATCGCGTTCGCCAGTGCGAACAAGTCCCCGGACGGGACCCCGCCCAGGGTGTGGGTCTGCGCCTCGTCGTTGTCTCCGTCGGACAGGAACGTGCGGAACATCGCCGCCAGTTCGGCCCAGGACACGCCTCGGGTCAAGGCCAGCAGGGCCACCCCGGTCTCGGCCGCGACCTGTGCCAACTCGGCCGCGGGCTCGATGGTCTCCCGCACCACCAGTGCCGCCGCGTGGTCGTCCGCGAGCCGGCGCAGCAGCTCGACGATCTCGTCGGCGCCGTGCACGCCGACGCCGAGCACGATGGCGTGCGGCGGATGCCGCTGTTCGTCGTGTGGATCGTGGATGCCGACGCCACCGATCTCCGCCGTCCCCTCGACATCGCCGTAGAGCAGGTCGAGGTGGGTGGAGCCGAAGTCCTCGAGCACCCGGCCAAGGCTCCTGGCGGGAGGTGTCGTCATGTGGCTGATCACCTCCGCAGGTTAAAAGCGTCAAGGTTGCGGCGGCTTTATCTCAGATTACGAGGATGTGCCCGCTGCTTTGTACGGCGGAACAACCGTGCCCGTGCCCGGCGAGGCACCGGGCGTGCACGAGACGTGACCGGTACGGGTTCCGGCACCGCGCCTCCTCGGCTTTTTGGCCAGTCGTACAAAGCATCCGGAGAATCTCTGGACGCGTACCGCATGTACCCGGACGAGCCAGGGACCACGCTGTCCGCATGCACAATCCAGCAAGCGAGCGGCCGTCGCCCGGAGCCGAGCTTCGGTGAGCGGCGTGGTCGTCCGGCACCCCGTGCGTGTCCATGCGGGCCGGATCCCCCGGTCCGGCTTGCTCGGGACTTCTCCCGCTCCTCGGCCCGGCGGCGCGGCGCCGAAGCGTTGAGGACTTCCGAGCACAGGGGTGTCCGCCCTTGCAGCCCATCCCGTGAAGACGCCGCCACAGCGGCAAGTACGTTCCGACCAGCGCCGGTTGAGAGGGATCCCTGTCAGATGACGGCACCATTGCACGAGCCGACCGCGAAAGCGCCCCCGAGCGCGGAAGCAGCCCCGAGCGCGGCCGGGGAATCGGCGGCAGTCGACGGCAACACCAAGTCGGTACAGGGCCGTTCGCTGGGGCGGATCGCCTGGGAGCGGCTCAAGCGGGACCGGTTGGCGCTGGCGGGCGGCGGCGTCATCCTCGCGCTCGTCGTGATCGCGCTGCTCGCGCCCGTGATCACGAACCTCGTCGGACAGGATCCGGACGCCTTCCACGAGGACACGATCGACGCGCTGTTCGGCACCCCCAAGGGGTCGCTGGGCGGCATCAGCGGCGACCATCTGCTGGGCGTCGAACCGGTCAACGGCCGGGACGTCTTCGCCCGGATCCTGTACGGCGCCCGGATCTCGCTGCTCGTCGGCTTCCTGTCCGCCCTGGTGGCGGTCGTCCTGGGGACGATCCTCGGCATTCTGGCGGGCTTCTTCGGCGGCTGGGTGGACGCCGCGATCAGTCGCGTGATGGACGGTCTGCTCGCGTTCCCGCAACTGCTGTTCATCATCGCGCTGGTCTCGGTGATGCCGAACGACCTGCTGGGCATGACCGGTTCGAGCGTCCGCGTGTTCGTGATGATCCTGGTCATCGGCTTCTTCGGCTGGCCCTACATCGGGCGCGTGGTGCGCGGCCAGACGCTTTCGCTGCGCGAACGCGAGTACGTCGAGGCCGCCCGCTCGCTGGGCGCCGGGCGGTTCCACATCCTGTTCAAGGAACTGCTGCCGAATCTCGTCGCCCCGATCGTCGTCTACACCACGATGATGATTCCCACGAACATCCTGACCGAGGCCGCGCTCAGCTTCCTGGGCGTGGGCGTCAAGCCGCCCACCGCCTCGTGGGGCCAGATGCTCTCGAACGCGATCGACTATTACGACTCGGATCCGATGTACATGATCGTTCCGGGCCTGGCCATCTTCATCACCGTCCTTGCCTTCAACCTGTTCGGCGACGGCGTGCGCGACGCGCTCGACCCCAAGGGCTCTCGCTGAACTGCCTTACCAATCAAGGCACTTCACCCGAGAAATCTCATCGAATCCGGAGGATCCGAGATCGTGACTACCCAACGCGCCTCTGCGCGGCGCAAGCAGGCACTGGCCGCCGCGGCCGTGGTCGCAGGGCTGCTGACCACGGCGGCGTGCGGCGGCGGCAGCGACTCCACGAGCGAGGCCGGCTACGACGCGGCCAACAACAAGGTCGTGAACGCCGCTGCCACCAAGGGCGGCACCCTGAAGTTCGCCGGCGCCCAGGACGGCGACTCGTGGGACACCACGCGCAGCTACTACGGCTTCGCCTGGAACTTCATGCGGTACTACAGCCGCCAGTTGGTCACCTACAAGACCGAGCCGGGTAGGGCGGGCGCCGGACTGCAACCCGACCTCGCCACCGACCTGGGCAAGGTCACGGACGGCGGCAGGACCTACACGTTCACCCTGCGCGCCGGGAGCACCTGGGAGGACGGCAGACCGATCACCGCCAAGGACGTCAAGTACGGCATCGAGCGCCAGTGGGCGCAGGACGTACTGTCCGGCGGTCCCGTCTACCTCAAGGACATCCTCGACCCCGACGGCGCGTACCCGGGCCCCTACCAGGACGAATCCGCCGACAAGCTGGGCCTGAAGGCGATCGAGACACCCGACGACACGACGATCGTCTTCCGTCTGCCGCAGCCCAACAGCGACTTCCCACAGATGCTCGCGATGCCGTCCGCCTCACCGGTACGCCAGGACAAGGACACCAAGTCCAAGTACGGCCTGCATCCGTTTTCCAGTGGCCCGTACAAGTTCGAGTCGTACGAGCCGGGCAAGAGCCTGGAACTGGTCCGCAACACCCAGTGGAAGGAAGCCTCGGACCCGGTCCGCAAGGCCTACCCGGACACCGTCGCCGTCACCTTCTTCTCCAACGCCAACGACCTGGACCAGCGACTGATCGCCGGCGACTACGACCTGGACCTCAGCCAGACCGGGCTGTCGCCGCAGGGCCGCCAGACCGCCCTGAAGCAGCACAAGGGCAACCTGGACAATCCCGTCTCCGGCTACGTCCGTTACGCGGCCTTCCCGCAGAACGTGAAGCCGTTCGACAACGAGCACTGTCGCAAGGCGGTCATCCACGGGGCCGACCACGTGTCCCTGCAGACCGCGCGCGGTGGCCCGGTGGCCGGCGGTGACATCGGAACCAACATGCTGCCCGGGTCGATCCCGGGCAACGAGGGCCAGAAGTACGACCCGTACGCCATCGCCGGCGCCGACAAGAGCGGAAACATCGCCAAGGCGAAGGAGGAGCTGGCCGCCTGCGGCAAGCCGAACGGCTTCGACACCACCATCGCCGTCCGCAACAACAAGCCGGTCGAGGTGGCCACCGCCCAGTCCCTGCAGGCGTCGTTGAAGAAGATCGGCATCAACGCGCAGATCGACCAGTACGACGGCGCACAGACCTCGGGCATCGTCGGCAGCCCCGCCAACGTGGAGAAGAAGGGCTACGGCATCGTCATCGACGGCTGGGCCGCGGACTTCCCCTCCGTCCAGGGCTTCGGTCGGCCGCTGTGGGACGGCAAGTACGTCCTGGAGAGCGCCAACAACAACTACGCCCTGATCAAGGACCCGGCGATCGACGAACTGTTCGACGCCTACGCCAAGGAACTCGACGAGGGCACCAAGGCCCGGATGGCCACGCAGATCAACCACAAGGTGATGGAGGGCGGCTACTACCTGCCCTTCACCTACGAGAAGTACCTGAACTGGCGCTCCGGTCGGCTGACGAACGTCTACATGACCGACGCCTACAACGGCTACGACTTCGTCAACCTCGGCCTCAAGCCCTCGAAGTAACTCCGGCACACCCGCCCAACGGCACGAAAGGCAGGTGAAGGCCGGCGCGGCGTGATCACGGGCCGCCGGGAAGCCCCGGCACCCGTGATCCGCGGCAGGCCGAAAGCTGTGCTCGCATACCTTATCAGGCGGCTGTTCGCCGCCGCAGTGATGCTGGTGGTCATCATCATGGTGGTCTTCGGCATCTTCTACCTCGTCCCCAAATGGGCGGGCGTCGACATCGCCGCGAGCTTCGTGGGCAAGCAGGCCGACCCCGCCGCCGTCGAGGCGGTACGGGAGAAACTCGGCCTGAGCGACCCCGTCCACCTCCAGGCGTGGGGATTCTTCAAGGGCATCTTCACCGGCCGCACCTACGCGACCGGCGGCGACGTCGTGCACTGCTCCGCGCCGTGCTTCGGCTACTCGTTCAAGAGCGAACAGGCCGTCTGGCCGGTGCTGACCGACCGCTTCCCGGTGACCCTGGGGCTCGCGCTCGGTGCCGCCGTGTTGTGGCTGGTCTTCGGTGTCGCGGCCGGTGTGCTCTCCGCACTCAAGCGCGGCAGCCTCTGGGACCGCAGCGCGATGGTCGTCGCCCTCGCGGGTGTGTCCCTGCCCATCTACTTCACCGGCATGCTCTCCCTGGCGACCTTCGCGTTCGGGCTGAAATGGTTCGACGCGCAATACGTGCCGTTCGGCCGGAGCCCGGGCGGCTGGTTCGGCGGCATGATCCTGCCGTGGATCACCCTCGCCTTCCTCTATGCGGCGATGTACGCGCGGATCACCCGCGCCACGATGATGGAGGTCCTGGGCGAGGACTACATCCGCACCGCGCGGGCCAAGGGCCTGCGGGAACAGACCGTGATCGGCAAGCACGCCATGCGCTCCACCATGACGCCGATCCTCACCATGCTGGGCATGGACCTCGGCGCCCTGATCGGCGGCGCGATCCTCACCGAGTCGACGTTCAACCTGCCCGGCCTCGGCCAGGCCGTGCTGAACGCCATCAGGAACCAGGACCTGCCCATCATCCTGGGCGTCGTGCTGATCACCTCCCTGTCGGTGTTGCTGGCCAACCTCGCGGTGGACGTCCTGTACGCCGTGATCGACCCCCGAGTGAGGCTCACATGACCGAATTCGGCATTCGCGTGAGCGAACTCGGCGACAGCGCGACCGCAGCGGACGAACCCGCCGACGCCTCGCCCGCATCGCCCGCCTTCCTGGAAGTACGGGACCTGAGGGTGCACTTCCCGACCGACGACGGCCTGGTCAAGTCCGTCGACGGGCTCAGCTTCGAGTTGGAGCGGGGCAGGACCCTCGGCATCGTCGGCGAGTCGGGCTCCGGCAAGTCGGTGACCTCGCTCGGCATCATGGGCCTGCACACCGCCGGGCAGTACGGCAGGCGCAAGGCGCGGATCTCCGGCGAGATCCGACTCGACGGCATCGACCTGTTGTCGGCCGACCCCGACCACGTGCGCAGGCTGCGGGGCCGCGAGATGGCGATGATCTTCCAGGATCCGCTGTCCGCGCTGCACCCGTACTACACGATCGGCCAACAGATCGTCGAGGCGTACCGGATCCACCACGACGTGGACAAGAAGGCCGCCCGCAGGCGTGCGGTCGAGATGCTCGACCGGGTGGGCATCCCGCAACCGGACAAACGCATGGACAACTACCCGCACGAGTTCTCCGGCGGCATGCGCCAGCGCGCGATGATCGCGATGTCCCTGGTGAACAACCCCGAACTGCTCATCGCGGACGAGCCGACCACCGCCCTCGACGTCACCGTCCAGGCGCAGATCCTCGATCTCATCCGGGATCTGCAGCGGGAATTCGGCTCTGCGGTCATCGTGATCACCCACGACCTGGGCGTCGTCGCCGAACTCGCCGACGACATCCTGGTGATGTATGGCGGCCGGTGCGTCGAACGGGGCCCGGCCGAGCAGGTGTTCCACCAACCCCGACACCCCTACACCTGGGGTCTGCTCGGCTCGATGCCGCGCCTGGATCGCGAGCAGCAGGACCGGCTCGTCCCGGTCGAGGGCTCTCCGCCCTCGCTGATCAACCTGCCGTCCGGCTGCGCGTTCAACCCGCGTTGCCCGTACGCGGACGTACCGAAGGACGACGTCACCCGCACGATCCGCCCCGAGCCGACCGAGGTCGGCGACGGGCACTGGGCCGCCTGCCACCTGACGCGGGAGCAGCGGGAGCGGATCTGGACCGAAGAGATTGCGCCGAGGCTGTGAGCGAGAACGCAAAGGACGACGCGGTGAGCATCCCTACCGATGACGACGGCGGGCGGGCCGGCGCCGGCGGCTCGTCCGAGACCGGCGGCGCGGCCCGTCTCGCCGAGGACGCCGCGCCCGGCGAGGTGCTGCTGAAGGTGACCGGGCTGCGGAAGCACTTCCCGATCCGGAGCGGCCTTTTCCAACGCCGGGTCGGCGCGGTGCGCGCCGTCGACGGCATCGACTTCGAGGTGCGCTCGGGCGAGACCCTCGGTGTCGTGGGCGAATCGGGCTGCGGCAAGTCGACGATGGGCCGGCTGATCACCCGGCTGCTCGAACCGACCGCGGGGACGGTCGAGTTCGAGGGCAAGGAGATCACCCATCTCGGTGTGCGCGGCATGCGCCCACTGCGCCGCGACATGCAGATGATCTTCCAGGACCCGTACTCGTCGCTGAACCCGCGCCACACCACCGGCACGATCATCGGCGCCCCCTTCCGGCTCCAGGGCGTCGAACCCGAGGGCGGCATCAAGAAGGAGGTACAGCGGCTGCTGTCGGTGGTCGGCCTCAGCCCCGAGCACTACAACCGCTACCCGAACGAGTTCTCCGGCGGCCAGCGGCAGCGCATCGGCATCGCCCGCGCGCTCGCGCTCCGGCCGAAGCTGGTGGTGGCGGACGAGCCGGTGTCCGCGCTGGACGTGTCGATCCAGGCCCAGGTCGTCAATTTGATGGACGACCTGCAACAGGAACTGGGCCTGACCTACGTGATCATCGCGCACGACCTGTCCGTCGTCCGGCACGTCTCGGACCGGATCGCGGTGATGTACCTCGGCAAGATCGTCGAACTCGCCGACCGGGACCTGCTCTACAAGGCGCCGATGCACCCGTACACCAAGGCGCTGATGTCGGCCGTCCCGATCCCGGACCCGCGGCGCAGAAAGGCCGGGAGCGAGCGTCTCCTGCTCGATGGCGACGTGCCCTCGCCGATCGCCCCGCCCGACGGATGCCGCTTTCACACCCGGTGTTGGAAGGCGACGCGGATCTGTACGACGACCGAGCCCGCGCTCGACGAGCTGAAGCCCGGTCAGCGGGTGGCCTGCCACCATCCGGAGAACTTCGCCGACCAGGCCCCGCAGGACAACGTGCTGCTGTCGGTCGCGAAGCGGACATGACGGCCTGGACCGGCGACCGACCGATACCCGTGCTCTCGGTATCGGCCGGCCGCCGGTCCAGGGGTTCGATGACTACGGTCAGCGGAGGTCGCGCATGAGTGTGCTCATGATGGCGTCCACCTTGTCCGAGTCGAAGGTTTCCGAGCCGACCAACAGGGTCACCGCGCGTCGACCGTCGTCGGTGACCGCGTTGCGGAACTTGTGGCCGCTGGCCACGCTGCCGCTGTGTCCCCACAGGACCAGGCCCGGGGTGGGCTCGTGGCGTTCGACTCCCAAGCCGTAGCGCTCACCCGGGAAGTCGTCCGGAACGGTCTTCTTCAGTTCGGCGAGTTGGGCCGGAGCCAGCAGTTTCCCGCTCATCAGGGCGGTCCAGAAGGCGGTGGTGTCCGCGCCGGTGGAGATCAGCGCGCCCGACGCGTCGGCCTCCGAAATGTTCCATTCCGTCTTGTCCACCAAAGTGGATCCCCGCTGCGCGTAGCCGCGCAGGTCCGGCTTGGGGATCGTGGTGCGATCGCCGGGCCATTCGGTCTCGCACAGTCCGAGGGGCTCGATGATCCGCTCCTCGATCTCGGTGCCGATGTCGCGGCCCGTGACCTCGGCGACGATCAGGCCGACGAGGTTGTAGTTGGTGTTGGAGTAGGAGAAGCCCTCGGCCGTCCGGTCGGGCCTGGGCAGACCGAGCGCCTGCCGGACCGTCTGCAAGGGCTCGATGTGATCCCAGCGGTGCTCGTCCTCGTCCTCCCAGAACGGCGCGTCCAGGTAGTCGGGCAGGCCACTGGTGTGCTGCAGCAACTGCCGGATCGTGATCTTGCGCCCGTCGTAGAGCTTGGTGCGGACGAGACCGGGCAGATAATCGTCCACGGTGTCGTCGAGGCCGATCCTGCCCTCGCCGACGAGCTGAAGCACCACCGTGGCCGTCCAGGTCTTGGTGTCGCTGCCGATGCGGCTGTGCTCGTTGCCGACGACCTTGCGGCCCGTTCTGATGTCGGCGAGGCCGACACCGCCGTTCCGGACGCCGCAGCGCGGGCTCTTGACCGTCACGCTGATGCCCGTGGCGCCGACACTTTGCAGTGACTTCATCGCCGCCTGGATGGGCTTGGTGTCGCACTGCGGTGCCGCGCCCGCCTGCCCGGGCACCGTCACCAGCGAGGCCGCGCAGGCCAGGGCCACGACAACACTCGTCCTGTATCGCACAATGTCTCCTTCTGCAGTACCGATCCTGAGCGTCCGCACAAGGGGCGACGGAGGTGGCCGCGAATGGTTGCGCTCCACGAGGCCGTGGGAGGTACGGTCACCGGGGGTGCCCGCCGCACGCTTGCCGGATTGTGCATGCGGACAGCGTGGCGGTCCGGATCTACCGGGGGCATGCGGCACCCGTCCAGAGATTCCCCGAATGCTTTGTGTGTCCGGCTAAAGAGGTGAGCATGCTCGGTACCGGGGTTCCCGATCTCGGACAGGTCCTGGAAGTGTTGGGCTCGTCGTTGCTGCGGCCGTTGACCGTGCTGCCGGACCGGCTGGTGCCGGTCTCGGGCGTACTCATCTTCGAGCGGCGAGCCCCGCTACCGCTTCCCCCCGTCGGCGACGCGATCCTGCTCGCCGTCGGAGTGGGCATGTTCGAAGCTCAGGCGATGAATCTGGTCGCTTCGGCGGCCGAGGCCGGGTACGCCTGTCTGGTGGTGAAGAGTTTCGGCGAGCCGGTCACCCAACTGGTGGAAGCCGCCCGGCAGTCCGGCATCGTACTGCTGGCCGCCGACGCGGCCGTGGCCTGGCACCACTTGGACGCGATGATCTCCTCGGCCCTGACCCCGACGGTGCGTTTCGGACAGTCGGCGGGTGCCCCGGCGGTCGGCGACCTGTTCGCGTTGGCCAACGCGATCGCCGGGATGGTGGGCGGAGCCACCGTGATCGAGGATCCGCACCGGCGCATCCTCGCGTACTCGACGCTGCCCGGCCAGGCCGTCGACGAGGGCCGCCGCCAGGGCATCCTCGGCCTCCAGGTGCCGGACGGCCCCGACTACGACGAGCAATACCGGGTGCTCACCCGGGTCGGGCGCACCTGCCGGTTCTCCGCCGTTCCCGGGGGGCTGCCTCGGCTCGGTGTCGCGGTCCGGGTGGGCAGCGAGGTGTTGGGGTCGGTCTGGGTCGTCAACGCCGGGGAACACCTGGACTCCGTTGCCGAACAGGCGCTTTCCGACGTGGCGGACAACGTCGCGCTGCACCTGCTCGCGGCCCGCACCACCGAATCCGCCGTCCGGCGCAGGTACGCCGACCTGTTGCGGCGGCTGCTCGCCGACCCGAGCAGTGCCGCCGCGGTCGCCCCACAACTGGGCCTGGACCCCAACCTGCCCGTCGCGGTGGCCGCGTTCGCCGTCGCCTCGGTCGACGCCGAGGACGTGCTCACGGCGCACGCGGCCACCCGGCTCGCCGACCTGGTGAGCCTGCACTGCGAGGCGCGCTACGGCAGGCACGGCTGCGCGTTGATCGACGGAACGGTCTACGCGCTGCTGCCCAGCGAGCCCTCGCCGAACGCGCACCGCGAACTCGTCGCCTACATCGCGCGGCGGGCCCACAGCGCGCTCCGGGTGCCCGTCCGGGCCGGACTCGGCTCGCTGGTCCCGGAACTGCGCTCGATCGTGGGCTCACGCGCCGACGCGGATCTGGTCCTGCGTGCGCTCTCCGAGCGGCCGGCCGGCCCGGAGCCGTGCCAGGTGGCCACGATCGACGAGATGTGGGCCGGCGCGACGCTGTCCGCGCTGGCCGGGATGCTGGCCACGCACGAGGTGCTCCCCCGCCGGCTCGGACCGGCGATCCGTGCGCACGATCTCGAACACGGCACCACGTACGCGTCCACCATCCTCGCCTACCTGGACGCCAACGGCGATGTGGCCGCCGCCTCCCAGCGGTTGTCCGTGCACCCGAACACGATCCGGTACCGACTTTCCCGCGCCGGGGAGATCTTCGGGTTCGATCTCGCCGAGCCGGACGAACGTCTGGTCCTGTGGCTGCGGTTGCGGCTCGGCGATCAACTCGGCGACCGGCTCGGCTGGTAGGCCCAGGCGGCGCGGCCGCGGCCGCTCGACAAGTGACGACCCCTCAGTGCGTCAGGTGTTCGACCGGGTGGCAATAGTCCAGTCCCGTGAGGGGGCGGCCGGAGAAATAGCGCAGCCCCAGGTCCACGAGTTCGGTGGGGCGCTCCAGGTGCACCAGGTGGTCGGCGCCCTTGATGGTGGTGAAGTGCGCGTTCGCGTACCGCGCCGCGGCCTCCCGGCTGAGCCGGGGCGTGGTGAGCGGGTCGTGCTCGCCGGTCGTGATCAGGACGGGTGTCGTCACGGTGGCCCCGCCCGGGTCGGGATCGTGGCGCAGCAGGCGGTGGGTGTTGTCCAGGTACCTGGCGACGTCGCCGTCGGAGAGGGCGTTCAGCAGCCGGCTCAAACAGCGCGCGACGGTTGCCTGTCGCGCCACCGCGGCGTTCGGATCCGAGCACAGGAGCGACTCCAGCACGCTGTCGACGAACTCTCCGCGCCGGCCCTGCTCGGCGAGATCGGCGGTGCGCCGAAACGCCGCCCGAACGTGCTCGGTCATCCCCGACATCGTGCCGATGAGCAGTATCCGGTCGACCCGCTCGGGGTTGAGCTGGACCCAACGGTGCGCGACGGCGCTGCCGTACGACGCGCCGACCACGTTGACCCGACCGGCGGCGACCGTGCCCAGGAGGTGGTCGAACGCCCCGGTGAGGAAGTCGAACCCGTAGTCGGCGGGCAGCCGATCGGCATCGCCGGCGCCGGGCAGGTCCATCGTGATGACGGTGGCCGCCGGCCTCAGTCCCTGCTCGATCCGCCCCCAGGCGGTCCGCTGTTGGAAGGCGCCGCCGAGCAGGACCACGGGCGCGATCCGGGGGTTCGGTTGGTGCACGATCCGCGCCTTGTACGCGAACCCCCGGTAGCCGAGCCGGACGAGTTCCTCCCGGCCGGCGGTGCGCGATCCCATGGTCCCGGCTCCCTCGTGGCTGAGCAGATACCACGAAGCTAACGAACAAAGCGGACAACAGGGCGGTGGGCTCGCCGGAACGCCTCGATCGGATCGGGCGGGTACCGGATCGGGCGCCGCCGGCGGGGCTCAGGTGTGGCTGTCGAGCCAGTCCCGGATGGCGAGTGCGATGGTGTGGGCGTGTTCCTCCAGCATGGTGAAGTGGTCGCCGGGCACCGTGACTTCGGTGTGGGGCAGGCTCCAGGCGGGGGCGGGTTCGGTATCGGGCAGCGGACGTTCGGCACGCACGTACAGGGTGGGACAGGCGAGCGGCGCGGGTTTCCAGTCGTTGAAGAGTTCGAAGTATCGGGCCATGGCGGTGAGCCGAGCGGGGTCGGTGCCGGCGAATTCCGCCGCCCGGCGCAGCATGCCCGCCGTCATCGCGGAGAAGGCCCGGTCCTGGTCGGCGTGCACGGCGGGGTGGGTGTCCACCAGGACGACGGCCGTCGGGGCGGCGCCTTCCGACTCCAGACGCTCGGCTACGGCATGGGCCACCCAGCCGCCGGCCGACCAGCCCAGCAGGACCGGCGGGCCGTCGGTCGCGGCGGCGCGGACCGCGCCGGCCTGGGCGGTGACGAGGGCGTCCAGGGTGGCGGGCAGGGCCTCTCGGGGCTCGAACCCCGGGTGCCGCACGGCGGAAACCGGCCGCCGGCCGCGCAGCGCGGCGCCCAGGCGCGCGTATTCCCCCGGTCCGGACAACGCGCTCAGCGCGGGGGTGCAGATCAGCCGGGCCGCCGCGCCGCCGGCCGCGAGCAGGACGGGTTCGTGCGTCGCACCGGGCGCGTCGGCATCGTCGAAGGCCGGGCGCAGCCGCGCGGCGATGGTGAGCAGCGCCATGCCGTCCCAGTGCTGTCCCCGGGCGCACGCGGTGCGAAAGAGCGCGCCCAGGGTGTCCGGCGCTCCCCCGGCGGGCGATGTGCCGGCGGCTCGCGCCGGGGCGCCCGCCTGCGGACCGACGCCGGTGCCGTCGTGCGCCGGTCGACCCGAGGTGCCTGCGGGGTCGGCGGCCTCGGGCCCTGCCGGGCGGTCGGATTCGGCGCCCCCGGGAGGTGCCTCGGCGGCGTGGCGCCGGGTCAGCTCGGCGGCGAGCGCACGGGGCGTCGGGAAGTCGAACAGCAGCGTGGACGGCAGTACCAGACCTGTCCACGCCGCGAGTTCGTTGCGCAGTTCGACCGCGGCCAGGGAGTCCAGTCCCAGGTCCGCCAGCCGGGTGTCCTCGTCGACCTCGCCTGCCGCGTCCCGGTGGCCCAGGACGCGGGCCGCCAGGGTCCGGACCCGGGTGAGCAGCACCTCGCCCCGCTCGCCGGGGCGAGCAGCCGTCGCCGCGCCGCCTCGATTGCCCGTGTCGGCGGCGGGAGTTCGCCGCCCGGTCGCGGCCGGGTCGCCGCCGCGGCGAGCGGTCGGGGCGAGGCGGGCCGCCACGACGACGGGTTCGTCGCCGGCCACGGCGGCGTCGAAGAGGGCCAGCCCCTCCGCCGGCTTGAGCGGGACGAACCCGGAGCGGGCCATCCGCTGCCGATCCGCGTCGCCCAGGTGCGCCATCATGCCGTCGTGCTGCCACCAGGGGCCCCAGACGATCGACGTACCGGGCAGCCCGAGCCGGTCGCGGTGCCGGGCCAAGGCGTCCAGCGCGCAATTGGCCGCCGCGTAGTTGGCCTGGCCGGCGGAGCCGAAGGTGCCCGCCACCGAGGAGAACAGCGCGAACACGGCCAGGTCGTGCCCCCGGGTCAGTTCGTGCAGGGCCAGCGCGGCGTCCGCCTTGGGGTACAACACCCGCCGGAGCCGGTCGGTGGTGAGCGCGGTGACGACGCCGTCGTCCAGCACCCCCGCGGTGTGCACGACGCCGGTCAGCGGGTGGGCCGCCGGTACCGCGTCGAGCAGGGCGGCGAGCGCGGTCCGGTCCGCGACGTCGCAGGCGTGCAGGGCCACCCGGGCGCCCGCCTCGCGTAGCTCCGCGACGAGTTCCCGGGCCCCGGGGGCATCCGGTCCGCGTCGGCCGGCGAGCAGCAGGTGCCGGACGCCGTGGGCGGCGACCAGGTGCCGTGCCACCAGCATGCCCAGCGAACCGGTACCACCGGTGACCAGGACGGTGCCCTCCGGGTCGAGCGGCCGCCGCGTGCGCGGCTGCGATGCCCCCTCGGCCAGCGGCACCAACTTCGGCACGTACACCGTGCCTCGGCGTACGGCCGCCTCCGGCAGCGCGCCGGCCGCCACGGCGGGTAGGGCGGTCCGGGAGGCGGGGTGGTCGTCCACGTCGATCAGGGCGAAGCGGCCCGGGTTTTCCCGCAGGGCCGAGCGCACCAGTCCCCACACCGGCGCATGCGACGGCAGGGACGCCGTTTCGCCGGATCGGCCGGACTCGCCGAACCCGGCGCCGGTCGCGGCGGGATCCTCGTGGGCGACGGCGACGGCGTCGGACGTCACGAGGACGAGCCGGGAGCGGGACAGGTGCGGTTGGGCGAGCCACTCCCGCACCAGCCTCAGCGCCCGGTCCGCCGCCCGCAGCATCGCGGCGGCCCGGTCCCGCGCGTCGCCGCTCGGGTCGGCAGGTGGGCACACGGCCATGATGACGGTGTGCGCCGCGTCGCACGCCGCCGGATCGGGGTACACCGGGACGCCGGAACCGGGGGGCGCGAGGGCGTCCACCGGCGATGTGCCCGCCGTACCCAGCACTCCCCAGCGGGGCATGGCCGCGGATGCGGGCGGCTCGGACAGCGGCACCCAGTCCGTCCGGTGCAGGGCACCGGCGACGGCGTCCGGCGTTGCCGCCCCGGTCGCCGGCAGGGGCCGGAGCGTCAGCGAACGCACCGTCGCCACCGGTGCGCCCTGCTCGTCGGTCAACTCCACCGCGGCCTGCCCGTCGGGCCCGGGACTCGTCCGTACCCGCACACGCCGTACGCCGGTGGCGTGCACACGCACTCCGCCGAAGGCGAACGGCAGGGACAACCCGCAGCCAGCCGTCCCGGAGGCGTTGCCGACCAGGCCGTCCAGGGCCAGGGCGTGCAGCGCCGCGTCGAACAGGGCTGGATGCAGGACGAACTCCGGCCCGGCCGGCTCCGGATGCCCGGCGCGGGCCGCTTCGGGCAGCGCGATGTCCGCGTACAGCTCGTCCCCGTGCCGCCGGACGGCGCGCATGCCCTGGAAGGCGGGGCCGTAACGCAGCCCGGCGGCGGCCAGTCGCTCGTACGGTCCGGCTCCCGGGCCGTCGGCAGGCAGTGGCGTCGCCGCCGCCGGCGGCCGGGACGCGTGTTGCCGGGACACGTGCGGCCGGGACGCGCCGTCGGTCTCTTCGTGGTCCGCGGCCGGCCGCGCCGGGGAGAGCGTGCCGGTGGCGTTCCGGAGCCAGGGCCGGTCACCGGCCGGAGGGTGCGGCCGGGAGTGGAAGAGCAGCGTCCGCCGTCCGGCGTCGTCCGCCCCGGCCACCTTCACCTGCACCGCGACGGCACCGTCCGCGGGGAGCGGCAGCGGCGCGGTCAGGACGAGCTCGTCCAGGACGTCCGCACCCACCAACCCACCGGCGTAGAGGGCCATTTCCACGAGGGCGGCCGCCGGCAGCAGGATCTCCCCGGCCACCACGTGGTCGGCAAGCCACGGCTGCTCGCGCACCGAGAGCACCCCGCTCAGCAACAACCCGTCGTCGTCGGCCGTGCGGGTGCCCGACCGCAGGAACGGATGTGCGGCGGCCTCGACCGTCGGGGACCCGGGCGCCGGTTCCGGGTCGGGCTCCAACCAGAAGCGGCGGCGCTGGAAGGCGTACGTGGGCAGGGTTACACGCCGCCCGCCGCGTCCGGCGAAGACGGCCCGCCAGTCGACGGGCACGCCGTGGGCGTACAGCGCGCCCAGCGTGTCGAGCAGGGCATCGGCTTCCGGCCGACTCCCGCGCAGGGTCGGCAGGACCAGCGGTGCGGGGCCGTGCTCGCCGCCGCCCGCTTCACCCGGGTCCGCCTGGGCTCGTCCGGACCCGGCGAGGCAATCCCGGACCAGGCCGGTGAGCACCCCCTCCGGCCCCAGTTCGACGTAGTGTGCCGTGCCGCGCTCGCCCAGTCGCGCCACCGAATCGGCGAAGCGGACCGGACGGCGGATGTGGTCCACCCAGAACTGCGGTGTGCCCAAATCCTCGTCGGTGGCCACCCGACCCGACAGGGCGGTGACCAGGGGCACTTGCGGCGCGGCGAAGGACAACCGCCGGACCACGTCCGCGAAGTCGGCCAGCACGGGCTCCATCCGCGCGGAGTGGAAGGCGTGGGCGACCCGCAGTGGCGTCACCGAACGACCCCGCTCGCGAAAGTACGCGGCGACCTCCCCCACCGCGGCCTCGTCACCGGAAACGACCACCGAGGCGGGCCCGTTGACCGCGGCGATCTCCGCCGCGCCTCCCGTCTCGGCCAGATGGGCGGCCATCTCGTCCGCGCCGACGGCCACCGCCGCCATCGCGCCGCCCGGCGGCAGTGCGTCCATCAATCGGCCCCGGGCCGCCACCAGGGTGCACGCGTCCGCGAGGGACAACACGCCGGCGACGTGTGCCGCCGTCACCTCGCCCACCGAGTGCCCGGCCAACAGGTCGGGATGTACCCCCCACGCCTCGAACTGCCGGAACAGGGCCGTCTCCAGGGCGAACAACACCGGCTGCGCGAACCGGGTGGTCTGCAACAGCGCACCCGTCTCCGTATCGGGCCCGGCGAACGCGACGTCCCGCAGCGGCACCGGCAGCAGCGGGTCGAACAGGGCGGCACATTCGTCCCACGCACCCGCGAAGGCCGGATACCGGTCCCGCGACTCGTACAGCTCCCGGCCCATGCCGACCCGCAGGCTGCCCTGGCCGGTGAACAACAGGGCCAGCGGGCCGTGCCGGCGGGACGTGCCCGTGTGGACTCCGGGCCGGTCGCCGCCCTCCACGACGGCCCGCAGGGAGTCGAGCAGTTCGGCCCGGTCGCGGGCCACCACCACGGCCCGGTGCTCGAAGGCCGCCCGCGTGGTGGCGAGCGAGTAGCCAACGTCCACCGGGGCCAGGTCGGGGGCGGCGGCCACCCGGTCGTACAGCCGCCGCGCCTGGGCCCGCAGCCCCGGGGCGCTCCTGGCGGACACCGGAACGGGCACGGCGGGCGCAACCACCGGCACGGCGGGCGCACCTTCCGGCACCGCCGCCGTACCTTCCGGCACCGCAGGCACACCCTCCGGTACCGCAGGCACACCCTCCGGCACCGCCGCCGTACCCTCCGGCGCTGCGGGCGCGCCTTCGGGCGCCGCAGCCGCACCTTCCGGCCCAACGACTACACCTGCCGGCACCGCCCCGACCCCGACCCGCCCACCGACCGCCCCGCCGTCCGCCGCGGCACCCGGCGCCACGGCCGCCCCGTCGACCGGAGCCTCTTCGAGCACCACGTGGGCATTGGTCCCACTGATACCGAACGAAGACACGCCAACCCGGCGCGGACACTCCCCCGCAGGCCACTCCACCGCGCGGGTCAGCAGCGCGATCCGCCCCGTCGACCAGTCGACCCGGGGCGTCGGCTCGTCCGCGTGCAGCGTCCGCGGCAGCACCCCGTGCCGCATCGCCTGCACCATCTTGATCACGCCGGCCACTCCGGCGGCGGCCTGGGTGTGACCGATGTTCGACTTGACCGAGCCCAGGTGGAGGGGACGTCGGCGCGCCTGCCGCCCATACGTCGCGAAGAACGCCTCCGCCTCGATGACATCGCCCAGCCGGGTGCCGGTGCCGTGCGCCTCCACCGCGTCGATGTCCCCGGGGTCGAGGCCGGCGTCCGCGAGTGCCTGTCGGATCACCCGCTGCTGCGCCGGGCCGTGCGGTGCGGTCAGCCCGTTGCTCGCCCCGTCCTGGTTCACCGCCGAGCCGCGCACCGCGGCCAGTACCGGAAGTCCGGCGCGGCGTGCCCGGGACAACCGGCTCAGCAGCAACATCCCGGCGCCCTCGGCCCATCCCGTGCCGTCGGCGGACGCGCCGAACGCCTTGCAGCGGCCGTCCGGAGCCAGTGCCCGCTGCCGACTGAACTCCACGAACGACGAGGGTCCCGACATCACCGTGGCGCCGCCGGCCAACGCGAAGGCACACTCCCCCCGGCGCAGCGCCTGGGCCGCCAGGTGCAGGGCCACCAGGGACGAGGAACACGCCGTGTCCACCGTGAGGGCCGGGCCTTCGAGGCCGAACGTGTAGGCGATCCGCCCGGAGGCGACGCTGCCGGCGTTGCCGAGACCGAGGTATCCCTCGACCTGCTCGGGCGTCCTGGTCAGGTGCCGGGCGTAGTCGCTGTACATCAGCCCGACGTACACCCCGGTCGCCGAGCCGCGCAGGGTGTCGGGGACGAGGCCGGCGTGTTCGAAGGTCTCCCAGGCCACTTCGAGCAGCAGTCGGTGCTGCGGGTCCATCGCCAACGCCTCGCGAGGCGAGATGCCGAAGAAGCCGGGATCGAAGCGGTCCGCGCCGGTGAGGAAGCCGCCCTCGCGCACATACGTGCGCCCCGATCGCCCGGGGTCCGGGTCGTACAGCGCCCCGGTGTCCCAGCCCCGGTCGGTGGGGAAGGGACCGATCGCGTCCCTCCCGTCGGCCACCAACCGCCACAGTTCCTCGGGGGAGGTCACGTCTCCGGGATAGCGACAGGCCATCCCCACGATCACCACGGGGTCCTGGTCGGACCGGGCGGCACTGCGTCGCCCGGGCGCGACGCCGGCCGGCGCGGCGGCGTTCCGGGCCCCGAGGTGGGCGGCGAGCGCGGCGGCCGTGGGAAAGTCGAAGGCGACGGCCTCGGAGAGCGGCAGGCCGGTCGCCGCCGACAACCGCTCGCGCAGCACGGTCGCGGTCAGGGAGTCCATGCCCAGGTCCCGAAGTGCCGTGCCCGGCTCGACCGTTCGAACCGTGCGGCCGAGCACCGCGGCCACCTCGCCGCGTACCAGGGCCAACAGGTCCGGCGCCGGCTTCCCGGTCGCCTCCGCGCCCAGTGCCCGCGCCGGACCGCCGGGGAGTTCGCGTCGCAGGATCTTCCCGGACCCAGTACGGGGCAGGTCCGCCACCTCGAACAGTTCGACGGGGACCTTGACACCGGCCAGTTCCGCTCGGCAGGCGGCGAGGATGCGCCCTCGGTCCGGCAGATCGCGACCGGCTGCGGCAACCAGATAGCCGACCGGCACCTCGCCGAAGACCGGATGCGCGCGTCCGGCCACGGCGGCGTCCGCCACCCCCGGCAACCGCCGCAGCACCGCCTCCACTTCGGCAGGATGGATGTTCACCCCGCCTCGAATGATCAGATCACTCGCCCGGCCGGTGACGGCAAACCCACCGACGGCATCGATCCTGGCCAGGTCACCCGTGCGGAACCAGCCGTCTCGCAGTACGGCCGCGGTCTCCTGTGGTCTGTCGTGGTAACCGGCCATCACCCCGGGCCCGTTGACCCACAACTCGCCCTCGCCCGTGTCCCGGCCGTCGGGGCCCCCGCCGACCCGGACCCGGGTATCGGGCAGCACACGCCCCCATTCCCCGGACGCCGTCGCCTCGCCCGGCGCGGGCATGGTGACCGGGCCCGCCTCCGTGCTGCCGTAGTGTTCCAGGTAGGGCACACCGCAGATCGCCTCGAAGGACTCGCGGAAGCCGGGCCCCGCCGCGGCGCCGCCGCTGACGCAACCGCGCAGCGCGGGGGCGCCCAGACCGCCGCCGTCCCCGTCGCCCTCCTCCCCCCGGATCGCGTCGAGCAGCGCCGAATACGTGGTCGGGACGCCGCCGAGCAGGGTGAACGAGGCGTCCTCGTGCCGGAGTTCGCCGAGCACCCCGGCCACCGAGAACCGGGGCAGCAGCACCGCGCTCGCCCCCACCGCGGTCACCCCGAGGAAGCACACCACCTGGCTCATCGCGTGGTGCAGGGGCAACGGCCAGAGCACGTGGTCGCCTTCGGACAGACCCAAAATGCCGACGAGGCCGGTCGCGATCGGCGCGAGGCGGTTGCGCTGGGTGGACAGGACGCCCTTGGGCGTGCCGGAGGAGCCCGAGGTGTAGAGCAGCCAAGCCACTTCGTCCAACGCGAGGTCGTCCCGGGCCGGCGTCCGCGGCTCCGTACCCGCCAACTCCTCGTACCGTAAGACCCCTTCCGCGACCGCGGCCATGCCGTCCCCGTCCTCGTCGCCGCCGTCGACCACCACCACGCTCGGCCCGGATCGCGCCGCCGCCGGCCGCCGGGTCAGGCAACCGACATCGGTGACGAGCACCCGCGCGCCGCTGTGGTCCAGCAAACGGGCCAACTCCTGCTCCGAGTTCCCGGGATCCAGGGGCACACCCACGCCGCTTGCCCGGGTAATCGCGAGCAGGCTCTCCACCATCTCGACACGGTTGCCCAGCAGTACGGCCACCCGGTCGCCACGGGCCACACCCAGCCCGACCAGGTGACCGGCCAGCCGTGCGGTCCTTCGTTCCAACTCCCGGTAGGTCACCCGTGTGAACGGGTCCCGGAAACAGACCTTGTCCCCCAGTCGCCGGGCGTGTTGCCCGAGCAGTTCCGGCAGTGGCTTGACGATGTCGACGTGCGTACCCACCGCGTGACCTCCCTGGGACGACCCGTCGTCAAGGACGACGGTACGGTTGTTTGGATTCCCTCCCGCCGATCGGCGAATCGCGTCGCCCCGGGCGAACCCCGGCCGGGCGTCGACATCCGACAGATCGCACTCCCCTCGCCCACCGTGGCCGCCCCCACATCGGGGTCTGCGGCGGGACACTCGAACCAATTGGCTGGTCCATTCGAGTCGGCGCCGCACCGAAGGCGTCGCCGCACCCGGCGAACGCCATCACAACGAGTTGGTTTCATGGTCCGAGTGGCTGTCCGGATTGGCCGACCGGCGTCCGGCGGACGCACGGTCGAAGGGCCCGAGGACCCGGCGACCTCGCGGCCGGAAGCCCCGATCCGCCGCAACCACAAGGAGTCCGACATGACGACGACCTCCGCACGCACGACCACCGGGCAGGACGCGGACGCCGCGCTCGTCGCCGGCGTCGAACACGCCGTGGCGGTGGAGCGCTTGCGCCGGATCACCGACCCCGAGGAACGCCTGGTCGCCTACGCCCGGATCGCCACCGAGGACGTCTTCAACCTCGGCATCGCGAACAACGTCCTGTTGTTCGACCTGCTCCGCGACAACGTCTTCGCCAAGGTGGTCCTGACCGAGGCGGACGCCGAATACGCGTCGCCCCCGTACGGGGTGCCGGAACTGCTCGGCCCGATCACGGCATTCCTCCGGAAGAGGTTCTCGGCCGGCATCGACCCCGAGTACGACGTGTACGCCACCGCCGGAGGGTCGGGGGCACTGGAGTCGCTGGCCTTCGCGCTGATCCACGGCGGCGTACTGACCCCGGGCGACCGCGTGCTGCTGCCGGCGCCCTTCTGGCCCGGCTTCCTGTGGTGTTTCGAACAGCGACCCGGGCTCCGATGCGTGCCCGCGCGCCTGGACGGTGCCGACCGACTCACCCTGACCGTCGCCGCGTTGGACCGTGCCTACGACGCCGCCCCGGACCCCAAGCCCAAGCTGTTGGTACTCACCAACCCGCACAACCCACTGGGCGTCAACTACGACAGGCAACTGTT
This sequence comes from Embleya sp. NPDC005971, assembly GCF_040629175.1. Taxonomy (NCBI): domain Bacteria; kingdom Bacillati; phylum Actinomycetota; class Actinomycetes; order Kitasatosporales; family Streptomycetaceae; genus Embleya; species Embleya sp. NPDC005971. The sequence continues at coordinate 274,261 of NZ_JBEXUX010000004.1, read as the reverse complement.
GGAGGACATCTGTCGCTGGGCGCTCGACCGCCAGATGCACATCGTCTCCGACGAGATCTACTCGCACGCCCAGAGCACCGGCCAGGACGCGTTCACCAGCGTCCTTTCCCTGGACGCCTACGCCGCCGCCCCCGACCGCATCCACCTCGTGTACGGACTGACCAAGGACTTCGGACTGTCCGGATTCCGGATCGGCTTCCTGGTCTCCAAGTCGAACGACGTACGCAGGGTCATGCAGGGCGACGAGACGTGGAAGTCGCTGTCCTGGTTCGGCCCCCTCGACTCGCTCAAGTGCGCGTACGTGCGCGAACTGTTCGGCACCACCGACCGGCCGAGCGAGTTCCCCACGACACTGATGAAGGACTACCCGGCACGACTGAAATCCGCCCACGACGACGCGGCCCACCGACTCCGCGAGGCGGGAATCCCCTATGTCGGCATGAGCGAAGTCTCGCGCAACGCGACCCAGTTCTTCCTTCTCGACCTGAGCGCCTACCTGGACAGCGCCAAGTTCCCCAAGGACCTGGTCCTGATCAACCACGAGATCGACCGACGCGAAGCGCTCCTGGAAGCGTTCCTGCGAACGGACGCCAGGGTCCTGCTCCTTCCCGGCGGCGAGATGCACTGTCCTTCGCCCGGCTACTTCCGGCTGTGCTACACCGCCGACACGATGGAGCGGGTCGGCGAGGCGATCACCAACATCGCGACCTCCCTGCGGAAACTCTGAACCCCGACGAAACCCCCACGAACGGCGGGACCACACCCGCGGCAGGGCGGTCTCCCGTGTCCCGACGGCAGGCCGGTCGACCCGCGCCGGCGCCGAAACGTTGCGGCTCCGGCGCGGGGAACGGTCCCCGTGGTGCACACTCGTCAGCCGGCGCCGGGCCGTACCTGGCGGTCGCGTCCCGCGCCGTATCCGGCACCGGCCATGAGCAGGCCGAGGACGACCAGGACCGCGAGCGGAAGGGTCCAGCTGTCCGTGGCGTCGTGCAGGATGCCGAGGAGGAGGGGGCCGGCCGCCGCCACCAGGTAGCCGATGGACTGTGCCATGCCCGCCAACGCGGCGGCTTCGCCGGCACTGCCGGCCCGTTGGCTCTGGAAGGTCAGCGCGAGCACGAGGCACACGCCGCCACCCAGGCCGAGCAGCGTGCACGCCACGACGGACAGTGCGGGGGCGAACAGCAGTACGACGAAGCCGGCGGCCATCAGGAGCGAGGCCCCGGCCGCGAACCATCGTTGGTCGTGCCGACCCCGGGTGAGCAGGGGCAGGAGGCTGCCGGCGGTCAGGGCGATCACTTGGTAGTAGAAGAGCATCCATCCAGCCGTGGTGCTGCTCGTGCCGTGGTCGATCAGCATGCTGGGCAGCCAGGCGACGGCGGTGTAGAAGGCCAGGGATTGCAGGCCCATGAACATGCTGACCTGCCACGCCAGTCGCGACCGCCAGGGAACCGGGCTGCGGGTGACGCCGCCGGAGGTCTGCGGCCGGTCGCCCCGCATCCGGGGCAGCCAGACCGGCAACGCCGCGACGGTGAAGGCGATACCCCACGCGAGAGCGGTGTGCCACGAGCCCGGCAGGGTGTGCGAAAGCGGTGCGGAGACACCGGAGGAGACCGCGGCGGTGACGCCCATGACGGTGACGTAGAGAGCGCTGACGCCCTGGATGCGGTGTGCCGGCACGCTCCGCCTGATCAGCGCGGGCAACAGCACGTTGCCGAACGCGATGGCGGCGGACAGGATCACGGTCCCGGCGAACAGGCAGATCACGGAGGGCAGCGACCGGATCACGGTCCCGACGGCCAGCACCGCGAGGGCGGCCACCAGCAGGCGGGCGGTGCCGAAGCAATGGGAGGCCCGGGCCACCAGGGGCGACGTCGCGGCGAACGTCAGCAGCGGGAGGGTGCTCAGCAGTCCGCCCCAGCTCGCCGTCAGACCGCTGCCGTGCTCGATCGCGGGCAACAGCGTGCCGACGCCGGTGAGGGTGGTACGCAGGTTCGCCGCCACGAGGCAGATCGCGAACAGGAGCCCGATCGACACGACGGATCGGGTGTGGTCGACGGCCGGCGGGGTCGAGGCGGCGGGCGGGTCGGATATCGACGACGGCTGTGCGCTCACCGTCCCTCCGCGGGTCGTGCCGCCCGGGCCTCGCGGTCGCGGGTGAGCCGGACGATCGCACCCGCCGCGTCGCGGGCACCGCTCTCGTCCCGGGCCTCGATCGCGTCGACGAGCCGCCGGTGCAGGTCGGCGTGCTCCTCGGCGCCGGTGGCGTCCCAGGGCAGGCCCCCCAGCGAGGTGGCGAGAGCCGTACCGAGGTAGTCGTACACCTCGATCAGGAGGTCGTTTCCGCTCGCCCGGACGACGGCCCGGTGGAACAACGCGTCGACGCTCCCGGCCGCGGCCATGTCCTCACCCGCGCAGGCCGCGTCGGCGTCGGCCAACAGCTCGCGCAGTTGGTGCAGTTGCTCCTCGCTGCGACGCAGGGCGGCGGCGCCCGAGGCGTACTCCTCCAGGACGGTACGCAGTTCGAGCACGTTGTCCCGCTGCGCGGCACCGGCTCGCCGCACCATGACCGACTGGAGCTCACTCGACGAACGGACGTAGGTGCCATCGCCGATCCGGGCCTCCAGCAGCCCCAGATGCACCAGCGCACCGAGCGCCTCGCGCAACGTGCTGCGGCCGACCCCGAGCTCCTCGACCAGGGCCTGCTCCGGCGGGATCCGCGTGCCCACGGGCCATCCCCCGGCCTCGATGTGCGCGCGAAGGCTGTCCACGAGCTGCGCGGACAGGCTTGCCGACCTACGCGGTGTGCTGATGCGTTTCATGCAAACAGCATACATACAAAGGTCAGACATTTGAACATCGCACATATGCAGCCACGGGCAACGCCCCGCACGCACGACCGGCCCGCATGGAGCCATCGAGTCGAGTCGGCACGCGGGCGGCGCAGGGGTGGGCGAAAGGGGTGAACTTCGGCGTGATCGGCGACTTCGCGACTCAACTGTGTGGTTGAACCGGCCTGGCTCCCGTCCTGATCGCCCCGCGGACTCCCGCCCCGACCGCCCCACAAGGCCCGACCGCCGCACCGAGAAGGAGCGCACCTTCCCGCTCGCGCGGCGCCGCCGATCGTGACCGGCCGAGACGTCCGACGCCGGGGGCGGCGGCGGTCAGGAAGGCGAGTTCGGTTGCGGCGTTCGGTTCGGTGCGTGCCAGGCGGGGTTCTTCCGGACGCCGACCTGTTCCAGTTCGAGCGTGTCGCCGGTTTCGGTGCGGAGTTCGACGTGGAGCGGGGCGCCGGTTTCGTGGTCGACGTAGTGCAAGGGCGCGGGGCCGTCCTGTAGGTGCTTGTCGCCCCACTGCATCAGGGCCACGATCACCGGGAACAGGTCGCTGCCCATCTCGGTGAGCACGTACTCGTCGCGGGTGCGGCCGCCGTCCTCCCGGTAGGGACGCTTGGCGAGCAGGCCGGCCTCGGTCAGACGGCGCAACTGCTGGGCGGCGGCCCGGTCGGTGATGCCGATGCGGCCGGCGAAGCCGCTGAACCGGGTCGTGCCGTAGCAGGCTTCACGCAGGATCAGCAGCGCGGAGCGGGTTCCGACCACCTCCAGCGCTTTGACCAGTGAGCAGTGGTCGGTCTTCCACGCGCCGAGGTCGGCAAGCGCGCCCTCCATGACAACCGGCATGCCGCCCATCGTACCCGCTTTGGCTTGCTCCTTGTATAGCCAGACCCTACCTACCTATACTCACGGATAGTCAGCCCTGCCTCTCGCTCCGACGGAGCAGCCGGCGGAGCGCTGTCTTCGACGGATATCCGGTAGCTCGCATGGATCGCAGGGGGACTCCCATGGCCGCGCAGACCACACCAGCCACCGAGGGCGTGCGACGGCAGGACCCGGTCGGATCGTCGGCGATCACGTTCGTCGTGTGCGCCGCGGCATTCGTCGCGATGCTCGACGTGTTCGTGGTCAACGTCGCCTTCACCGACATCGGCACCGATTTCGGCGTGCGGCTCGCGGAGCTGAGCTGGGTCCTCAACGCCTATGCCATCGTCTACGCGGCGCTGCTGATCCCGGCCGGGCGCCTGGCCGACCGGTACGGCCGCAAACCGGCGTTCCTCGCCGGACTGGCCTTGTTCACCGCTGCGAGCGCCGCCTGTTCGCTGGCGCCCCAGTTGTGGTGGCTGGTGTTCTTCCGCGGGATACAGGCGATCGGCGCGGCCGTGCTCACCCCGGCCGGCCTCGGGCTGCTGCTCACCACGCTGCCCGAAACGCGGCGGGCCGGGGCGGTCCGGATCTGGGCCACCACCAGCTCGTTCGCCGCAGCGGTCGGCCCGGTGGTCGGCGGCGGCCTGGTGGAGTTGTCCTGGCGCTGGGTGTTCCTGATCAACATCCCGGTCGGCGTGGCGGCGTTCGTGGTGGCCCGGCGGTTGCTCCCCGACCTGCGGGACGCCTCGGCCGTGCGGATGCCGGACCCGCTCGGCACGGCGGCGCTGATCGTCGCCTTCGGCGCGCTCTCGCTGGGCCTGGTCAAGGGCCAGGAGTGGGCGTGGACCGGAACGGCGACCCTCGCCACCTTCGCCGTCGCCGCCGTCGGTATCGCCGTGTTCGTCGTGCGAATACTGCGTCACCCGGCACCGGTCGTGGACCCGGCCCTGTTCCGGACACCGGAGTTCGTCTGGGCGAACATCACGGTCCTGACCTTCTGCACCGCCTTCGGCGCGGTCTTCCCGTCCGTGGTGTTGTGGCTGGAGGGTCCGGCCGGCTACTCCACCCTGGTCACCGGCCTGGCCATCGCGCCGGGTCCGCTGATGGTGCCGCTGTTCGCGATCGTCGGGCGGCACCTGGCCACCCGCGTCGGAGCCGGGGCCCTGGTGGCGGCGGGGAACCTGCTGTTCGCCGGCGGTGCCGTGTTGCTGGCCGCGAGTGCGTCCGCCGATCCCCGGTACGCGACGCAGATCCTGCCGGGCTGGCTCGTCATCGGCGTCGGCATCGGCCTGGCCATGCCCGTCATGCTCTCCCGGGCCACCACCGAACTGCCCGGCGCCCAGGCCGCCACCGGCAGCGCGGTGGTCAACACCAGCCGCCAACTCGGCTACGTCCTCGGCGTCGCCATCCTGGTCGCCGTCCTCGGCACGGCCGGCAGCGCACCGGATCCGACGCCCACCTTCCGGCACGCCTGGTGGTTCATCGCCGCCACCGCCGCCGGATCCGCCGTCGCCGCCCTCGGCATCACCCGCCGCACCCGGAGCTGATCACCATGACCGCCGTGGTTGCCCCCGACACCGTGCACCTGCGTTCCTGGCACCCGGACGACATCGACGGACTCGGCCGGGCCGCCGCCGACATCTCACCCGACGCACTCGCCCGACGGTTCGGCGTACCCGGCGCCGGCATCCCCGACTGGTACCTGGCCCGAATCACCGAAGGCCGGGCGCAGAACACCTGGAACGCGTACGTGGCCGAGCGCGGCGGCCGCATCGTGGGCTGGGCCGAGTACGGCCTGAACGGCGACCCGCACGAGGCCGACCTCGCCGCCCTGGTCTTCGACCGATACCAGGGAAGCGGCCTCGGCCCCCGACTGGTAAAGGAAGTCGCGTCGTTGGCCCGAGCAGCCGAGGTGCGGGTGCTGCACGCCCAGATCCGGGTCGGGAACCAGGCCGCACGCAAGGCACTGCACGCGGCGTTTGCGAACCTGCGGTATACGGGACTTCAGGACGGACAGTGGCACTACGTCATGCACCTGCCGGACGCCCCGACCTGAACGACACACGGCCGAACAACCGACGCCCGGCCGGCGACGGTGAGCCGACCGCCCGCCCCGCCGGGGCGGGCGTGGCCGGGTGCTTGTGGCGCACAACGGCCCGGGCCGCACCGAGGACGCGCGGTCGAGCGGCTGCGGGTCGTTCCCGGACCGTGGCCACGAAGACGAGCGCGGTGCGGGTGGGTACGGCGGCAAGGTTCAGGTAGGCGGTGTGGCCTTCGCCGGCCTGGAGGCACCCGCGCAGGCCCTGGCCCGGTTCCCGGCGCGCGACCGGCGAACGCGCCCGCGAGCCGCCGCGGCCGGCCGCCTAGTTCACCTGTCCGAGAACGGCTCGGCCTTCGGCTGCGGCCGCAACATAGAAGCGGGCGATGTCGAGAAAGCGGATCCAGCCTTCGTCGGCGAGCCCGGCGGCAACGCGCGCGACCTCCTCCGGGGTCAGGACGAATGCGGTCCCGTCGCCCGGATCGAGCACCTCACCGGCGCCGCCCCCGTCGCCGACCGCCCGGGCCAGGGCCGGATACACCGCCGTCCAGTCGGCCGTCCCCTCCTCGACCTCGGCCCGGCCCTCGGCAACACCGCACAGGGAGCGGTAGTCCTCACCGTGCGCGTCACCGTCCCCGCCCCGCCCGCGCGTGCCGAGCAACTCGCCCACCGGATCGGCACGTTCCCGCAGTTCGCCGAGCAGCGCAGGCTCGATCTTCACCAACGTCAACCAGCTGGACACGGCTCCGGCACCTCTCGACGATGGGTCCGTCCTACGCCCCCGTTCAGGCGTACGGAACGTACCGCCCCACGCGGACAAGAACCACACCGAGGCGGCCCCGACCGGGCACGACAACGCCCGGGTACGAACGCCCACTCCCGGCTCCGCCGACGCCTTCGGCGTGTTTCGGTCGGGGTCAGTCGACGTCCGGCATGAGTGGTGGGCCGTGTTCCTCGATGGCGAGGGCCACGGTGCGCAGGAGGGCGGCCAAGTGGCCCAGTTCCTCCTTGGCCAGGGGGGCGAGCAAGGCGGCCTCGGCCTCCCGCTGGTCGTCGATCACCGCCGCCCAGGTCTGTGCCCCTCGGGGGGTGAGGCCGACGAGCAGGCTGCGGCGATCCTCCGTCGTGTGCTCACGGGTGATCAGGCCCGCCGCCTGCATGCGGTCGAGGCGGTGGGTGAGGGTCGCGGGATGCACGCCGAGTCCCTGGGCGAGGCGGGTGGGTGCCATTCGGTAGGGCTGCCCCGCCGAGCGCAGGCGCCACAGGATCTCGTACTCCCACAGCTTCAGGCCGTGCCGCGCCAGCGCCGCCTCCTTTCGGTGCCGCAGATGCGATACGAGCTGCTGCATGCGGGTGACGGCACCTTCCAAGTCCGGCTCCAGGCCCGGGACTTCGTGCCCCCAGCGGGCGATGTGCCGATCGATCGAGTCCCCTGGCCGGGCCGATTCCGCCGCCGAATGCCGTGCTGTCACGGCGTCACCCCATCTTCCGGAAACTATGGATTCAAATATTTTGAAATCATAGTACTGTCCCGGAGCATGTCGAACTTCACCCTCGCCGGCCGCATCGACGAACACGTCGTCGACAGCGCGCTGCTACACGGCAATCCCCTCGACGACCCGACCCGACGCCCGCTGTGGGTCTACACCCCACCCGGGTACGACGACGCGCCCCGACGCCGCTACCCCGTCACGTATCTGCTGCTCGGCTACGCGGGAACGCTCCCGGTCTGGGGCAATCGCACGGCCTTTCGCAAGCCGGTCCCCGAACTCGCCGACGAGATCTTCGCCCGCGGCCAGGCACCCGGGATGCTGCTGGTCTTCGTGGACGCCTGGACCAGGTACGGAGGCAGCCAGTTCATCGACTCACCCGGCACCGGCCGCTACCACTCCTACCTGTGCGAGGAGATCGTGCCGTACGTCGACGCCCACTACCGCACGCTCCCCTCGCGCGACCACCGAGCCATCGCGGGCAAGTCCAGCGGCGGACTCGGTGCCGCGATCACCTCGATGCTCCGCCCGGATCTGTTCGGCGCCTTCGCCACCCACTCCGGCGACTCGCTGTCCGAGGCCCAGTACCAGCCGCACTTCCTCATGGCGGCCCGCCAACTGCGGGCCTACGACGGCGACATCCTCCGCTGGTGGGACGACTTCCGCTCGCGGGTCGCCTTCACCAAGCCGGAGGACCTGAACCTCCTGGAGATCCTCGGCGTCTCCGCCTGCTTCTCCCCGGGCCCCGACGGCTCCCCCACCCTGCCGTTCGATCCCCGCACCGGGGCGCTGCGCGAGCACGAGTGGCGGCGCTGGCTGGCGTGGGATCCGGTCCGGATGGCCGGCGCGCACGCCGACGCCCTCCGCTCCCAGCGCGGCATCCGGATCGACGCCGGCACCCACGACGAGTGGTTCCTCGACCTGGGCGCACTCGCCTTCCGCGATGCGCTGGCCGCAGTCGAAGTGCCGGACGACGTCGTGCACTTCGAGCTGTTCGAGGGCGGCCACCACGCCGTCGAATACCGGATGCCGCCCGCCCTCGCCTGGTTGGCGCACCGCATCGCCGACCGACCGTGACCTCCCGGGCCGGAGCGGGCCCCGTCCCGGCAGCACGTGCCCCCGCCGATTACCCACCTCCGGCGCACGCCTGCGCCTCCGCCAGGTAGCGCGCCACCGGGCCCAGGGTCAGCATGCCGGAGGCGGCGCCCGCGTGTTCCGCACGGGCATCGTGCAGGACGGTCGCGGCGTGTGCGGCGATGCGGCGTTCGCCCAGGCGTACGGCGGCGCGGGCGGTCAGGCACCACAGCGCCTCCTGCAGGTGGTCACCCGGGGGTTCGGGCAGCGCGGCCAGGGCGGCCCGGGCCTGCTCGCGCCGGTCCCGGGCGAGCAGTACCAGGGGTTGGGCCCAGGGGCGGTACGGACCCCAGTCCAGGTGCGGGTCGGTGGGCGCGGGTCGATCGTGCAGCAGGCGCAGCCCCAGGAGGGCGAGCGGGAACAGGCCGCGGTGCAGCCCCGGCATGCCGGCCGTCCGCAGGGCGTCCTCGGCGGCGCGGTAGTGCGCCGCGGCCGTGGCGGCGCTCGGTCCGCCGGGTTCGGTGCTGCGGGCGGCCGTGACCCGGGCCCGGAACCACGCGGTGAGGACGAGGACGAGGGGCGCCTCGGTGCCGGCGGCGAGCCGTTCGGCGGCCTCGGCGTGCGCGGTCGCGGCGTCGAGGTCGCCGAGGGACGAGGCCGATTGCAGGCGGACGAGTCGGCCGAGTACGGCGAAGTTCGGCAGCTCGTGCCGGGTGGCCAGATCCAGGATCTCGACGCCGATCCGATCCCGTACCGCCGCGAGCCCGGGGCGGGTGAAGGACTGTAGGAACACCCCGTCGAGGGCGAACGCCAACAGCGCGGGATCGGCCAGGTCCCTTGCCGACGCCTCGGCCTGCCGGGCCGCCTGCCGCGCGCGCTGCAGTTCGGGCGCGGACAACTCGGCACTGCGGCTCTCCACGGCGACCGTGGCCAGGAGCCGGGCGATCAGGTCGGCGGGGCCGTCGGGGCCGAGCGCGGTGAGCGTGCGCTCGGCGGCCGCGACGACGGCGCGGGACTGCTCGAGGTCGTCGGCGCGGGTCCAGATGGCGGGCACGTCGTAGGCGCCGATGACCCGGGCGGTCAGCGCGAGGTCTCCCGTGCGTTCCGCCGCCCGGATGGCCGCGAGGCGATCGCGCCGCGAGTGCACGAGGGCGTCGCCGCCGGCCAGGGCGAGGGTACGGGCCAGATCCACGGTGGTGCGCGGGCCGAGCCGGACACCGGGACCGGTCCACCCGTCCGGTGCGCCCTCGCGCGACACGGCCCCGGTGAGGATGTCCGTCTCCAGCCGCCGCAGGTCCGCGCCGGGGTCGAGCCCGAGTTGCTCGACGAGCATCGCGCGGGCGCGGCGCAGGGTGGCCAGCGCGTCGGCCCGGCGCCCCGCGCGGTCCAGCGCGCGGGCAAGCAGCCCCCAGGCCGGCTCGCGCCACGGGTGTTCGGCGACGTGGGCACCCAGTTCGGCGACGAGGTCGGCTCCCTGCCCGGAGTCGAGGAGGATCCGGGCGCGCAGTTCCACCCCCGCCAACCTCAGCTCCTCCAGCCGGGTCCGCTCGCGCTGCGCCCACGCGGAGCCGGGCACGTCGGCGTAGGCGGGCCCGCGCCAGTCCGCGAGTGCCGCGCCGAGCTCGGTCACCGCGTCGGGGTCGCGTCGGGCGCGGGCCAGGGTGTCCTGGAACCGATGGGCGTCCACGTCCTCGCGGGGCAGGCGCAGCGCGTACCCGGGACCTTCGGTGACCAGTACGCGCGGCGGGTCACGGGGCGGCCGGTCGGGTTCGAGGGCACGGCGCAGCGCGGCGACGAAGGTACGCAAGGCACCCACGGCGCGGGCCGGCGGATCGGTCCACAGGTCGTCGACGAGGGTGTCGGTGGCGACCATGCGTCCCTCGGCGGCGACGAGCCGGGCGAGTACCTCGCGGTGGCGTGGTCCCCCCAGGTCGACCGGGCTGCCGTCGTCGCGGAGGGCTCGCACGGCACCGAGCACGTCGATTCGCATGCCCTCATCCTCGGTGCCGGTGGTCGGCCGCGGCCAGCCGTACTGATCGGCTGCTGATCGACGTCGTACAGGCTGATCCGGTCGCTCCCCCCAACCCGAACGGATGGCCTTTCATGACGCTCACCATTCCCGGCTTCGATCTCCTGCGCCTGCCCGGTGCCAACGGGGTGCGGTCGGCCGTCGCCGTCGGCGGCAGTGGCAGCCCGGTCGTGTTGTTGCACGGTTTCCCGCAGACCCACCTGATGTGGCGACACGTCGCCGAGCGGCTCGCCGACGAGCACACGGTGATCTGCCCCGACCTGCGGGGCTACGGCGCGAGCGACAAGCCGGCGGCCGACGACCCCGAGGTGTACGCCAAGCGCACCATGGCCGCGGACGTGGTGTCCCTGGCGGCCGCACTCGGCCACGAGCGCTTTGCCCTGGTCGGCCACGACCGGGGCGCGCTGGTCGCCTTCCGGGCGGGGTTGGACCACCCGGAGACCGTCACGCACCTGGGCATCCTCGACATCGTGCCGACGCTCGACATGTGGAACGTCCTGCGCGGCGTCTCGGCGGCGGTCGGCTACCACCTCTTCCTCATGGCGCAGCCGCCGGGCCTGCCGGAGACGATGATCGCGGGCAGTGCGGACGCCTTCCACGGCTCGTTCCTCGACGCCTGGGCGGACGACCCGACCGCCATGCCGGCGGAGGTGCGCGCCGAGTACCTGCGGGCGAGCGCCGCGGCGGTGCCGTCGATCGTCGCGGACTTCCGGGCCTCGGCCGGCATCGACGTCACGCACGACCGGGCGGACCTGGACGCCGGGTCGCAACTGGCCATGCCGGTGACGGTCGTCCAGCAGGACTGGGGCGCCCGACTGGCCTACGACGCGGCCGGGCTGTGGCGAGCCTGGGCCCCGGACCTGGACCACCGCCTGACCCGGGCGGGCCACTTCATGGCCGAGGAGGCCCCCGACGAGATCACCGCGGCGATCCGGGATCTGCTGGCCCGCTGAGTTTCCGGAGGTCGTCCGGGGGTGCGTCAAAGGACGTCGGCGGGTGGCCGGTGCGGGGTGAGGCGGCCGATCGGGACGTGCGTGGGCCGTTCCCGCCGGCCGCGCTCGGTGGACCGCCGCGATGCGGCGCGGCGGTCGCCGAGTCGGCCCGCCGGCGTGCCCGAGGGTGGCCGCGGGTTTCCCGTCCGGAACCGGGGCACCCTTACAACCGGATGGACGCATCGTCGTTCGCCCGGACGAGTGGACATGTGGGGGAACAGGGGGTCGACACCCGGGTCTTCGGTCGGCCGTGGCAACGGTCACAGTGTCGATGCCTTGGGTCTTCTTCTGACGCATTGCCGGTTGCGGGGTGTTCCGCTTCGACGGGAAGCTGACGGCCCGTCGGATTGCACCCTGATCACCAGGAAACCGGGGAACAGGCGTCCGTTACACGTGTTGTGCCGTGCGCGGCCACACCCTTCACGGAGGTGGGATGTCCACCCAGCAACAGCCCCTCGACAGCGCCGAGGTCGACGCGGCGGTCCCGGTTCCCGGCGAACAGGTCGACCGGCTCAAGGCGAACTCCGTCGGCCTGCTCGGCGTCGTCTTCATGGCGGTCGCCACCGCCGCCCCCATCACCGCGATGACCGGCAACCTGCCGATCATCGCCGGCTCGGGCAACGGCATCGGCGCCCCCGCCGCCTACCTCTTCGCCACCCTCGTACTGACCGTCTTCTCCGTCGGTTACGTCGCGATGGCCAAGCACATCACGGCGGCCGGGGCGTTCTACGGCTTCATCTCGCACGGCCTGGGGCGCGTCGCGGGCATGGCGTCGGGCCTGCTCGCGGTCCTGGCGTACGTCGTCTTCGAAGCCTCGATCATCGGCTTCTTCGCCGCTTCGTTCAAGCAGCTCGCGAGCGACCAATGGGGGCTCGACCTGCATTGGGGCTACTACGCGATGTTCGGGCTCGTGGTCATCGCGGCGATGGCGTTCTTCGACATACACCTCACGGCCAAGTTCCTCGGCGTCGCACTCGTCCTGGAGATCGCGGTGCTCGCCGTCGTCTCCTTCGCGGTGCTGTTCACCGGCGGCGGCCCGGACGGGATCATCGGCGAGGCGGTCAACCCGCTCAAGGCGTTCGACGGGGTCAACGGCAGCATGGGCGCGGCCGGACTCGGGCTGTTCTTCGCCTTCTGGTCCTGGGTCGGCTTCGAGTCGACGGCGATGTACGGGGAGGAATCCCGCGACCCGAAGAAGGTGGTTCCCCGTGCCACCCTGATCTCGGTGGTCGGCGTCGGCCTGTTCTACATCTTCGTGTCCTGGATGATGGTCTCCGCGGCCGGCAAGTCCGGTCTGGCCGATGCGGCTTCGAAGGGCACGCTGTTCTTCGCGCCGCTGGGCGAGCACTTCGGCGACACCTCGGTCAAGATCTTCCAATGGCTGGTCGTCACCGGCTCCTTCGCCTGTGCGATGGCCTTCCACCAGTGTGCCTCGCGCTACCTCTACGCGATCGGCCGTGAGGGCTTCATCCATCCCGCGCTCGGCCGGACGCACCCCAGGCACGGTTCGCCGTACATCGCGTCCTTCGTCCAGTCCGTCATCGCGATCATCCTCGTGGCGGCGTTCATCGTCGCGGACATGGACCCGTCGGTGCACCTCTACGGCCTGCTCGCGCTGCTGGGCACGATGGCGATCCTGATCGTCCAGACGTTGTGCTCCTTCTCCGTCGTCGGCTACTTCCACGTGCAGCACAAACACCCGGAAACCAAACACTGGTTCAACACCCTCACCGCGCCGATCGCCGGCGGCCTCGCGATGGGCGTGGTGGTCGGACTGCTCGTCTACAACATGGACACCGCGGCCGGCGCGGCGGCGGACACCCTGCTCTTCGAACTGATCCCCTACATCGTCGGCGGCTTCTTCCTCGCCGGCATCGCCCTCGCCCTCTACATGAAGCACCGACGCCCGGAACGCTACGAGCAGATGGGCCGCATCATCCTGGACGACGCAGCCGAACGCTGAGCCCCGCCCGCCCCACCGCCCCCGGGCCGTACGTACTTCCCCTCCGGTTCCGCGTACAACCCGGGGGCTTCGCCATGCCCGGAACATCCGGCCTCCGGGCCGGGCAACCGACCTCTCGCCAAGGAGCATCACGATGAGCCGAACCCGTGCCATGGCCGCCCTGCAGGGCATGGCCGCCGACCACCGGGCCGCAGCGGCCCTGCGCATGCCCGTCGGCGAGCTCCGGGAGATCCGTGCCGAGGCCGCCGCGGACCCGACCGGACCGAGCCGGCGTACCTTGATCAAGCGCGCCGGCGTGGTGGGTCTGGGCCTGGGCCTGGCCGGCGCCGGGATGTCCCGGCCGGCGATCGCCGGCGAAACCGCCGCGAGACCGCCGGTGAACCCCGGCCGGGTGGTCGTCGTCGGCGCCGGCATCGCCGGCCTGACGGCAGCGCTGACCCTGGCCGACGCCGGGGTGAAGTGCACGGTCTACGAGGCCAATCCCACCCGTATCGGCGGGCGGATGTACTCGCAACAGACCTACTGGGGCGGCGGCCAGACCTCGGAGATCGGCGGCGAGCTGATCGACACCGGGCACAAGAAGATGCTCGAACTGTGCCGTCGATTCGGGCTGACCACCGTGGACTTCGCCGGCTCCGGGCCCAACGGCGCCGTCGAGACCCTGTGGTTCGACAACACCTACTACCCGCGTGCGCAGGCCGACGAGGACTTCAAGGCGATGTACCAGGCGGTCCGCCGGGACTACCAGGAGTGCGGCGACGTCACCTGGAACCGGACCACCCCCGCCGGCACCACGATCTCGAACACGACCCTGCGGGACTGGATCGACTCTCGTACGCCGGGTGGCTCCTCGTCGAAGCTCGGCCGGTTCCTCGACGTGGCCTACACCGTCGAATACGGCGCGGAGACCGTGGACCAGTCCGCCTACGCCGCCGTGTGCATGCTCGGCTGGCAGTCGAACCCGGGGCACTTCAACATCTGGGGCGGCTCCAACGAGCGGTACCACGTCGTCGGCGGGAACGACCAGGTGCCGCAAGCCATCAACGCCGCGCTCCCGCCCGGCACCGTGCGGATGGGACACCGGCTGGTCGCCGTCCGGGCGAACGGCGACGGCACCCAGACGCTCACCTTCGACAACGACGGCACCACGACGACGGTGACGGCCGACCACACGATCCTGGCGGTGCCGCTGCCGATCCTCCAGGGCCTCGATCCGACCCGGGCTAACTTCGACCCGCCGATGACGAACCTGCTCCGCGACGCGCGCATGGGCCACGTCTCGAAGCTCAACATGCAGTTCGCCAAGCGCACCTGGCTCGGGGCGAACGGCAACGGCCTGGGACCCTGGCCGGGCGTGGCCGCCGGGGACGCCTTCACCGACCTGCCTTTCCAGCAGACCTGGGACACCACCAAGGGCCAGCCGGGCGGTAAGGGCGTGCTCATCCAGTACGGCGGCGGCACCCGCGCCTCCGGTCTCCACCCGGCCGGCCCGTTCAACACCGCCGAGCAGGACGCCTACGTCGCGAACCTGGCCGGCACCTACCTGGGGCAGATCGACAACCTCTTCCCCGGCACGAAGGCCCAGTGGACCGGCAAGGCCCAGCTCTCCTCGTGGACCAACAACCCGTACTCGCTGGGTGCCTACTCGTACTGGCCGGTCGGCTACCTGCACCGCCATGCGGGCTACGAGGGCACCCGCCAGGGCAACATACACATCTCCGGCGAGCACACGTCGTACGACTTCCAGGGCTTCATGGAGGGCGGCGCGACCGAGGGCGAGCGGGCGGCGAAGGAGGTCCTGGGGCAGAGCTGACCCGGGTCTTCGGCACCCGGTGCGGCCCCTACGGCCGCGCTCGGTGCCGAACGGGCCGATGCCGTCGTCCCGTTGCGCGGTGGTGCTCCCGGGCACCGACTACGGACGGGGCCACGGGTTGGGCCGGCACGTGGCGCCGCCCGTGACCAGGGTCAGGGTCTGCTGCATCATGACCGGTGCGGGGGCGCCGGATCGGGCACACGTCTCGTGCAGGTGACCGAGGCGATGACCGACCTCGTGGTTGATCAACATGCGTCGGTAGTTCGCCAGATCGTCGCCGTAGGTGGCGGATCCCTTCCCCCAGCGCCACGCGTTGAGCATCACCCGGCGGGTGGAGGCGACATTGCAGGAGACCCGTTGCTCACCGGTATCCAAACCGTCCTTCGCACACCACGAATTGACCGTTCCCGTACTGGCCACGGTCACGGTGAACGAAGACGCACCCGAACTCACGCGCTCCAGGCCGATCGTGCCGTCGCCACCCCAACTGCGCGCGTCGTTGAGCGTCTCGTGCACCGCGCGGGCGAGGTTTCGTCCGTCGAGTTCGAGGCCCTTCTCGACCTGAACGCGATAACGCAGCACCCGATCCCCGCCCTTGGCCGCGTCATGACCCGGCACGGTGCGGAATTGCCCGCCGAGCGCGAGATCGGCCGGTATCTCCGACCGCGCGGCAAGCCACTGGTCGTACGGCCGCGTATCCGTCACGCCGGTGAAGTACTCCTCGCCCTCCTTGTCCCCCGGTTGACAGCCGACCATCGCGAAGAGCAGGGCCGAAACCAGAACGGCCGGCGAGAGAGTTCCGCGTACCCGGTTCACGATCGATCCGACTCCCCGTCGTCTCCTGGTCCAGACATCCGTCGATCACCGAAGGCGAGCCGCTGCTCTCGTCCGGGACGAGCAATATTCTCTCGTACCCACCGATGCCGCTCGCGAGCGGGGGACGCGACGGCGCAGGCGGGCTCGGCAGTCGTTCCGCGGCGACGGCTGCGGCAGGGGTCGCGACACGGTGCAGGAGATCGCGCGGATTGCCGACCGGTGCGAAGGGAAAGCGTCGACGGCATCGAAAAGGGCACAGTTTTCGAGTGTGGGAAGAGTCTTCCAATGGCGCGAGCCGGAACGCCGTTGACATCGTGGAAAGTACACGATTCACTCCGCCGAATGGGTCCGCACACACGTTGCGACCACTGGGCGAACCACCTTTGTAGCGTTGGGAATTGCCCTCCTCTTGGCATGGCCCGCGTGCGTTTTCTGCGTTCCCGGATGAAGGGAGACTCTTCCGTGAAGCCCGAAAAATCGCTGCTGCGTTCCACCACCCGAGTCGGCACCCCCGATCCGTTCGGCGCCGCCATCTCGCTGCGCCGCGAGGCCCGCCGCCGCGGCTGCCCGCCGCCGAACTCGCGGGCACCATCGCCGAGAACACCGAGCGCCGCCGCGAGCGCGGCGCAGGAAGGGCCGTCCTGAACCGGCGTCGACTCCTCGGCGCGGCCGGCATGGTGGCGGCGGTGTCCGCGCTCCCCGGCGGACTGCTCTCGCCCTCGGCTGCGTCGGCGGCGGGCGACCCGCGCGTGGTCGTGGTCGGCGCCGGATCTGATCGGTGCCGACCCCACTCGGCCGACGGCACCCCGGCGGACCGGGGCGCCGAAGTCGCCGGCAGGTCACCCGAGACGGCGCGACCCGCTCAGCCGGCCGGCGGCGCGGGCACGTCCAGCACCCGTCCGATGCTCGTGGCGAGCAGTCCGGGCGGGTCGATCTCCGGGTCGTAGAGCCGTTGTTGTTGCAACCCTTCACACAGCGCCAGGAGCCACACCGCCTCCTGCTCCGGGTCGCGTCCCGGGGCCAACTCCCCCCGGGCGGCCAGGTGTTCGAAGATGGTGGTGAAGTACCGGCGGCTCACCGCGAAGTGCTTCTCGAAGTAGGCGTGTGCGGGATGGCCGGGGGCGACCGCCTCGCCGGACAGGACGGAGAACAGTTCGCGCAGCCCCGGCGTCTCGTAGGCCACGCGCCGGGACGCCTCGACCACGGCGCTCAACCGGCCGGGCAGCCCGGTTTCGCCGGCGACGGCGCCCAGGCTGATCGTCAAATAGTCCTGGCGGGCGAGGACCGCGTGCAGCAACTCGTCCTTGCCGTCGAAGTGGTAGAGCAACGTCGAGTGGGAGATTCCGACCGCCTTGGCGACCTCGCGCATGCTGATGCCGTGGAAGCCGCGCGCGCCGAACAACGCGGTCGCGGCGTCGAGGATGCGGGCGCGGCGCTCCCGGCCCGAGGCATAGCCGGTGCGCCGGTCGAATTCCTCGGCGTCACGTGCCACGAGTTCGTCGAGGGTCCAGCGCGGTGGCGCGGCGGGGGCGGTGTTCGCCGCGGGCTCGGGCCCGAGCCCGTGCAGGTAGCGTTCCAGGCACGCGGCGACGTCGATTCCGGACGGGTCGTAGAGTGCGAGCAATTGCAGGCCCTCCCAGCCTGCGACCACCCGATCGGCTTCGGCGCGCAGCCCGCCGGCCGGGACGGCGGTACTCAGCATCTGCTCGGTCCACGCGCGGAGTTCGCGGTAGCGGCGGCCCATCCGCGCATGTGCCGGGTGGTCGGCCCGAGTCGCCTCGCCCCCCAGTGCGGTGACGAGGTCCGGGTACCCCGCGACGGCGGCGTTGCGGCGGGCGGCCGCGACGATGCGGTCCGGGCCGGGCGGCTCGGCGGGGGTCCCGGCCTCCGGTTCGGCAGCCGGCCCGTCGCCGAGCAGGGGCGGCGGCCGTCCGGCGATCGGCCCGCCGGGCGCCCGGGTCGCCCCTTCGTAGCGGTCGAGCAGCGCGTCGAGCAGTTCCTCCTTCGAGGCGAAGTAGCGCAACAGGCCCGGGTGCGACAAGCCGGCCGCCTTCGCGATCTCCCGCAGCGACGGGGAGCCGAAGCCGGACTCGCGGAACAACCCGTCCGCGGCGTCGAGGATCTGCGCGCGGCGGGACAACCCGGTCGCGTAGTGACGCGCGGCCTTGCGGACAGCCATTGCACACCCTCTTGGCAGGCGACGGGCGGCAAAGCTATCAAGCCGCGCAGGCTGCCCCGCATCCCCACCCCTCAATTTAGACCAAGTGGTAGCACTTGTCGTCACGACTGCGGTACAAGTAGTCGACCGACCACTCGTAGGCACCGAACGGAGCAGGAAATGACGATCCGGCGCGAGAACTTCATCAACGGCGCGTACACCCCGGCACTCGACGGGCGCACCAGCGATCTGGTCGACCCGGCGACCGAGGAGGTCTTCGGCAGTGCCGCGCTGTCCTCGGCCGCGGATGTCGACGCCGCCTACCAGGCCGCCCAAGCCGCAGCCGAGCAGTGGAACCGCACCACCCCGGCGGCGCGGCA
The DNA here is from genome assembly GCF_040629175.1 of Embleya sp. NPDC005971. Lineage (NCBI taxonomy): Bacteria > Bacillati > Actinomycetota > Actinomycetes > Kitasatosporales > Streptomycetaceae > Embleya > Embleya sp. NPDC005971. The sequence continues at coordinate 255,810 of NZ_JBEXUX010000004.1, read as the reverse complement.
GCGCGCGCTCCACCTGCTCGCCGACGCCGTCGAACGGCACGCGGGCGAGTTCGCCGACCTCGAATCGCGCGAGACCGGGAAGCCGCGCGACACCCTGGAGCAGTGGGACATCGCCACCGCCATGACCGACCTGCGGTTCTTCGCGGGCGCCGCGCGGGTGCTCGAAGGTCGGGCGGCCGGCGAATACCTGGAGGGCTTCACGTCCTACATACGCCGGGAGCCGATCGGCGTCGTCGGCCAGATCACCCCGTGGAACTTCCCGCTTCCGATGGCCGTATGGAAGGCGGCCCCCGCGCTCGCGGCCGGCAACACCGTGGTCCTCAAGCCGGCCGAGTCCACCCCGTCCAGCACGCTGTTGCTCGCCGAACTCGCCGCCCGGGTGCTGCCGCCGGGGGTGTTCAACGTGGTCACCGGCGACCGCGCGACCGGTGAGGCGGTGGCCCGGCACCCCGTCGCCGGCCTGGTGTCGCTGACCGGATCGGTCCGCGCGGGCCGCCAGGTCGCGGCGGCGGCAGGCGCGCAACTGACCCGGCTGCACCTCGAACTCGGCGGCAAGGCCCCGGCCGTGGTGTTCGACGACGTGGACCTGGACACCATCGTCGAGCCGCTCGCCATGTCGAGTTTCTACAACGGCGGCCAGGACTGCACCGGTTCGACCCGCCTGCTGGTCCACGAACGCGTCTTCGACGACTTCACCGCCCGCTTCGTCGCCGCCACCGACCGGATCACCTGCGGCGCACCGCACGAGAAGGGCGTGTTCTACGGGCCGATGAGCACCGCGGACCACCTGGCGGCCGTCGAGGGCTTCATCGACCGGCTCCCGAGCCACGCGCGCGTGCTGACCGGCGGCCGACGCATGCCCCGCCCGGGCTACTTCTTCCCGCCGACCGTGGTCGCCGACGTCCGGCAGGACGACGAGATCGTCCAGAACGAGGTGTTCGGACCGGTCGTCACCATCCAGCCGTTCGGCATCGACGACGAGGCGCTGGCCCTCGCCAACGGCACGCCGTACGGTCTCGCCGCGTCGGTCTGGACCAACGACCTGGTGCGCGCCAACCGCTTCACCCGCGAACTCGCGGCCGGCTGCGTGTGGGTGAACTACCACCTGCCGCTCGTCTCGGAGATGCCGCAGGGCGGCTTCGGGCAATCCGGCTACGGCAAGGACATGTCGGTGTACGCCCTGGAGGAGTACACGCAGATCAAGCACGTGATGACCTTCAACGGCGGCGCCTACCTGCCGATGGAGGCGTTCGCCAACGGGTGAGCCGCAACGCCGATACGCCGGGCCCGAATCCGCCGCGGGCACCCCATGCCCGCGGGCCCGACGCGTCGGTGGAGGTGCCCCCGGCGGCCCCCGGGCCTACCGGGCGCGCAGCGAGGACGCCCGAATGTCCAGCCGGGTGGGCACCTCGACGCCGCGCGACTCGGTGATGCCCAGATCCAGCACCTCCACCAGCAGGTGGATGCCGGCCTCGGCGATCAGCGCGGGCTGCATGCTGAGCGTGGTCACCGCGGGGTCGGTGTGCGCGGCCACGCCGTCCTCGCTCGCGCTGACCACGAGCAGATCGTCCGGGACGCGGCAACCGAGCCGCCGTGCGGCGTCCAACACCAGGAGTGGACTGACCTCGGTGAGCACGATCATCGCGTCGGGCCGCTCGCCGGCGTCCCCGAGAAGCCGGCCGCAAAGCGGACCGGGCTCGGTCGGGTGTTCCCGGCGGCGTTCACGACACGCCGGCTTCCGCCCGACGGCGGGCGTGGCGGTGGGCAAAGGACCACCATGGGGTCATGAGTACGCGCGAGACGCCGAGTCGTGACGGCGACGGCGTCGACGAGGACGCCGTCGTCCACGAGTTGTACGGGCTCGACCCCGAGGAGTTCGTCGCCGCCCGCGACGCGCGTGCCCGCACGGCCCGGGCCGCCGGGGACCGGGCCGCGGCCGGGCGGATCGGCGGGCTGCGGCGACCGGTGCTCGCGGCCTGGCTCGCGAACCTCCTGGTCCGCGAACAGCGGGAGGAGATCGACGCGTTCCTCGAATTGGGTGCCGCCATGCGCGCCGCCCAGGAGCAGCTGCACGGCGCCGAACTGCGGGACCTCTCCCGCCGGCGCCACCGGGTGATCGACGCCCTCCAACGCGAGGCCCTCGCCCTCGCCGCGGCCCGCGGACACCCCGCCGTCGGCGACGCCGCCCGCCGCGACCTCCAGGACACCCTGAACACGGCCCTCGCCGACCCGGACGCGGCACGGATGCTCGCCGACGGCAGGCTCACCGGCCCACTGCACCCCGACGGCGCCTTCGGTCCCACCGCGACCGCCGAGCCGGCGGCACGCACGCCCGCCGTCGCCGAGCGCCCCGGATCGCACCGAACGGCCGAACGCGGCCGGGGCAGCACTCCCGAGGCCGAGGAAGCGGGCGCCGAACCCACCCGCACGGCGGATCGGCGTGCCGATGAACGCGCCCGGAAACGGTACGAGGCCGACCTCGCCCGCGCCCGAGCCGACGCCGAGACCGCCCGGGAGTCCGCACACCGCGCCGCCCGCGCGGCCCAAGAACGCGGCGCGGACGCCGAGGCCGCCCGGGAGCGCCACCGCGAGGCCGACGCCGCCGCCGAGGAACTGGCCCGTCGACTCGACGAGTCCCGAACGGAAGCGGCCCGCCTCGACGAAGCGGCCGACGAGGCGGAGGCCGAACTGGCCCGCGCGCAGCGCACGGCCCACGACGCGTCGACCGTCGCGCGTACCGCGCAGGAGCACCTGGACCGCCTCGCCGACACGCGTCCCGATTGACGGTCCGCCGCACGGGCTCAGAGGCAGGCGATGACCTCGGCCGACGTCATGGGCACCGAGAACATCGGGTAGTCGTAGGTGAGCGCGTTGTCGTGCTCCTGCTGGGAGGTGGCGGCGAGGCAGTCCGGCAGGGTGATGACGCGGAAGCCGTTCTCGTACCCGGTGCGCATCGTCGACTCGACGCAGCAGTTGGTGAGGAAGCCGCCGAGGATGATCGTGTCGATCCCCTTGTTGCGCAGGATGAAGTCGAGGTTCGTGCTCGCGAAGGTGTCCAGGCCGCGCTTGCCTTCGATCACGATGTCGCCTTCGGCCGGGGCGAGATCGTCCACGATCGCCGCGCCCCAGGTGTTCTTGACGAATGCCGAGCCTTCCACGACTCCCTTGAGGATGCCGTACGGGTGACGCGAGAGTTCGCCGTAGCCGGGGGCGAAGGTGATGGGGGCGTGCATGATGGTCACGCCTGCGGCGCGGGCGGCTTCGACCAGGGCCACGGTGTTCGCGAGCATGCCGGTCTTCGCCATCACTGCGGCCACGGCTTCGTTGAGCACCCCGCCTTCGCTGGTGAAGTCGTTCTGATACTCGATCAGAACGAGCGCGGTCTTCGCCGGGTCCAGGCGGAAGGTCTCGGACATGGCAGCTCCTTGCCGAACGGCAACATCAACGTCACCGGCCAGTCTGCCCGACCCGACCACCCTCGGCGCCCCGTTCGGGATCACGGGCGGACGGCGCCGGGGGCGGCCCGGCGGCGCGCGCCGAGCTTCCCGGCCCCGGCGAGGTAGGGCCGGGAGGCTCGGCGCCCAGCAAGGTGCGCGTCCGTCGGCATCGTTGCGCCGCCATGGCCGAGGCCCCGGCGACACGAGCGTCGGGTGGCCTCGGCCATGGTTTGCCCCCGTCGGGGGCGGGGTTCGGCGGATCCGGGTTACTTGTACTGCGTGGTGACGCTCACGCCGCCGAAGGTCTGCGTGGCGGCGAGGCTGAAGTAGACCCAGCCGGACGGCGGGGCGGTGACGGTCAGGGTTTCGCCGTTGCCGGCGTTGGTGGACTTCGCCTGGTAATTGCCGGTGGTGGCCCAAGTGCCGCCGCCGTAGTACAGGTCGGCGTTGCCGGTGCCGCCGCTGCTGGTGATGGTCAGTTCCTTGGTGCCGGCCGGCAGGTACAGGAAGTGGTAGCTGTAGTTGCCGGCGGTGGCGGCGAGGTTTTCCCGGCGGCAGTTCCTGTCGAACTGACGGGGGTCGGCGATGGTGCAGAGCGGGGTGACCGACGCCTCCGGCAGCGGGCCGCAGTCGTCGGTGGCGCAGGTGGTCGTCAGCCAGGTGGCGAAGCCGGCGTCGTAACCGGTGCCGATGGTCTGCTTCAGGAAGGTGCGGGCGCCGTTCCAGTCGCCGGTGCGGTACTTGCCGAGCACGGTCTCGACGTCCGCGGGGTGCGCCTGCAGCATGTAGCGGACGGCCAGGAAGCCCCAGCGGTAGACCCGGTCCGAGTTGACGTCGGGGTCCTCGTCCTGGCCGTAGACGGTGTCGAACAGTTCGCTGAGCTTGTAGGTCTTGCTGCCGGCCGCGGCGATGGCGGCGGAGTTGCGCTCGTTGCGGTAGCCGTACGAGATGTTCTCGGCGATGCCTTCGACCCACCAGATGGTCGGTGTGGTCAGGCTCGCGTCGAAGTCGCCGTACATGTTGTAGCGACCGTCGAGGTAGTGGGTGTACTCGTGGTTGAGGTTCCAGATCTCGAAGGAAGGACGCAGCCAGTCGGCCTCGTGGGCGATGAAGCGGGCCTGGTTGCCGGCCTGGGTGGGGTTGCCCTCCTCGTACATGCCGCCGTTGTCGACGTCGATGTTGTAGATGGCCCAGGCGTAGAGCGCGTACTGGGTGTAGTCGTCGAAGGCGACGACCTCGAGGTTGGTGTTCACGTCGCCGGGGATCGCGCCCTTGTCACCGATCACCCGGTGGAAGTAGGCGTCCTGGTTGACCAGGCCGGCGCAGGCGGTGGCGAGTTGCCCGGGAGACATGTCCTGGGCGCGGAACTTCAGGTTCGGGTTGCAGGTGTGCTGGATCGGCAGGACCACCGGGAGCACCCGGTCGGCGAGATCGCAAATGGCGTAGGCCGCACAGTTGTTCCGGTCGAACTGGCGCGTGTACCAGGCCAGGTTCATGGTGAGCGGTGCGGTGGGGCCGACGTTGGGGTAGCGGTTGATCAGGTCCTTCAGCAGCGGCCGGACCCGGTCCTTGAGCTCGGGGATGTCGAGGGCGTAGCCGAGGTAGCGGCCGACGTTGCCGACCACGTCCAGGCGGTTCAACTGGGCGTTGTTGCGGGTGATGAAGGCGGCCCAGGTGTCCAGGATGGCGGGGTCGGCCTTGAGTGCGGCCCGCCAGCCGCGGCTGTCGTTCTTGGCCTTGAAGCCGTTCTCGACGACCCACTCGACGTGCTCCACCGAGAGGGTCATCCGGCTGGGCCAAGTGGCGTCGTAGCCGGTGAGCAGCCACTTGACCACACCGACGTACCGGCCGGCCGTGTGGGTGCTGTCGATCAGCGTGACGACCTCGTTGAGGGTCTCGCCGTTGGCGTCGGTGACGTCCTTGCTGTGCGGGGAGGCGAAGAAGGCGTCCAGCGCGCCGCGGGCCGCGGTGTCCAGTGCCGGGCCGTAGGCGCCCACGGCGTCCGCGTTGTTGTCCTGCACGTAGTAGCCGGCGCGCAGGAACATCACCAGTTGCCCGATGGAGGTGGTGTTGTTGCCCGGATACGTCGCGGCGGCATCGCGCAGCGCGTCGGCGACGGTCACCATCTTGGCTTCGTTGAAGGCCGTGCCCGCGTTCGCCCCGGTGAGGTTGAACAGCGGGTAGGTACAGGTGACCCTGGGCAGCGCCTTGAGTTGTTGGATCAGCGTGCCGCCCGTCGCGTTGATCACGCCGGACAGGTCGCCGCACTCGTCCGCGGCGGCCGAGAACTGCCGGCCGGCCTCGGCGGTCGGGGCGGCCGGCGGGGGCGACTCCTCGGCGCCTTCCTGCGAGGAGATCTTGGCGCCGAGGATGTCGGTCCTGGCGTCGGGCGACCTGGGGACCGGGATCGCCCGCGGCGCGGGGGCCGCGGTTTTGCCGACGCTCGCGGCGGTCGGGGCCGCGGCGCCGGCAGCGGCGGCCTGGCCCTGTGGCGCGAACAGGCCGAGCGCTAGGAAGAAGGCCACGCCGAACGCGGGGAGTCTGCGCAGGTTGGCCTTCGATATCCGGGAGGAACGCATTTGTGGGGCCTCCGGAGCCGTTGTTGGCCGCGTGGGAGCACACGGCCTCTCGATATGCGACATGTAACATTGCACATGTCGCAGCGCGCCGGAAGGGTCTCGGCCGGAATTGCCGACCACCACACCTGAAACACCGTCATATCGCCAGGTCGCGGTCGACGGAATCGTGCGACGCGGGCCTTCCGCGCCGGTCCTCGCGTGCCGGCCGGACCTCAGCCCCGGACGGCCTCCGCGATCTGCCGGGCGGCCTGGGCCGGCGTGAGGTGCGTGGTGTCGACGACCTCGGCCGCACCGTGCAGCCAGGTGCGGGCCGCCTCGGCGTAGGGCTCCAGGTAGCGGAGACGAAAGAGCGAGGGGCCGAGGACGGTGTCCCCCTCGATCCGCCCGCGGAGCGTTTCCTGGTCGGCGTGGAGCACGAAGTGCCGTACGGGAATGGCGTGTTGGGCAAGGCCCGTGCTGATCTCGCGCCAGTACCGCTCGACCAGGACGGTCATCGGCATCACCAGCGTGCCGCCGGTGTAGTCGAGGACGCGGCGGGCGGTCTCGACGACGAGGGGCCGCCACGGCGGCCAATGCTGGAAGTTGTCCGTCGCGGGCAACCCCGGCGTGATGTCCATGAGCGTCTCGCCGACCTTCTCGGCGTCGAACACCCGTGAATCCGGAAGCAATTGCTGCACCAGGGCACTGGTGGTGGTCTTGCCCGCACCGTGGGTGCCGTTGAGCCATACGATCATGGCACCCGAGGCTAACGCCTGCCCGCCGCCCGGGTGTGACGCCCGCTCCGCCACCCTGCGGCCCGGCGGCGGTGTGGCGGAGCGGGCGAGACTTCGTCGGCGGCCGGGTGCGCGTCGGGGCGCACCCGGCTATGTGCCGATCGGCGCGGCGGTCACGTCGTCAGGAAGTCGAGGACGAACGGGACGACCAGTGCCGGTGCTTCGAGGACCGGGCTGTGGCCCTGCTTGTAGCGCAGCAGTCGGGCATCGGGGATGCCGTCGAAAAGTTCGTCCGACCAGGCGGGTGGCCGACCGAGGTCCTCGGTGCCGGAGACGATCAGCGCCGGCGCCGTGATCGACGGCAGGAGTTCGGTGCATCCCTCCCGTTCGAAGACGCCGCGCACCGCGTGCACGAGGCGCGGTGACAGTTCGCCGATCCGGCTCCGCCACGTCCCGTGGATGTCCCGGCGGCCGTCGTCGGCGAGCGTGGTGGCGCCGAACATGATCGTCATCACGATATCGACGATCTCGGGGGTGAAGCCCTCGCGTTCGATCCGGTCGGGCAGGTCGGCGAACTCTCCGAGGTCCTCCCGGCTCTGGGCCCGCGCCGACGAACCGAGCAGGACGATCTTGTCGATCGACTCGGGGCGCCGGGCGGCGATGCGAACGGCGACGTCGCCGCCCATCGACTGGCCGACCAGTGAATAGCGCTCGAGTCCCAATTCGTCGATGGTGCCGAGGACGTCTTCCGTCACGTCGTCCATCGTCACCGTTCGGGAGACTTCACCGACCCGGGAGACCTGCCCGGGGAGTTCCGGCACGATCGCCCGGATTCGGCCCTCCCCCGCGGCCACGAGGCCGTCGAACATTCGCGGGTCGAGAAAAAGAGAATGGAGGCAGACCACGGGGGCCGGCGTTGGTGGGGTCATCGAAGAACATCCTTTTGCATTCGGGAGACGATGCGGCCGTCGTCGGAGGATGGCCGCACATTGAATTGGATGTCGATATCCGGGATTCGTTTCATATAGCGAAACGAACACAGTGCGTACGAAATTCGGGGTCGACCACCGGGCCACCGAATGACCTCGGTCGACCCTTGCCGCACCGATCGGGAACGGGTCGGCTGCTACCGCACGCCGGCAGTGCCGAGGAAGGACGTCATCGCCGCCGCCGTCGCCGTCACGCACTCGACGTAGCGCTGCCGATGCTTGGCCATCCGCGTGGTGGGAACCACGATTCCCACGGCACCGTAGACGTCCTGACGCGCGTCGAAGATCGGCGCGCCGACACTCGAAATACCGATGTCCGAGCCCTGCTCGTCCATCGACCAGCCGCGCTCGCGGGTCATCCGCAGATCGAGGTCGAGTTTCTCCAGGAGTGCGGATTCCTCGGAGCGGGAATGGCCGTCGACGATCTTCGCCAGCAGCGCGGCGCGTCGCTCGTCGTCGAGATGGGCCAGCACCGCTTTACCCGACGACCGCAGGTGTTCATTCCCGGACTGACCGACGAACAATCCGCTGACGCGCAGCGGCTGCGAGCCCTCGACGAGTATTTTGAGAATCACGCGATTTCCCTCGAGCGCCGAGAAGTACGACGTCTCGGCGGTCTTCGCCGCGAGCTTGTCGACCCACGCCTTCAGGTTGTCGTCGATGTCGAAGCGCTGCTGGTACGAGCGGAACAGTGCGCCCACCCCGTCCCCCAGCGTGAGGGTGAGGTTCTCGTGGCGCGCGATGTACCGGCGGGCGACCAGCGTGCGCAACAGGTGGTAGCAGGTGGTGATGTTCAGCCCCAGGGCCTCCGACACCTGCTGCACGGTCGGCGGTTCGGGGGCCGATGCCACGTATTCCAGGAAGGTGAGTGCGCGATCAACCGTCTGCAGGGTGGGTTGCTTGGGCGTCCTGTCAGCGGGATTCACCGTCGGAAAATATCACAGGCGATCATGGATCAGCCTTCCGCCGAGGGGAGGTTCAGCCGGTCGGCGCGGGCGTCCCAAGCCTTCACCGGGGCATGGGCGTCCGGGTCGACGATGACGTCGAGCACGGTGGTGGTGTGCGATTCCAGGGCTGCGCGGAGGGCTTCCTCCAGTTCCTCGGGTGCGCTGACGGTGCTGCCCCGGGCGCCGCTCGCCCTGGCCACGGCCGCGTGATCGACGGGAGCGAAGGTGATCGCCGTGGTCGTGGCGCCGAAGAAGTAGTTCTCGGCATGCCGCTGATATCCGAGGATCGAATTGTTGAGGATCACCACGACCACGGGGATGTCCGCACGAACGGCGGTCTCGATCTCCGACCACACGTGGGCGAAGCCGCCGTCGCCGACGATGGCGATCACCCGCGAGGACGGTGCCGCGATCTTCGCGCCGAGCGCCAGCGGGAGGCCCCAGCCGAGGCCCGCCAGACCCCGTGGCAGCAGAAACCGCTGACCGGCCCGACGCGCGGTGAGGTAACCGGTGACCCAGATCGAGGCGTAGCTGGCGTCGGCCGCCACGATGTCGTCGGGCCCGATCAGCCGGTCCAGGGTCACCAGCACACGTTCGGGGGAGATCGGCGTGTGGGCGGAGCACGCCAGGGCGTCTCGGCGCGTGCGGTGCGCCGCACGCCCCTCGGCGATCGTGCGGACGAGGCCGGCCGCGGCCGATGTTCGCCGGGACAGGTCGAGGTGCTTCAGCTCTTCGCACACATCGCTCAGCGCCGAGCGCGCGTCGCCGACCAGGCGCAGCGCCTCGTAGGTGCGGCCGATCTCCTCGGGGTCGACGTCGATGTGGATGTAGCGGGCCGTCGGCGAGGTGAGTGTCCACGCGTCCGTCCCGTTCTCGTTCGTGCGGGTGCCGACGAGCAGGACGACGTCCGCTTCCGCGATCAACGGCAGGTGGAAGTGCGCCGGGCCGTTGAGGCCCGTGATGTTCGCGGCCACCCCAAGTGACAGCGGTGCGGTCTCGTCGACCGCGCCCTTGCCCATGTGCGTGGTCGCCACCGGGAGTTGTGCCAGTTCCTGAAGGGCAACGAGTTCCGCCACCGCGCCCGACACGTGCACTCCCCCACCGGCTATCACGATGGGCGAACGAGCCGAGGCGAGCAGTTCGGCCGCCTCGCGTACCGCTCGGGCCGCCGGGCGCGGGCGATCCAGCGGGAAGCTGCCGAGCGTCGCCGACCGGGGAAATCGGCTCGGCTCCTCGGGAAGATCGAGCACGTCCCTCGGCAGGAGCAGCACCACCGGTCCGGGACGTCCGCCGGTCGCGGCCGTCATCGCGAGATCGACGTAGTCCTCGGCCCGCGCGGGGTCGGCGATGCGCCGGGTCCACTTCGACACGCCGCCGAAGAGGGCGGTGTGATCCAGCTCTTGGAAGGCGTTGCGATCGCGCGCGGCCGCGGGCACCTCCTGGACCAGAACGAGCAGCGGAATGGACGCCTTGAGGGCCTCCGCCATCGGCGCCACCAAAAGCGTGGCCGCCGGTCCGTTCTGCGCCGCCACGACGCCGATGCGGTGCGAGATCCGGGCGAAGCCGTCCGCCATCACACCCGCGGCGTTCTCCGTGCGGTACAAGACCTGGCGGATGCCGATCTGCTCCGCCGCCAACAACAGTGCCGTCGGGTTGCTCTGGCCGTAGATCGTCGTGACCCCGTGCCTGGCGAGGGCCGCCGCGATGACATCAGCCACGGTACGTCCCATGACTCCTCCATTTCACTATCTGAAGCAGATTTCAAATCCTGAACCTAGCCTCCGCCGGGGGTCGCGGCAAGACCTGTCGGGTCACGGATTTCATTTATTGACCACAAGTTCACTATCTGACATGGTCGTCGGCGTGCGGCCGGCCTCGGCGAAGGCAGTGCCGAGAGGCCGCCGCGACACATCCACGACGACACATCCACGACACAGAAGGCAGGCACCATGGGTTCGATCCCCACGGCGGGTGGCTCGGTCGACAGCACGGCCCTCGGGCGCACCCTCGTTCACGAGCACGTCTTCGTACTCGGCGAGGAGCACCGCCTCAACTACCAGCACGACTGGCGTGAATCGGAGATGCTGCACCAGGCGGTGTCCGATCTGACCGATCTGAAATCCCGGGGAATCGACACGATCCTCGACCCGACCGTCCTGGGCCTCGGGCGCTACCTACCGCGCATCCAGGAGATCGCCCGGCGCGTCGAACTCAACATCGTGGTGGCCACGGGTCTGTACACGTTCAACGACATCCCCATGCAGTTCCACTACAAGGGCCCCGGGCTCCTCTTCGACGAACCCGAACCGCTCACCAAGCTCTTCGTCTCCGACCTCACCGAAGGAATCGCCGACACCGGAGTGCGCGCGGCCTTCCTCAAATGCGCGATAGACCAACCGGGGCTGACCCCCGGCGTCGAGCGCACCATGCGCGCGGTCGCGCGGGCGAGCACGGAAACCGGCGCTCCCATCACCGTGCACACCAACGCCGCCGAACAGACCGGCCTGATCGCCCAGCAGGTATTCCGCGAGGAGGGTGTGGATCCGCGCAGGGTGATCATCGGTCACTCCGGCGATACCAAGGACCTCGACTACCTCACCCGGCTCGCGGACGCCGGGTCGCTGCTGGGCCTGGACCGGTTCGGCCTGGACAGCTTCCTCTCGTTCGACGATCGCGTCGGCACCGTGGTCGCCCTGATCGAACGCGGCTACCTCGACCACATCGTGATCTCGCACGACGCGTCCTGCTTCATCGATTTCTGGGATCCGGCGGCGCAGAAGGCCCAGTTGCCGCACTGGAACTACCGTCACATCAGCGACGACGTGCTCCCCGAACTGCGGCGCCGCGGCGTCACCGACCGGCAACTCGAGACGATCCTCGTGGACAACCCGCGCCGCTACTTCGAGTAGGGCGAGGAGGAAGAACGCCATGACCCGAACTCCTGCTCCGGTTCCCCGACTTGCCGGGGCGACCCCGCTCCTGCAGATATGTTTCGTCGTCGACGATCTGGACTCGGCCATGGCCGACTTCGGCGCGTGCTTCGGCGCAGGTCCGTGGTTCCTGGGACCGGAACCGACAGCCGAGCCGAACGGCACCGTCCATCGTGGGGTCCCGACTCCCCTGGGTGCCCGGATCGCGCTGAGCTACACCGGCGGGCTGATGATCGAACTCGTCGAGCCACTGCCGGGATCGGCCACCGTCTTCTCGGAACGGCTGGCCGAGAGCGGTCCCGGACTGCACCACTTCGGCTTCGGCAGTACCGACCTCGACGCCACGCTTCGGGACTTGGCCGACCGCGGTCGGGTCCCCGTCTTCAGCAGCATCACGCCGCGCGGCGCCCGGATCGTCATGGTCGAGGACGTCATCGGCCACGGCGGGCTCGAAGAGTACATCGAGCTCACCCCTGAGGGCGAAGCCTTCTACGCGACCATGCGGGCGGCGGCGAACCGGGACGGTGCGGAACCGATCCGGCATTGGGCCGGCACCGGTCCGACGCGGTCGCCCTGAACGAACCGCCGTATCCCGGCGGCGATTTCGGTACGCGCTTCCTCGGTGCGGCGGGTTGCGAGGTTCAGGGGGTGATCAGCACCTTCAGTGCGCTGCGGTCGTCCATGGCGCGGTATCCGTCGGCGATCGACGCGAGGGCCATCGTGCCGTCGAACACCGGCGAGGGGTCGAGCGTGCCGTCGAGCACGCGCGGCAGCAGTTCGGGGAGGTAGGCACGGATCGGGGCGATACCGCCGCGCAGGGTGAGGTTGTTCATGAACAGGGTGCCGACGTCCAGTCCGTCGCCGCTTCCGTGCGGGGCACCCACCCAGCCGATGGCACCGCCGGGGCGGGTGACGCCGACGGCGGTACGCATCGCCTCCTCGCTGCCCACCGCCTCGATCGCGGCGTGTACGCCGTGGCCGCCCGTCGCCTCGCGGACCGCCGTCACGGCCGCCTCGCCCCGTTCGGTGATCGTGCCGGCGGCGCCGAACTCCCGGGCCAGCCGCAGGCGGTCCGGGTGTCGGCCCAGCGCGATGACATGCTCCGCGCCCAGCAGGCGGGCGGCCAGGACGGCGCACAGCCCGACCGCGCCGTCGCCCACCACGGCGACGGTCGCACCGGGTCGTGCGCCGGCGCTCAGCGCCGCGTGGTAGCCGGTGCCCATGACGTCGGTCAGCGCGAGCAGCGCACCGATCAGCCGATCGTCCGAGGCGGCCTCGGCGGGCACCGCGACCAGGGTGCCGTCGGCATAGGGAACCCGAACGCCCTCGCCCTGGCCGCCGTCGGACCCGACCGCGCCCCACATGCCGCCGTTCGTGCACGAGGTGGGCAGCCGCTCCGTACAGAACAGGCAGGCCCCGTCGGACCAGGTGAACGGCGCGATGACCAGGTCGCCGGGGCGCACCGTGCGCACCTCCGAGCCGGTTTCCACGACGGTGCCCAGGAATTCGTGCCCGATGCGCTGTCCGGGCACCCGGGCGGACTCGCCCCGGTAGGCCCACAGATCGCTGCCGCACACACAGGCACGCAGGACCTGGACCACCGCGTCGCCGGGCTGCTCCACGCGCGGGTCGGGGACGTCCTCGACGCGGATGTCATAGGGGCCGTGAATGGTGGTGGCGCGCATGTGGCACGTCCTTGTCCCCGGCCTCGGTGGGCCGGTCGGCGGTGAGGGTGATCAGCTCGAAGTCCGCGACGGGCCGCGCGTCCTGGTTGACGACCTCGACGTGCCAGCGCACTTCGCCGTGTCGGGCACCGGGCCGGGTGATGACCCGCCGGGCGGTCAGCGTGACGGTCAGGGCGTCGTTCGGCCGTACCGGGGCCAGGAAGCGCAGGTTCTCCAGTGCCCGGTTGGCCAGTACGGGCCCGGGTTCGGGTGGCACGAACATGCCCGCCGCGAGGGACAGGACCAGGTAGCCGTGGGCGACGATCCCGCGATAGAGCGGATGCCCGGTCGCGGCGGCCTCGTCGGTGTGCAAGTAGTAGTGGTCGCCCGTGAGTTCGGCGAACCGGTCGATGTCGGCCCGGGTGACGGTGCGCGGGCCGACCGTCACCGCGTCGCCGGCGCGCAGGTCGCTCAGGTACCGCCGCAGCGGATGCGTCGGACCGTGCACGCGCGCGGCGCCCGGTTCCCATCGATCGGTGACCGCCGCCAGGTGTCCGGGCGCGGCGTGCACGCCGGCGGTGTTCAGGTGGCGGTCGACGGCACGCAGGCATTCCGCGTCGTCCGGCGCGCTCGGGCCGGCGGACGGAGCCTGCGGATCGACGACCTCGATGCGGCTGTGTGTGGGCGCCAGTCCCCGGACCAACTCACGTGCCGTTGCCGGGTCTTCGGTGACCACCCAGCCGTGCAGGCCGCGACCGCCCAGGGCGAGCGCGTCGCGGAGGTCGGCCGAGAAGCGGTACGGCACCAGCGTGCCGACCGGCCCGAACGCCTCCACCTCGTGCACCTCCCGGCGCCCCGGCTCGTCGGCGACGAGCAGGACCGGCGGCAGGAACGCGCCGAACCCGCGCTCGTCGGCCATCGCGGCGATCCGGGCCGGCGTCCCGCGAATCGTGCGGGTCGCCCCCCGCAGATGGGCGACGCCGGCCAGGACGCGGCGCCGATGGGCCGCGTCGATCAGCGGCCCCATGCCGACGCCGGGCGTGTACGGGTCACCCGGTCGGATCTCGTCCAGGGCGGCGGCCGCCGCATCCGCCACCGCGTCCAGGAACGGCGCCGGTACGAAGATCCGACGCGCCGTCGCCCGGGTCTGACCCGTGTACGCCGTCATGGCGGCCACCAGTCGGTCCACGAACATCGCGAAGGCCGCCGTGCCCGGCGCGGCGTCGGCGCCCAGCACCGCGCAGTCCAGCGCCTGAGTGCCGAAGTCCTGGTGCGGCGCGACCGCCGGCGTCGCGAGCCGATCGCGCACCCGCCGCGCGGTGGCCGATGTCCCGGTGAAGCGAAGCAGGTCGTGGGCGGTGAGGTGGTCGGCCAGGCGGGTCGGGCCGGACACGAACTGGAGTGCTCCATCCGGGAGTCCGTCGCACTCGACGATACGTCGCACCAGCTGCGCCACCACCTGGGCGGTGCGGTGCGAGGGCCGGACGATCACGGGCATGCCCGCGATGAACGCGGGGGCGAAGGCGCCGAGCATGGTGGCCGCGGGCAGACTGAAGCCGCTGATCTGCACCGCGACACCGGGCGGCCCGTCGAGGAGGGAGCGACTCGCCCGACCGGTGGGCGGATCGGCTCGGTCTTCCCACGGGAGCCCGCCTTCCACCAGGAGCCGGCCGTCCGCCGTGGCTGCGCCGCCGGCCGAGCGGCGCACGATCGCCGCCGCGCAGTGCCGCATCGTCGCCAATCCGCCGTCCACGTCCCGTGCGGCGTCGGCCGGGGAGGTGCCCAGGTGGGCGAGCAGTCGGACGAACTCCTCGCGGTGGCCTGCCAGATGGCGTGCCAGCCGAGTGATCCATCGGGCCCGCTCGGCGAAGTCGGCACGGCGCAACGCGGGAAGCCCCACCGAGCGGGCGTACTCGAACGCCGGGCCGGCGTCGATCCCGGTCGCGGTGACCCGGAAGACCTCGTGTCCGTGCACGGCGTGTCGGCGCACGACCCCGGCGTCGGCGGGCGGGTGCCGGCGGCCACAGAGGTAGTGCGGTATCGGGCCGGTCAAGGTCGGCTTCCCTCACCCGGCGCGCACAGGACGGGTTGTCGTGCCCCGAAATGCTGCTTTTCGGGCGCTTCACTGCCGACCGGCGCGAGCCCGGCCTGCGCTGCGGAGCGAAACACGGAAGGCGACAACGAGTAGGTCGCCTTGAAAGTGCGCTGGAAATGGCTGAGGTCGCGATAGCCGACCTTGACGCAGATATCGGCCACCGGCAGGTTGCTTTCCAGCAGGAGCGAACGGGCGAGCTCCATACGCAACTCTGTGACGAAATCGATGAATCTGTGACCGGTTCGTCTTTTGAAGGTCCGGGAGAAGTGGTATTTGCTCATGTGGGCGGCTCGGGCGGCCAGGCCGAGGGTCAGTTCGTTGTCGGCGAATCGTTCCCGGATGAAGGACACGGCGGTGTCGACCTGCTCGGCCACCGCGTCGGCCTCGGGGGGGTCGGGCCGCGTGGTCGGGCTCGGCGCGTCCGCGCGCAATCGACCGGTGAACCAAAGGAGTTCCTCGACGAAGCCGCTCAGCATGCCGTGTTGCCGCGCGACCCGGGTCTCGGGAAGCCGGGTGACGGCCGAGGGACCGGGCACGGTCAGCGTGCCGGGGATGACCACCGCGTCCAACGCGGCCAATACGACCCGGAGATGGTCGACCGCATGGCTGCTCTGGACCGCGCCGACCGAGACCAGGCCCACCGGTTTGCGGCGCACCGGGCCGTCCGCGAGCTGATCGAGGGCGAGCTTGATCTCGCCCGAACAGGAGTTGTTGCGCACGGCGGTCAGCAGAACCAGGGCGTGCGCGCCGGCGGCCGAGGCACGAAGTCGCTCGCGGGGCACCGCGTCGTGACCGGCCGGTCCGACCCGAAGCCACTCGGGTCGGCGGCCGGCGACCGTGCCGATCATGGTGCGCAGGCCCGGAAAGAGCTGCGTTCCGCCGGCGGAATACTCCGGGGTGTCGCTGATGATGAGAACGGCGGGGGGAATCGTTAATGCGAGCGACTGGACCATGATCGAGCTCCCTGTGGATCGTGTCCGGATAACACTAGGGAGACGCGCGTCAAAGCCGTGTGAGGATTCTTGGCATCGGCCTGCGTGTTTCTTTACACCGACAATATGGCGCGGGTGCAGACCCATCCGAAATGGCCGGCACCGCCGCAAAGGATCGACGCTCGGACCGTATCCGAAGATTTGGTTGCCCATTATGCCGGGAATCGAGCGGCGGCGGACGGCAGGAATCCCACGGACTCGAAGTAGTCGAGATGGGCGTTGATCGATCCGCCGTCCATCGGCGGGCATGCGACGTCGGCACCGCCCGCCCCGCCCGGGCTGCCCCCGACGTTGCCGACGGGCGGCTGCGCGGTTCCGTCCAGGAGGGCCCGGTAGGACGCCAGCAACAGGCTCGCCCTGGTCAGGGCACCGTCGTACCCGTGCCGCGCGTCCCACAGGCGGGTGAGCCACACCTCGGGCGGCACCAACCCGACCGGAAAACGCTCCGCCACGTACCCGAGCAATTCGCGCAGCGCCATCCCGGAGGGGTCGAGCAGGTGTCGCACCGGCCCGGCGGGCGCATCCGCGGCCTGCCCGCGCACGATGGCGCGGGCCACGTGGTCCACCGGCATGAAGGACACCCGGGAGCCGGTGACCTCCGGGGCTGCTCCCAGCAGCACGACCGCGCGCACGAAGTTCCAGATGGCGTCGTCGAGTTGGCACGCGCCGGTGACCGAGTGGCCGCCGATGCGCCCGGGGCGGTACACGGCGACCGGCACGCCCCGCGCGCCGGCCTGGTGCACCAGGCGCTCCGCGACCCACTTGCTCAGCACGTAGCCGGCCCCCGCCGTCCCGGGCCGAGGGGGTTCTCCGGCGGGATCGGCGGGATCGGTGGGCAGCGCGGCGGTGGAGACGAAGTGCACCGGCTTGACGTGGTCCGCGCAGGCCAGCCGCAGTACCTCCGCCGTGCCGAGCACATTGGCATCGCGGAGCGACTCGTAGCGGGCCACATGACCGACCCGGGCCCCGCTGTGCTGGACGACGTCGACCCGCTCGGCGAGTCTGGACCACTGTCGCGCGGTCAGGCCGAGTCGGGGTCGGGTCAGGTCGCCCGCGATCGGAACGATCCGGGCGGCCGTGTCGGTGTCCCACAGGAGGTAGCGCCGCATCGTCTGTTGGAGGCGATGTCGCGCGTGCTGCGGCGTGTCGGCGCGGACCAGGCACCACACGTCCGCGCCGGTGCGGTCCAGGAGTTCGCGCAGGAGGAAGGCGCCGAGGAAGCCGGTCGCGCCGGTGAGCAGCACGCGGCGATCGGACCCGGCCGGCCCGAGCGCGGACACGGGGGACGCCGTCGGGGCGATGTCCGGGTCGAGCAACGCGTCCGCACCCGGATCCGCGCCGCGCCGCACCGGGCCGGTTCGGGCCGCGCCGGGGCCGTCTTCGCGGATCATCCGACACCTCCCGAGCACCGGCGGCGCGTCGACGCATCCGAGGGTGGCGGATCGGGCCGGCGGTCGGTCCGGTCGTCGTGGCCGAGGGGTGTCGCGGCCGTCGACCGCACCGCCACCTCCCCGATCCCGACGAACGGCGTCGCCCGATCCCTGCGCCCGAGTCGCAGCAGCGTGTCCCCGGGCCCCGCGTCGATCAGCCCGGGGACCCCCAGGTCGCGGACCGCGTGCATCGCCTCGTGCCAGCGGACCGGGAGTACCAGCCCCTGGGCCAGTCGTTCGCGGACCTCGTCGGGGTCGGTGTGCGCTCGCGCGTCGATCGCCGAGACGAACCGTGCGCCGCCCGGGCGGAACCGCACCGCCTCCAGGCGGCGGCGCCAGCGCGGGACCGCGTCCATCATGAGCGGACTGTGAAAGCCTCCGGCGATGGGCAACGGCTCGGCGCGCAGGCACAGTTCGGCGGCCAATCGCACCGTCTCCCGGACGGCGACCGGATCGCCCGACAGGACGACCTGGCGTGCGCTGTTGAGGCCGGCGATTTCCAGGATGCCACCGTTCTCGGCCAGCACGCGGCGGCGGAGCCACTCGATGTCGGCCGGTCCGGCGCCCACCACCGCGACCATCGCACCGGGCCGGCGAAGGTGCTGCGCCCGGCACAGCGCGCCGCGCGCCACCGCCAGGTCGAACGCGTCGTGCACGTCCACGAATCCGGCACACGCGGCGGCGGTGAGTTCGCCCAGGCTGTGTCCCACCGCCGCGGGCGGCCGGACGCCCGGCCCGAAGGCCGCCTCGACGGCGGCGATGCCCACGGCGCAGGTGGCCGGTTGGTTGACGGCGGTGTCGGTCAGGTCCAGGGCGTCCGGGTCGGCCGCGTCGAAGGTGTCCAGCAGCCGGGCCACGAGCGCGTGCCGATGGTGCGCGCGCAGGGCCGCGGTGAGCACCGCCGCCTTGGTGCCCTGGCCGGGGAAGGCGATACCGAATCCGGTGGTCATCCGCGTACCCCACCCTCCTGTAGTACGTCGGTCGGGTCCGGGACGTCCGTCGGGTCCGGGACCGATGCCTCCGTCGGCTCCGCGGCGGGACCCGCCGCCCGGTCCAGGAACCGCTGGGTCGACACCGGATCGTCCGCGATCGTGGCCAGGAGGCGCTGCCCGCGGTCGGGGCGCAGCCGCGCGAGCGTGAGGGCGTCGGTGTAGCGGTCGGCGAGCAGCCGGTCCCGGTGTCCGGCGAAGCGCCGCAATGCCGCCCGCAGCAGCGGTTCGTCGTGCAGGTCGGCGCCCACACAGGCGGTGAGCAGGGCGGCCTGGCGAAAGGCCGCGGTGATGCCGTCCGCGGTGATCGAGTCCTTGTGGTGCCCGGCGTCGCCGACCAGTGCCCACCCCGGGCCGAACGCGCGGCGGAAGTAGTTGAGTTGCGCGCCGCAGCCGAACAACCGCTCCACCCGGGTGCCGGCGCGGGCCCGCTCGTACGGTTCGGGCGCCGCCGCGGCGAGGCCGTCGAGGTAGCCGGCCTCGGGGCGGGCCCGCAGCGACGCGTACGCGGCCTGCGGCCGATAGACCCCGATCAGCGTGCGCCCGTCGTTGGTCGGGACACAGCCCACCCAGTGTCCGCGCACGGCGTACGCCTCGAATCCGTTCGCGGGCACCCCTTCCCAATAGCCGTAGTAGACACAACTGAGCACGGGGTCCTCCCGGGTCACCGGGGCCCGTACCGATTCCGCCACGACGGACCGCATGCCGTCCGCGCCGACGACGAGCGTGGCGGCGTCGGTACCGGTGCTCGTCCCGGCACGCCAGCGCACGCCGACGGCTCGGTCGCCGTCGAAGACCACGTCCGTCACCCGGCAGCGCTCGCGGAGTTCCACTCCGGCGGCGGTCGCCGCCTCGGCGAGGATGTGGTCGAGCAGATGTCGCCGCGGCGCGTAGGCCGCAGCGATTCCCCGGATCGGCGTCGGCGCTCCCGCCAGGGTCACCTCCCCCAGGCGGTGCGTCACGGCCGTGATCGGCGGACAGCCGGTGGCCGTGACGCGGTCGAGCAGGCCCCACGCGTCGAGCAGCGCGACTCCGGGCTGATGGATGTAGAGGGTGGAGAGCGTGTCCCGGGGGAACCGGGCCCGTTCCACCAGCAGGACCCGGTATCCGGCGCGGGCGAACAGCATGGCCGTCGGCGCGCCCGCGCAGCGGGCACCGACCACGATCACGTCGTACATGGCGAACTCCTGGCTCCCGGGCGGCACTCGAAGAAGGTCGGGCGGGCGCTCACAGGATCAGCCCGCCGTCCACGCCGATCACCTGTCCGTTGATGTAGCGGGCCCGGTCGGAGGCGAGGAAGGAGACCAGGTCGGCGACCTCCTCGGGGCTGCCCGGTCGGCGCAGCGGGATCCGGTCGATGATGGCCGCCCGTGCCGCGGCCGGTAGTTCCGCCGTCATGTCGGTGCCGATCAGGCCGGGGGCGACCACGTTGGAGCGCACCCCGAAGCGGCCGAGTTCCCGGGACAGCGACGTGGTGAAGCCGACGATGCCCGCCTTGGACGCGGCGTAGTTGCTCTGTCCGGCGCTGCCGTGCGCGGCGGCGACCGAGGACACGGTGATGATGCAGCCGCCGCCGTGCCGCATCAGCGCGAGGGCGGCGGCACGGCACACGTGGTAGGTCCCGTCGAGATTGTTGCGGATCACCTCGTCCCAATCGTGGTCGGACATCCGCACCAGTGGCCGGTCCCGAACGACGCCGGCACACGTGACCAGGGTCGACGGCGGTCCCAGTCGCGCCTCGGCGACGGCGACGAAGGCGCGGGCCTCGGGTGCGGCCGAGACGTCGGCCCGATGGGCCAGCACGGTCGCGCCGGCCGCGCCCGCCTCGGCCACCACCTTCGCGGCGGCGTCCGACCGGGAGCGGTAGCAGAAGGCGACGTCGAATCCGTCCGCGGCCAGCCGGTTCACCACGGCTCGTCCGATGCCGCGCGATCCTCCGGTCACCAGCGCGACCGGCCGCCGGGTGTCCGCCATGCTCAGGCCGCCCCGAGTCGGGCCGACAGGAATTCGTGTACGGCGTTCACCGAGGTGAGTTCGGCGAATTCGGACTCGGCGAGCCGGACGCCGTAGCGCTTCTCCAACTGCACCATCAGCTCCATCGTGGTGAGCGAGTCGATGCCGAGGTCGACGGCGAACTCGCTGTCGTAGGCGACCATCTCGTCGGCGAGTTCGAGTTCCTCGACGAAGAAGTCGCGCAGTTCCTCGCGGGTGGGGGTGGGCCTGGTCATGATCGGTGTCCCTTCGTGGTGGCCGGTGTCGTCCGGTCGTCGACCGGCGGCGTGCGGTGCCCGGGGCCGGCGGCGGCCGGGGTGAGGTCGGTGATCGAGAGGTGGCCGTGGGCGGAGGCGGCGACGACCGCGACGCGATCGGTGAGGCCGCCGGGGGTGGCGAGCCGACCGGCGACACGGCGCACCGGCGTCAGGCAACCGCCGCCGATCGCCGCCGGGACGGCCGTGATCTCGCTGTCGGGGGCGCATGCGGGCAACCAGGCGGCGACGGCCGCGCCGAGCGCGGAGTCGTCGAGCACGGCATCGATCCGGCGCGGCGGGCCGTCGTCGGCGAGTCGGCTCCACAACCCCGCGAGGACGGCCCGCGCGCGGTCGGGATCGGCGCCCGCGCCGGCGCCGGGAACAAACGCGCTGTACGTCGAGCAACAGCCGTACCCCGCGGCACCGCCCGCGGGCACCTCCTCGGGCTCGCACACCAGGACCGCGGCGCCGATGTCGACCGGTGCCGCTGCGAACCGGGCCCCGGACCGCTGTGTGGCCGAGGGCGGTTCCTCCACCGCGCCGGCCAGGACGACCGAGGCGCGCCCCGCCGCGAGCGCGCGTGCGGCGCTCTGGAGGGCGTCCAGCCCCGCCACGGCCGGTGAGTTGGTGGTGAGGTCGAAGCCGCGCAGCAGGTGTTCGGGTGCCAATCGGGCCGCGAACATGCTCGTCGCCATGTACGGGACGCGGCCGGGCGGCAGTTCCGCGGCGCCGAGATCGATGATCGTCCGGTCGAACTCCTCGATCAGGGCCGCCCCGGCGTTGTTGGTTCCCACGATCGCGGCTCGGCGGTGTGCGGGCACCTCGGCGAACCGAGGGCCGCTGTCGATCACGGCCGCCCTGGCCGCGGCGAGCAGGTGGAGGCAGCCGGCGGGCAACCGACGATAGCCGCGTCCGGGCAGGGCCGCGGCGACCTCGAACCAGCCGGGCTGGGGCGCGGATCGCGGTCCGAGCGCCCGATCGGGTCGGTCCACGCCGGGAGCGATCACTCCCAGGCCGGTGACGCGCATCCGCGCCGGGGCGGTCATGCCGGCCACCCCCGCCCGGCGAGCACGAAGGACGAATTGTTGCCGCCGAAGGCACAGGTGTTCACCAGCACCGCCGGGCGTGCCGGCCGCAGCGCGGCCTCCCGGGGCAGCCACACCTCGCAATCCGGGTCCTGCTCCACCGGTGCGTTCGCGGGGATCCGCGCTCGGGACAGGATCAACGCCGAGGTCAGGCAGGCGAAGATCCCGGCCGCCGCGGAGGTGTGCCCGATCATCGCCTTGAGCGCGAACAGCGGCAGCCGGTCCGTCACTTGGCCGAACACCCGGCGCAGCGCACGGCTCTCCACCGCGTCGTTGAGCGGGGTCCCGGTCGCGTGCGGCAGGACGCAGCCCACCCGGTCCGGAGCCAAGTCCGCGTCGGCGAGGGCCTCGCGCATCGCGCGCACGAGCTGGGTCGCGTCCGGATCGGGCGCGGTGGGGTGTCGGGCGTCGCAACTCCAGGCCACCCCGGCGAGTTCGGCGTACGCACGGACACCGCGAAGTCGGGCGTGCGCCGCCGATTCCAGTACCACCATCGCCGCGCCGTCACCGAACACGGTGCCGGCCCGGTCCCGGGCGAACGGGCGGCAACTGTGCGGGTCGGCCGCGCCGAGCCGGTCGAAGCCGCCCATGCCGACCCGGGTCACCCCGTCCGCGGCGCCGACCAGGACCACGGACGCCTCGCCCGAGCGGATCAGGTCCGAGGCGATGCCGAGCGCGTATCCGCCCGCCGAACAGGCGTTGCCCACACTGATGTTGCCGCGCCGCGAGCCGATGGCCGATCCCACGGCCGCAGCGGCGACCGCGAGCGGTGTCCACTGCGGATGGCCGGCCCCGTCGGCGCCGCGTCGTTCCTCCTGCACACTCGCGTTGCCCATTTCGCAGCCCAGCACCACCGGCACGTCGGCGCGGTCGCGGTGCTCGATCCCGGCGTCGTCGAGCGCTTCGAGGGCAGCCGCCACCGCCATTCGCGGCACCGCGCCGAGCGGGACGCCCGCATGCCGGCGCGGGTGCTCGGGGACGGCGGCCTCGGGCACCCGATACATCCGCCTGGCCCGCATGTTCAGGTGCGGCAAGTCGACCTCGCGCGGCGCGGCGCCACCGGCGAGCAGCGCGTTCCAGTACCCGCCGAGCCCGGCCCCCAGGCAGGAGACGGCGCCCAGGCCGGTCATCACGGCCCGGTGTTCGTCGGACCCGGGGGTCATGCCGACCACCTCCCGCCGGGCCCGGAGCCGGGGCGGCCGAGCAGCACGGCCGCCACACCACCGGGATCACCCTCGCCGTCGGCCGCGCCGGTGTGGTCGTCGCCGGCGACGGCCAGCACGAAGTCGTCCTGCGACCGGTCGAACCGGGCCGCCCCGGCCGCGCATTGCAGCACGCCCAGCGCGCCGGAACACCGGCCCAGTCGGGCGGTCAGATCGAGCGTCGACGCGGGGTGGCCGGGCGCCACCCACAGCCCGAGCGGGCCGTCGTAGGCCTTCGTCGCCTGCCCGACCGCTTCGGCCCGGCCGGCCGCTCGGCCGTATCCGGCGATCACGGCCCGCGCTCGCACGCCGCGGGCGTCTTCGGGCCGCTCGACGACCAGGCAGGCCGCGCCGTCCAACCACCGCCCGCCGCCGTGCTCGCGGTGCAACCGGGCCACCGGCGCGGTGTCCGGTTCGACGCCGACCACGACGGCGGCCTCGGCACGGCCGGCGGCGAGCAGCGCCGCGGCCCAGAACACGGCGTCCAGGCCGCCGGTCGTGCCGCTGCACAGGGTGATGTTGGGTCCGCGCAGGCCGTGCGCCATCGCCACCCAGCCGGCGGTGACGTTGCTCGACATGTGCGGGACCCGGATCGGGCTCAGGCCGGTGACGGTCTCCGCGGCGATGGTGTCGGTGAAGTCGCAGACGGTGTCGAGGTTGCCGAAGTTGCTGCTGACGATGACGGCGGTGGTCGCGGGGTCGCGCAGCGCCGCGCCGGCCAGGGCCCGGCGCACGGCGTGCAGGGCCAGGCGGGAGGCCCGGTCCTTGTGCCGCATCCCGGCATCGGCGCGAGCGGCGTCGCCGTCGCGGTCGGCTCCGGCCGGGGACCCGACCCCGGCCTCGGCCGGTTCCAGCAGGTCGTATTCGTCGTGCAGGCCGGAGACCGCGAGCCCACAGCCGGTGATCACGGGTGACATCTCGTGCGGCGTTCCGGTGGGCATCACGGCGCCTTCCCCACCACGGCGA
This sequence comes from Embleya sp. NPDC005971, assembly GCF_040629175.1. Classification (NCBI taxonomy): domain Bacteria; kingdom Bacillati; phylum Actinomycetota; class Actinomycetes; order Kitasatosporales; family Streptomycetaceae; genus Embleya; species Embleya sp. NPDC005971. The sequence goes on along the minus strand of NZ_JBEXUX010000004.1, from coordinate 231,543 downwards.
CGGCGTTGATGCCGCCCAGGCCGATCGCGTGGATCTGCGCGGTGGCGAAGCTGCCGACGGCCGGTTCGCCCACGACCAGGCGCAGGTTGCCGGCCTCGGGAATCGGGTCGTACAGGTCGGCGATCGGCGGGAGTTCCCCCGACCGCAGCGCCAGGACGGCGACGACCAGGCTCATCAAGCCGGAGCCACCGCAGGTGTGTCCCAGCCCGGATTTGATCGAGGTGATCCGCGGGCCGGATCCGGATCGCCCGAACACCTCGCCCAGGACCCGGGATTCGACCACGTCGTTGTGTCGGGTACCGCTGCCGTGCACGACGACCAGGTCGATGTCCTCGGGCCGGACCCCGGCGCGCCGGTGCGCCTCGCGCACGGCCGCCGTCACGCCCGCCGGGTCGGGCACCGTCGGATGCGCGGCGTCGCAGTTCATCGCGACGCCGCGCAGCCGGGCGAGCGCCGGGCGGTGGTGAGTGTCGGCGCGGCGCAGCACGACGGCCACCGCGCCCTCGCCCATCACCATGCCCTTGCGGTCGCGATCGAACGGGCGGATCGAGTGCGGCGCCGGGTGCTGCACGCGGTCGAGTCCACCGAAGGCGCTTTCGGTGATCGAGTCGGTACCGGCCACCACGACGGTCTCGGCCAGGCCGAGCGTGATCAGGTCGGTGGCCATGCCGAGGGCGTACAGGGACGCGGCACACGCGCCGGCCACGGTCTCGGTTCGGGTGGTGCCGAACGCCTCGCGCATGGCCCGGGCGAAGTGCAGGTCGGCGGGTTCGAGTTCGGTGCCGTCGCGCCACCACAGTTCCGCCGAGCGCAGTTCGCGCAGGGTGGTTCCGACGATCACCGGGACGTCCGCGATCCCGCCGACCGGCACACCCCGCAACGGTTCGCCGCCGCCCGCGCGTTCGGTGTCGCCCCCGCGTTCGACGCCGCCCGCTCCCCCCTCGGTCAGTCCCGCGTCCGCGAGCGCCGCGCCGACCGCGGCGCGCAGCCAACGGGTGGCTCGGCCGGGCTCGTCGCGGCCCGGAACCGCGCGATCGTCGATCTCGTACGCGTTCTGCACCCGGAACGCGGCACGGTCGAAGGCCCGCAGCGGAGCGACTCCGCTCTCGCCGCGACACAGTGCCCGGTGGATCGCCTCCGGTTCGTTCCCGAGGCAGGCGACCGCACCCATGCCGACGATGTCCCAGGTCATCGGGCCTCCTCGGGGGCGCCCAGCCGGAAGCGGGCGAGTTTGCCGGTGGAGGTGGTCGGGAGCGCGTCGATGAGTTCGATCCTTGAGGGGCGCCGGTGCGGCGGCAATCGGTCGCGGATGGCCTGCAAGGCGCTCCGGCGGACCTGCGCCGGCACGGCGCCCGGTACCAAAACGGCGTAGGCGACGGCCTGTTGCAGGCCGGCCGGGTCCCGGTCGGCGACGACGGCGCAGTCGGCGATGCCCTCGGTCGCCTTCAGCAGTGCCTCGATTTCCGCCGGCGCGACCTTGTGGCCACCGATGTTGAGCAGGTCGTCGGTACGGCAGACGTGCCGGAAGTCCCCTTCGGGGGTGCGGTACACGACGTCCCCCGGGTAGACGCCGCCGTCGGCGAACGTGCGCGCCTGGGCCTCGGGCCGGTCGAGGTAGCCGATCGCGGCGGACGCGGACGCGATGTGCAGCCGGCCGTGGGTCCCGGTCGGCACCGACCGTCCGTCGTCGTCCCGCACGGTCGCCGTCACGCCCGGTACCGGGTGACCGGTGGATCCGTGCGGTGGGGCGTCCGGCGCGGTGGCCAGCACGATGTGCAGGACCTCGGTCGCTCCGAGGCCGTTGACCAGCGGGAATCCGAAGGTCTCGGTCGCCCGGCGGGCCAGGTCGGCGGGCAGGTGCTCGCCCGCGGCGACCGCGACGCGAACGGAGGAGGTGTCCGGTCTCGCTCCTCGGTCGGCGACCGCGGCCAACAGGGATTCGTACACCCTCGGCACGGCGCACAACACGGTCGGCCGGTACCGGTCGATCGCGGCGGTCACGGTGAACGCGTCGACCGGGCCGGTGAGCAGCGCCGAGCGGGCGCCCGCCGCGAGGGGGAACAGCAGCGAGTTGCCGAAGCCGTAGCCGAAGGAGAGTTTGGCGGTGGACAGGACGGTGTCCGACTCGGTCAGCGCGAGCACGCCGCCGAAGCCGGTCGATACGGCGCGCAGGCCGCCCGTCGAGTGCCGGACGCCGCGCGGCCGGCCGGTGCTGCCCGAGGTGTACTGCACCAATACCTCGGCTTCCTCGGCGAACCTCGCCGGTGCGTCCGGATCGACGAACCCCCTTTCCTGGTCCAGGTGTTCGTGCCGGAAGCCGAGCGGGCCCAGGGCCGCGGCCAGTTCGTCGCGGCGCTCGCGCGGCAGGTCGAGGTCGGCGTATTCGGCGGCGCAGTCCCGGGCGATGAAGGCGAGTTCGGCGTCGCGGAGCATCGGGCTGAGCACGACCGGCACACACCCGTGCCACCACAGGCCCAGGACGGCGACGATCGCGTCCGCCGTGTCGTCGGTGACCACCAGCGCGCGGCAACCCCGGCGGATTCCGCCGGCCGCCAGTGCGCCGGCGTACTCGCGTGCCGCGTCGGTCAGTTCGGCATAGGTCAGGGAGCCGGTGCGGTCGGTGACGCTCGTCCGGGCGCCGCGGCCGGCCGCGAGGTGCCGCAACAGGAGCAGGTCGACGGGGTTCATCGGGAGTCTCCTCGTTCGGTCTTCGGGTCGTTGTCGACGCCGTGCCGCATCAACGCGGCGAGCACATCGGCCAGGCAGTCCAGCCCGGCCGCTTCCTCGGCCGGAAACCGCACCCTGAAGGCGCGTTCGATCCGGGCGACGAGTTCGGTCTTCTGGAGCGAGTCCATCTCCAGGTGCGCGTGGAAGGCCGCGTCGGGAGTGATGCGTTCGGCCTCCGTCTCCAGGACCGCGGCGACGATCGCGCGCACGTCCGCGGCGTCCGGGGTGGTTCGACGAGTCATGGCTTCCTCCTGCCGTGTCGGGCGGCCCGATTCGTCGACGGCCGCCACGAACTGCGTTGATACGGTGGCGAGATGGCCGGGCAAGTCGCGGTACTTCTCCCGCAGTTGCCGTTTGAGGACCTTGCCGGTCGCGCCGACGGGCAGGTCCGTGTCGGCGGTGGCGATCTCCAGGGCGGCCAGGGCGGGCTGGCCGGCCGCGGCGAGCGCGGTGTTGGCCCGATCGAGGAGGGCCGCCGGATCCGCGCCGTCCTCCCGCGGCCGGACCACCGCCACCGGCACCTCCGCACCGCGATCGCCCGCGCCCACCACCGCGCAGTCGGCCGCCTCGGGCAGGGCGAGCAGGATCACCTCCTCCATCAGGACGGAGTGACCGGGCGCTCCCGCGGTGTGGATGGTGTCGACGACGCGGTCGACGTGGAAGTAGTGGTTCGCCGCGGTCCGGCGCACCAGGTCCCCGGAGAGGAACCAACCGCCGAGGAAGCTGCGGTGGTAGGTGTCCGAGTCGTTCCAATAGCCGGTGGTCACCGATTCGCCGCGGACCCCGAGCAGGCCCACCTCCCCCACGTCGGCGTGGCTGCCGTCCTCGCGCAGCACCGCCACCTTCATCGCCGAGCCGGGTCGGCCGAGGTGGCGTGGGGACGACGGTGTGTCGGGTGTGGTGGAGCGACGCAGTGCCGCCCAGCCCAGCTCGGACGAGCCGAGGATGTCGTTGAAGACCGAGCCCGCCGCGGCCCGGCCCGCCACGGTGCGCCCGCCCATCCGCACCAGGGGACGCACGTGCGCCTCGTGGGCGGAGTCGCCGACGTTCACCCAGTCCGCCACCGACGCGAAGCACGCCGGGTCCGGGTCGGAGACGGCGAGTTCGGCCAGGGTGTGGTTGAACGCGAAGATCGTCGTCGGCCGGTGCGCGGCGGCGGCGCGGGCCAGGCCGGCGGCGCTGCGGTCGGCCGAGGAGACCACCGGCAGACCGGCCGCCAGCGCGAAGAAGGTGATCGCGATCGCGGCCCCGTGGCTCTGGGGAGCCGCGCACAGCAGCAGCGAATCCTCGGGTTCGGGTTGGGTGGCGAGCCGGAACCGGGTTCCCGCGACGCTCTGCCGGTGAGTCCAGGTGACCAGTTTGGGCCGGCCGGTGGTACCCGAGGAGTGGCACAGGAACACCGGGTCGTTGTCTGCGTGCCGGTATCGCGCCCGGTCGGGCAGTCGCGCGTTGCCCGGCCCGGCCCCGTCCGCGCGGGTGTGCGTCCAGCGCAGTCCGGGCAGTGCCCGGTGCCGCCCGCCCAGGAGTTCCAGGTGCGCGGGGTCGGTGTACAGACCGACCGGGTCGGCGCGCTCCAGCAGACCGAGCGCGGCCTCGGGCGGCAGCCGGCCGTTGAGCACGACCGCGATGGCCCCGATCCGGGCGAGGGCGGCCAGGTGCAGGTGGTCCTCGAAGGAGTCCTCGATGTAGAGGGCGACCCGGTCGCGCGGTCGCACGCCCCGGTCGAGGTAGTGGCACGACCACGCGTCGGCGAGGGCGTCGAGTGCGGCGATGCCGAACTCCCGCCGCAGGGTCCCGTCTTCGACCACGAGGGGCGGGTCCGACACGAGCAGGGGCGCGTCGGGGGCTCGGCTGTACTCCAGCGCGGTACGCCAGAGGTTGCCACCCCCGAGCCGGGCGTCCCGGGCCAGGGCGATACGTGCCGATCGTGGCAGCAGGGTATGTCGGGCGGACAGCATGGGATCCCCGATTCGCGGTGGGAGGACCGAAAGCGCTCCCGCCTGGCGCGTCGACGACGCCGCGGCTGTGCGGGAACGGGTCCAGTGCACCCATGCCGGGCGGCCCGGGGCAACCGGTTGCGCCCTCGGGCCGCGGGGTTGAGCAACATTCACCGCCTGTCGGGGCGGACGGCCGCCTGCCCGCGCAATCCCGCCGATGCCTCGGCTCGACGGCCGGGACGAACGCGAACCCCGAACTCCGCGGGCGCTCCCGCCGGTTCGGTCCACGATTCCCGGGCTCGGCCACGCGGCCGATCGGTGGTCGTGCCCGTATCGTGTCGCCCGCGAAGACCCCGCAGGACCGGTTTTCCCGAACAACGCGTCGCCGAGCCGGCCGAGCGCGTCCCGACCCGCCCCTCGCCGAACGCGCCGGCGCGGCCGCTCAGGACCACATGTCCATCGGGACGAAGTCGATGCTGCGGCCCTCGGTGTCCAGCAGGTGGCCCATGCGCTTGGGGTTGGCCAGGGTCAGCCGGCGGTCCTCGACGACCAGGTGCGGGAAACGTTCGGCCAGGTGTGCCTCCAGCCGTCGGGTGTCGGGCAGGGAGCGCACCCAGGCGGTGATCAGCAGGCCGTGCCGGGCGGCGATCGCGGCGCACATGCGGACTTCGTTGACGATCGAGGCGCCCACGTGGGCGAGTTCGGTGCTGGGCACGTCGGCGAGGTAGTGCACGAAGGTGGGGAATCCGGAGACGCTCTGCGCGATTTCGCAGCGTGGCACGACGGTGCCCTCGCGCAACATCCGGCCCAGCCGGCGGCGCACGGTCGACTCGCTCATGCCGGTGAGCTCGGCGAGTTCGCCGTAGCCGAGCCGACCGTCGGCGCCGAGCGCGATGAGCAGCGGCCGGTCCTCCGGCACGAGGATCGCCGGGCCGGCGGGGAGCGTTTCGCTGCTCGTGGGGCGCAGCAGGCCGCGCTGTCGGCGGTCGAGGGAGCACAGGTCCCAGCGGCTGCCCTCGGTGAACAACTGCGCGGCTACTACGGCGACGAACGTGCCGCCGCCGCGTGTGCACACCGGCGCTTCCTGGACGCGGGCATCACGGTGGGCGGGTCGTCCGATCTGTCCACCGGTAAGGCCGGCGTGGTCGCGGGAGGCTTCGCCCTGGTCATCGGCCTCGGCATAATCATCGGCGGGATGGCCTCGGACCGGATCAGCCGGGTGTCCGCCCAGCGGAAGTGGACGGTCGCCATCGTGTGCAGCTCCGGCTCGCTCGTCCTGCTGACGACGGCCTTCCTGCCGCCCGTCGGGCCGCCACAGGTGCTGGTGCCGGCGGCCGGGGCGCTGCTGTGCGCGGGCACCGCCGGTCCGGCGGCCGCGATGGTGGCCAACCTGGTCCCCGCGTCCACCGCGTTCGCCACCCTCACCCTCGCCGACAGCCTGCTCGGGCTGGCCCCCGGCCCCGCGGTCACCGGCCTGCTCGCCGACCACATCGGGCTGCGCGCCGCGCTGCGGCTCGTCCCGCTCGTGGCGATCGTGGCCACCGCGGCCTTCGCGGTCGGTCGCCGCCACTACGCACCGGACCTGCGCCGACTTCGGGAACGCGCCGAGGCGGCGGAACGCAAGGAATCGGAGTCGTCCCCATGAGTCGAACCCCCGAACCGACAGTCGTGATCGTGCCCGGCCTGCGCGACCATGTGCCGGAGCACTGGCAGACCCACCGGGCCGAGCAACTCGCCGACGCCGGACGGTGCGTGCACACGGTCCCGCCCTTGACCACGACCTGCTCGACAGGGCCGCGCGCGTCGCGGCCCTGGACGACGTACTGGCCCAAGTCCGCGGACCCGTCCTGTTGGCCGCGCACAGCGCCGGAGTGCTCACCACCGTGCACTGGGCGCGCCGATACCGGACCGGAGAGCGCTTCTTCGTCCAGGGCGCGCTGCCGGCCACGCCGCCCGACTTCGGGACACCGCTGCCGCCCGGCTACCCCACGCCCGACGCCTTGGAGCAGCACGGCTGGACTCCCGTGCCGCACACCCGGCTGCCCTTCCCCCGCATCGTCGCGGCGAGTTCCGACGACCCCCTGGCGTCGGCCGAGCGGGTCGCCGAGTCGGCCCGCGCGTGGGGCAGCCGGTTGGTGGAACTCGGCCCGGTCGGACACCTCAACCCCGCCGCCGGCTTCGGCCCCTGGCCCCGGGCGCAATCCCTGCTCCGCGCCGCCGCAGGCTGAACCCGCGCCACCGGGGCGGTCGACCGCGGCCGCCCCGGACCGCGACGAACCGACACGGGCCGGCCCGCCCCCGTCCGGTCCCGCGCCGGCGATCAACCCCGCACGTGCAGGCCGAAACCGCTGCGGCCCGGCGCTTCCAGGCCCTCTTTCAACCGCAGCGACGGGATCTCGTAGTCACCGAAGTTCTGCCGCCGGAACGCGATCGGCTCGGTCGCCTCCAGCGACAGCAGCCGTTCCTTCCACGCCTTCGCGGCGTCCTCGAAGTCGCCGCCCGCGATCCGGTCGGCGCCGTACAGCACGAACGGCGGCAGCACCTCCAGGCCCGGGTAGTACAGGATCCCGTGGTGGATCGGGAACAGCAGGTCCTCGATCGGGCCGTTGATCCCACGATCGCCGTAGTGGGACTCCGGGCCCCCGACGGTGACCGAGAGGATCGCCCGCCGCCCCTTCAGCGTCCCCTCACCGAAACGCTCGCCGTACCGGGTCTCGTCGTGCACCCCGACGCCGTAGGCGAAGCGGTACGAGAACACCCGGTCCACCCAGCCCTTGAGGATCGCCGGCATCGTGTACCACCACATCGGAAACTGGAAGATCACCGTGTCGGCCCACAGCAACTTCTCGTGCTCGGCCACCACGTCGGGCGTCAGCGCACCGGCCTGGTACGCCCGGCCCGAACTCGGCACCACCTGAAGCGGGTTCGTGGCGTGCTCGGCGAAGTCCGCCGCGTCCACCACGGCCTTCCAGTTCATCGCGTACAGGTCGCTCACCCGTACTTCGTGCCCGGCCGCTTCGAGGGTGGACACGGCGAGGTCCTTCAGTGAACCGTTCAACGAACGCGGCTCGGGGTGGGCGTGGACGATGAGCGCCTTCATGGCTGTTCCCTTCAACGAGGTGTGTCGCCTCAACGAGGTGTGTCGCCATGAATCCTGGGCCGCCACGCGTGCTTCGTTCAGGGGCGCCGCTTCCATCGGACCGGAGTTCCTGGTATTCGCAGGGCCACCTTCGTTCGCGCCGCCGGAGCCATACTGGGGGCATGGACGATCTTGCGGGTTTCCTGCGCACCCGGCGCTCCCGGGTCGACCCTTCCGCCGTCGGCATTCCCACCGACAGCCGCCGCCGCGTCGAAGGGCTGCGCCGCGAAGAGGTCGCCCACCTGTCCGGGGTCAGCGTCGACTACTACGTACGCCTGGAGCAGGGCCGCGCCACCCAGCCCTCCGAACAGGTCCTCGACGCGCTCGCCCGAGTCCTCGGCCTGGACGAGACCGAACGCGGGCACCTGTACCGGCTCGCCCGCCAGCGCCGCCGCCGCGCGAAGTCGCCCAACGGGCGCCTGCGGCCCGAACTGCTGCGCATCCTCGACCTGGTCACCGACGCGCCCGCCCTGATCATGGACCACCGGCTGGACGTGGCCGCCGGGAACCGCCTCGCCGGGCTCCTCTACGGCCGGGAGATGCCGGGCCTGAACACCGCCCGGCACATCTTCCTCGAAGAGGCCGAACGCGGCCTCTACGCCGACTGGGACATCTGCACCCTCGACGTGGTCGGGCACCTGCGCCTGGCGGCCGGGAAGTACCCCGACGACCCGCGCCTGGCCTCGCTGATCGGCGAACTCGCAATGGGCAGCGAGCGCTTCCGCCGCCTCTGGGCCCGCGCGGACGTCCGCGCCCGCACCCACGGACGCAAGGCCTACCGACACCCCCTGGTCGGACTCCTGGAACTGCACCAGGAAAACTTCGCCCTACCGGACGAATCCGGCATGGAACTCCTGGTCCTCTCCGCCGCCCCCGGAACCCCCACCGAGGACGCCCTACGCCTTCTGGGCACCCTCGCCACCGACAAACCCCCCACCACGAAACCCGTCCCGACAACGCACGTGTCCTGAACCACCGCCGAGCCGTCGGGGTCGGCCGCACAGCCGGACAGCCGGCCGGGAGTCGAGGCGCAGGACGGCGAACCCGTCGCCCCGCACACGGGCCTCGGCCCACCTCACCGGCGATCAGCCGGTCGGTGTGGGCACGGTGTACGGGCGAAGGACCATGAGTTGGTCCTCCGGGGTTGCCACCATGGCGAAGGGGAAGCGGTCGAGTTCGAGACAGAGTGCGACGTCGTCGGGATGCACTCCTTGTCGCACGCCCTGCGCCAGCTCGGCGGCGGCGCGCGACTCGCCGGCGCGGCGGAGGAAGTCGGCGGGGTCCGTCCCGGCCTCGGTGGCCCTGCGGGCGATGTATTGAGCGCACGCCAGGTCCTCGTCGGCGCGCCCGTCCTCACCGGTGACCACGAACGTGACACGTTCACACCCGTGTTCCCGCAACAGCCGAGCCGTTGCCTCCGCCACCACGAAGCCGGCGCACAACACCAGCGACGCCTCCTTGACCGCAAGGGCGCCGACCGTCCCCGCCGTGGTCTTCTGCACAACGGTCCGTCCGCCCAGGTCGAGGGAGCGCAGCAGGCCCGGCGAGTTGACCGTGTCGAACCCGGGCGCGGGCGGACCGTCCTTGAGCGCCACCCACTCCGGATGGCGAGCCTTGAGCGCCAGGGCTTCGTCCGGCGACTCGGCGAGAACGATCTTTTCCGCCCCCTGGGCAAAGGCCCAGGCAGCCACCGTGAAAGCACGCATCACATCGATCACGACCGCCGCGGAGGGAGTTTCGACCAGCTCGGCGATACCAAGGAAACGAGCGTCCATCCGGTCATGATGGCGCACGTCCGAGTCGAAACGCCGAGGCAGCGATACGCATCACACCGACCGTCTCGGAATGCGACACGCCCTCGGGCGGCGCGTACCTCGGCACCGGCCGGTCGTGGCCCGGCGCCGAAGCACGCGCCGCCCGAGTGCCGGACGGCGTTCCGCGGCTACTTTCAGGCGCGGATCGTGTACCAGGCGCCGAGTCCGTTGCAACCCGTCGCGTTGTAGGTGGTGCTGCGGTAGCCGGCCGGGATGGGCGAACCGGGGCAGGTCCAGATCCCGTTGCGGACGAGCTGGTGGTACCACGCGCCGATGCCGGTGCAGCCGTTGCGGTCGTACCCGGTGACCACGTAGCCGGGCACGATCGGCGAGCCCGAGCAGGTCCACATCCCGTCACGCGCGAGTCGGTGGAACCAGGCGCCCACCCCGCTGCAACCGTTGCGGTCGTACGCGGCGATCACGTACCCCGGCACGATGGGCGAGCCCGAACAGGTCCAGATCCCGTCACGAACGGGCTGCTGTAACCACGCCCCCCGGCCGTTGCAGCCGTTGCGGTCGAACGCGGTGATGACGTACCCGGTCGGCACGGGCGTCCCCGGACAGGTCCACCCGCCCTCGCGCGCGGCGGACGACGCCTGAGTCCCGGCTGACGACGCCTGCGTCGCGGCGGCGGCCGTGCCCGTCGCGGTGCCCGCGAGGACGACGGCCGCGAGCAGTACGACGGCTCCCACCCCCGCGGCGATCCTGCGCCGGACATCCGCCATCGTCGTGCAATTCCACAGTCGAAGCAATTTGCTGTTCAATTCACACCGATCCGATCGACGTGTTCGTTCGATATCCCGGACGTTCCGGGAACACCCGACGATAGGGCAGAACGCACCTTGATCGGTTACGACGGAAGAAATTCGCGGAAAAGAGTAAACGATCCACTCGGGCCGGAATATGACGACCCTCCGGTTTTCGGCCGGCAGAGCTGTGGCAGGAATCCGAAACTCCGCTTCCCATTCGGCACCTAATCACAACTCCCCGACAAGCCCGCCCGCCCGACCCACGAATTCGAGTTACCGGTACGCAGCCGGGAACAGGAGCACGGCGACGCCCATTTCGTCCACCGGAGGCGACAACGAATCTCCCGCAGGAATGGAGCAGGGCATGTGACGGGGGTCACGGGAACCGGTGGGGCCGGTCGGACAGGAGCGGTCATGGAGTTGTCCTTGCGTGCCCGTGTCCGAGCCGGCGACCCCGCCGCCTTCGCGGGCCTGTTCGACGATCATGCGCGTGCCGTCTACCGCTACGCGCTGCGCGTGGCGGCGGATCCGGCCGGTGCCGAGGACGTCGTGTCCCTGACGTTTCTGGAGGCGTGGCGGTTGCGCGAGCGCGTCGATCCCGAGCCGCCGGCACGGCAGGAGGGGGACCCGGACGAGGGTCTGCGTGCCTGGTTGTACGGGATCGCCACGAACATCCTGCGCAACACCGCCCGTTCGGCGCGTCGGCACCGCGCCGCGATGGATCGGCTGCCGCCGCGCGGCCCGGTGCCCGATTTGGCCGACGAGGTCGTCGATCGCGCCCACCACGCGCAGCAACTCGCGGCGGCTCGCGCGGGCTTGGCGCGGCTGCGGCGAGGAGACCGGGAAGCCATCGCGCTGGTCGTGTGGTCCGGGCTGGGATACGCCGAGGCCGCCGAGGCACTCGACCTGCGGGTCGGCACCCTGAAGTCCCGGTTGTCGCGCGCCCGCAACCGACTCAGGAAGTACGCGGCGGAGGAACTCGAACGAACAACGGGAAATCGGGAACCGCCCTCGCCCACAGGACAGCTCATGGATGACCGCAGCGCAGCGATCCGGCCGAACAACGAACAACCCGGGAGGGCACGATGAACACCGATCCGCGAACCGAGGGCGGCGGCCACGACCACGGGCACGCTACGGCGGGGGTCCCGGACACCGAACCGGCGGCGTTGGCCCCTCCGGCAGCCGTCCCGGAACTCCGCCCGGACCGCCACCTGTTGCTGAAGCAACACCTGATGCACGAGATCCGCCGAGCCTCGGCGACCGCGCCCTCGCGTCGGCCTCGCACGCTCCGGAAGTGGCAACTCGTGGCCCTGCCCGTCGCGGCGGCCGCAACCGTCGCCGCGATCATCGCGGGCGTGAGCGTCGCCGGCGGCGATCCGAGCGGGACGAAGGTCTCCCGAGCCGAGCAGCGGTCCGCGAGCGCGCTCCTGGTCCGCGCCGCCGTGACCGCCGAGACCGGAAGCCAACTCCCGGTCCGGGACGGCCAATACGAGTACGTCCGGACCCTCGGATACAGCGCCATCCTGGGTGGACCCGAACGGGCGCCGACGTTCCGGCATTCGCCGATCCGCACCACCGAGCATTGGCGTCCGGTCGACGGTACGGGCACCTACCTTCAGCGCGGCGGCAGCGGGACCGAATTCCGCGAGGAGCACACCGGGCCGGGGAACCTGCACCGGCCCGACTACCGCTTCATGCAGACCCTGCCCACCGACCCGGCCGAACTCCTGCGCCTGCTCCGCAAAGCCGCGCCCGAGCACGGCGGAAACCCCGTCGACCAGCAGACGTTCTCCCTGATCGGCGACCTGCTCATGAACGCCGCCGCGCCGCCCGCGGTGGTCGGCGCGCTGTTCCGGGCGGCGGCCCTGCTGCCCGGAGTGACCGTCGCCGACGACACCGTCGACTCCCTGGGACGCCCCGGGGTCTCGGTCGCGCGGGACGAGGTACAGGGCTCCCGCGCGGAATGGATCCTCGACCGGGCCACCTCCGCGTTCACCGGCGTGCGCGAAATCTCCACCACGGACACCGTGTACGCGCCGGCAGGCACCGTTCTCAACCTCTCCTCCGTCGTCGAACGCGGCTTCGTCGACCGGCCCGGCGGTCGCCCCGACACGCCCGCGGCCCCGGCGACCCCGGCGACCGGCTCCGCAGGCGCCTGATCGGGGCCACCCCTGCACGCGGCCGAGTCGCACCCCCGCCCACCGCTCCGCCCCGCCGCCATTCGAGTGAATGTTCCCGGATCCTGATGTTCCGGGGGGTCCGCACCCGACAGGCTGCTTCCTGCCCGATGCACCAGCATCGTTGGTTGGAATTTTGCGTCCGAGGAGGACCCGTGATCTCGAAAACCAAGAGGGCCGCACGTTCGATGGCCGTGGCGTTGGCCGCGGCCGCCGCGTTGACCCTGGTCGTGCCGCCGAGCCCCGCCTTCGCCATCGACCATGTGCCCTGTCGTGGTGGCGAGGACTTCCTGAAGATCTGGTCGCACAACGGCGGAGACCAGAGCGTGGACTGCTACGCGAACCGCGGCAGAACCTCCTTCGGCGGGTGGTGGGTCGACAAGATCTCCACGGGAAACAACGACTTGATCTACTACGACGCCAACGGTGATTCGGTCAAGATCGAGCGGTGGCACGAGATCTCCTTCCCGAACCGGCCACCGAGGGTCGACGCGATCGAGATCCTCTGACGAATCGGCGCACCGGCCGCCCGGGTCGGTCACTCGACCCGGGCGCCGACGTCTTCGCCCGAGACCGGGCCGCTACTCGAACCGCGCCGTGTCGCCCGCTCCGCGACGTACGATCTCGGCCTCGTCGCCGGAGAAGTCGATGACCGTGGTCGGCTGGGTGCCGCAATCGCCCGAGTCCACCACGGCGTCCACCACGTGCTCCAGCCGTTCCTTGATCTCCCAGCCCTGGGTCAGCGGTTCGTCCTCGCCGGGCAGGAGCAGCGTGCTGGAAAGGATCGGCTCACCGAGTTCGGCGAGCAGCGCCCGGGTGACGACGTGATCGGGAATCCGGACGCCGACCGTCTTCTTCTTCGCATGCAACAGTTGCTTCGGCACCTCTGACGTGGCGCGCAGGATGAAGGTGTAGGCACCGGGCGTCGACGCCTTGATGGCCCGGAACACGTCGTTGTCCAGGTATACGAACCGGCCCAATTGAGCGAAGCTCTCGCACACCAGGGTGAAGTGATGCCGGTCGTCGAGGTTGCGGATCGTCCGGATCCGGTTCAGGCCGTCGCGGTTGCCCAATTGACATCCCAGTGCGAAACAGGAGTCCGTCGGGTACGCGACGAGTGATCCGGAGCGGATCAGGTCGGCCACGCTGCCGATCGTGCGCGGCTGGGGGTTCTCGGGGTGCACATCGAAATACTTCGCCATCCGCCGACCCTATGGGGAGGCGGCCCGGATCCAGCCCCCGGCGACCACGACCGGCCCGGTCGCCGCGTGCCGGACGGCGCGCGTGTCCCGGCGGGCGCGCGTGCGTCGCCGGCGAAGTCCCGGGTGGGTCGTGCCGCCATGTGTCAGGGTGCGGTCATGACTACGACACCGGATGGGCGCCGGATACCGCCCGTGCATGCCGGCGAACGCGCCATGCTGGAAGCGTGGCTCGACTTCCACCGCGCCACTCTCGCCCTGAAGTGCTCGGGCCTGCGGGATGAGCAATTACGGCTGGCCTCGGCTGCGCCCTCGTCGATGACGTTGCTGGGTCTCCTCCAGCACATGGCCGAGGTGGAGCGCAACTGGTTCCAGCGTGTGTTCGCCGGCCGGAACGTGCCCGCGATCTTCGGCGCGAGCAACAACGACGGCTTCGCCCTCGACCCGGACCGAGGGCTCGACGAGGTCATGGCGGCCTGGCGGGCGGAGGTCGCTCGCGGGCGCGAACTCGTCGCCGCCGCCGCGTTGGACGACTCCGGCCGCCTGTCCGAGCAGGACGCCCTCGTCCTGGGTGACGAACGGGTCTCGCTGCGCTGGATCATGGTCCACCTGATCGAGGAGTACGCGCGTCACAACGGCCATGCCGACCTGATCCGCGAACGCATCGACGGAGTCTTCGGGGTGTGAGCTCCGGACGGTACGCCGCCCGGATCGTCGGCTCCACGCATCGCATCACGGACCCGCCGCCCCGAGTGCGACCAGCCTCCCGCGCGACCGGATATCCGCGTGCCGCCCGAGCCCGGTCGCGCGCCGGCATGCGGGCTTCCTCGCGTCGGAGTCGGCTGTTACCGTCCCGGCCATGTTGACTGAGGGCACGGGCGACGCCGTGCATGGAGTGGCTTTGGTCGAGCGGGTCCTGGAGGTGGTCCGGCGGGACCCCGGGGCCTCCGCGCTGTCGTACGCGGACGTCCCGTGGGTGACCGACGGCGTGGCCCGGCCGTTGCCCGCCCACGCGTCGGCCGAGGTGGTGCTGCCGTCCGGCCGCCCGCTGTCGCCGAGCCTGCGGGCCTGGCTCGCGTACGACACGTCCCTGCTCGACCGGTACGACTGGATGGCCGACGACGGCAGCCTCACGCCGCGCAGCCTCGACGAGTTGGTCGCCGACGAACTGGGCGAGATGTGGGGCGAGATGTTCACGCCCGTCGCCGACCGCTTCCCCGAGTGCTTCCTCCTGCCCGGCGGCTCGGACTCCCGCCGCATCCTGGCCGTCACCGAGCCCGACCGGGAAGGCGAGTACCCGGTGCTCGCCGTCGACGTCGACGACCTGCCCTTCGTCGGCCTGATGTACCCGGGTTTCGATGTCTACCTCGGCAACACCGCGGGTCTGATCGAGCACGAATACGAGTCCTACACCGGCCTGATGGACGACCCCCGCTACTTCCGCCGCATGCACCACCACGCGACCCACTGCTTCGGCGGCGCAAGCCACTTCGAATTTCCCTTCTGAGCCCGGGGCCACCCGCCGGCCCGCATTCGCCAGGCGATCGGCGCGTCGCGCCGGGGCCGCATCGGCCCGGTCCCGTAGGGCCGTTCGGCCCTTCACCGGGTGCGTGGCGGGCGCGAGCGTGGGAACGAGCGGAGTTCCGGCGCTACAGGAGAGGAAGTTCGATGACGACGGCGATTCCCGAGGGCTCGGACCTGACGACGGTCGACGCCTGGTGGCGGGCGGCGAACTACCTGGCGGTGGGGCAGATCTACCTGGGCGGCAACGCGTTGCTGAGCGAACCGTTGCGGCCCGAGCACATCAAGCCGCGACTGCTCGGGCACTGGGGCACCTCCCCCGGCCTGAATCTGATCTACGCGCACCTGAACCGGGTGATCCGCGAACGCGGCACCCACGCCCTGCACGTCACCGGTCCGGGGCACGGCGGCCCGTCCGCGCTCGCCGCGTCCTGGCTGGACGGCACCTACAGCGAGCGCTACCCGAACGTCCCCCGCGACGCGGCCGGAATGACCACGCTGTTCCGCCAGTTCTCCTACCCCGGCGGGGTACCCAGCCACATCGCCCCCGGCGTGCCCGGCTCCATCCACGAGGGCGGCGAACTCGGCTACAGCCTCTCGCACGCGTTCGGCGCCGCCTTCGACAACCCGAACCTGGTGGTCGCGTGCGTGATCGGCGACGGCGAGGCCGAGACCGGGCCACTCGCCGCGTCCTGGCACGGCACCAAGTTCCTCAGCCCGCGCACCGACGGCGCGGTGTTGCCGATCCTGCACCTCAACGGCTGGAAGATCGCCAACCCGACCCTGCTCGCCCGGATGCCGCGCACCGAGTTGGACGCGCTGCTGACCGGCTACGGATGGCGCCCGATCCACGTCGAGGGCGACGAACCGGCACGCGTGCACGCCGCGTTCGCCGCCGCGCTGGACGAGGCGCTCGACGGGATCGAGGCGTTCAAGGCAAGCGGACAGGGCCGACCCCGATGGCCGATGATCGTGCTGCGCACCCCCAAGGGCTGGACCGGACCGCACACCGTGGACGACACGCCCGTCGAGGGCACGTGGCGCTCGCACCAGGTCCCGCTGGCGGGCGTACGGGAGAACCCGGAGCACCTGGCCCTGCTGGAGAGGTGGCTGCGCTCCTACCGCCCGGACGAACTCTTCGACCGGGACGGCCGGCCCACCCCGATCGTGCTCGCCAACGTACCCACCGGCGAGACGCGGCTGGGCGCGGTGCCCGAGGCCAACGGGGGCACCGTGCTGCGGGACCTGCCACTGCCCGATCCGAACACCTTCGCCGTCAAGGTGGTCGAACCCGGCGCGTCCTCGTCCGAACCCACCCGGGCCCTCGGCGAATACCTGCGCGAGGTCTTCGCCCGCACCGCGACCCGCCGCGACTTTCGTCTGTTCGGCCCGGACGAGACCGAATCCAACCGGCTCGGCGCGGTCTACCGGGCGACCGCCAAGGCGTGGCAGGAGCCGATCACCGACCTGGACACCCACCTGGCCCCGGACGGGCGGGTCGTGGAGATCCTGTCCGAACACACCTGCCAGGGCATGCTGGAGGGCTATCTGCTCACCGGCCGCCACGGCGTGTTCTCCTGCTACGAGGCGTTCACCCACATCGTCTCCTCGATGTTCAACCAGCACGCCAAATGGCTGCACGCCTCCCGCGAGATCGACTGGCGCCCGCCCATCGCGTCGCTCAACTACCTGCTCACCTCGCACGTGTGGCGCCAGGACCAGAACGGTTTCTCGCACCAGGACCCCGGCTTCGTCGACAACGTGATCAACAAACGCCCCGAGGTCGTCCGCGTCTACCTGCCGGCGGACACCAACTGCCTGCTCTCCGTCGGCGATCACGCTCTGCGCAGCCGCGGCCTGGTCAACGTGATCGTGGCCGGCAAGACGCCCACCCCCGACTGGCTCACCATGGACGAGGCCGTCCTCCACTGCGCCCGGGGCGCCGGTGTCTGGGAGTGGGCCTCCAACGACGACGGCGACCCGCACGTCGTCCTGGCCTGCGCCGGCGACGTGCCCACCCTGGAGACCCTCGCCGCCGTCGACCTGATCCGCCGACACCTGCCCGGGTTGCGGGTGCGCGTGGTCAACGTGGTCGACCTGATGCGGCTGACCCCCGAGACCGAGCACCCGCACGGCATGCCGGACGCCGAATACGACGCCCTGTTCGGCACCGACGTCCCGGTGATCTTCGCCTACCACGGCTACCCGTGGCTGATCCACCGGCTTGCCTACCGCCGGCACAACCACGACCACCTGCACGTACGCGGATACAAGGAATACGGCACCACGACCACCCCGTTCGACATGGTCGTCCTCAACGACATGGACCGCTACCAACGCGTGATCGACGTCATCGACCGCGTCCCCGGCCTGGGCACCCGCGCCGCGACCGTACGCCAGAGCATGCTCGACGCCCGCACCCGACACCGCGCCTGGATCCTCGAACACGGCGAGGACCTGCCCGAGGTCCGCGACTGGACCTGGACGACCGACACACCCGGCGACCGCTGACCCGAGGCGAG
The DNA here is from genome assembly GCF_040629175.1 of Embleya sp. NPDC005971. Lineage (NCBI taxonomy): Bacteria > Bacillati > Actinomycetota > Actinomycetes > Kitasatosporales > Streptomycetaceae > Embleya > Embleya sp. NPDC005971. The sequence goes on along the minus strand of NZ_JBEXUX010000004.1, from coordinate 213,755 downwards.
ATCCCCCGTGACCCGGGTGCTCGTCATTCGGCGCGCCCCGAGTCGATCGGCACAGGGCCACCCGTACCGGTGGGCCGGGACCTTCGTCCCGGCCCACCACTCCCACCGGCCCTGTGCCCGGGGTCGCGGACGTTCCATCCTGGAGACGGGTGAAACCTCGCGATCGCGAAGCCCCGGGACACGGGACGTGCGATGTGCGCTATTCGCAGTGCGCTGTGCGCTGTGCGCTGTGCGATCACGACCACCACCGCCCACCTGCCGCGGGACGAAACGGAGTTCGACATGGAAACGCTCGGTACCCACTTCGACCGGGACACGCTCGGCCGTCCCCCTCGGCCGGAGACCGTCCCCACCGACGAGAGCACGAAGGCCCGGCCCGAGGGACGGATCGTGGTGGGCCTCGACGGCTCGTTCGGATCCGCGCTCGCCCTGCGTTGGGCCGCCCGCGAGGCCGCCGAACTCGGCGTGACCCTGGACGTGGTCACGGCCTGGACGGACGCCGACCCCGATCGCCCGACCCTGGACCGCCCCGACGCCCCCCTGTCCGTGGCGCGCGAGCGGCTGGAACGCGCCCTGGCAAGCCTGGTCCGGGCCCCGATCCCGCCGGAGCGCATCGTGGCCACCCCGCTGCACGGTCCGGCGGGCGAGGTCCTGGTCGCCCGCGCCCGCAACGCCCGGTTGCTCGTGTTGGGCACCAGCGGCATCGAGAGCCCCACGATCCCCGGCCCCACCGGCACGTACTGCCTACGCCACAGCGTCACCCCGGTGCTCTTCGTCCCGGCGGACGCATAGTCCGACGACCACCGCGTTCGAGCGGCCGGGACCGAGCACCCATCCGAACTCGAAGCAGCACCGGGGATGTGGCACACACCGCGAGTTCCCTCACGTGAGCCACCTGCGCAGGACACTCGTCACCGCCACCGTGTCGGGGTGTTCCACGCCCGACAACCGCTGGTAGTCGGCTACCACCCACCCCAGCAGCACAATCGCCTCGCCGGTCCGCCCCGCCTGCCGGTACGAGACGGCCAGGTTCGCCCGAACCGTCAGCGTGGCGGGGTGCTCCGGCCCCGAAAGCCGCTCGCGGTCGGCCAGCACCCGCTCCTCGATGTCGATCGCCTCGTCCGTCCTCCCCGCCTGCCGGTACGAGGAGGCCAGGTTCGTCCGCGCCGTGAGCGTGTCGGGGTGCTCCGCGCCCGACAGTCGCTCGCGATCGGCCACCACCCGCTCCAGCAGAGCGATCGCCTCCGCCGTCCGCCCCGCCTGCCGGTACGAGACCGCCAGATTCGCCCGGGACGTCAGCGTGTCGGGGTGCTCCGCGCCCGACAACCGCTCGCGATCGACCACCACCCGCTCCAGCAGGACGATCGCCTCCGCCGTCCGCCCCGCCTGCCAGTACGAGACCGCCAGATTCGCCCGGGACGTCAGCGTGGCGGGATGTTCCCCGCCCAGCAGTCGCTCGCGATCGGCCAGCACCCGCTCCTCCAAGGCGATCGCCTCGCCGATCCGCCCCGCCTGCCAGTAGGAGGAGGCCAGGTTCGCCCGCGTCATCAGGGTGTCGGGGTGCTGCGCACCCAGCAGCCGCTCGCGATCGGCCAGCACCCGCTCCTCCAAGGCGATCGCCTCGCCGATCCGCCCCGCCTGCCGGTACGAGGAGGCCAGGTTCGCCCGCGTCATCAGGGTGTCGGGGTGCTGCGCACCCAGCAGCCGCTCGCGATCGGCCAGCACCCGCTCGTCCAGGGCGATCGCCTCGCCGATCCGCCCGGCCTGCAAGTACGAGGAGGCCAGGTTCGCTCGCACCATCAGCGTGTTGGGGTGTTCCGCGCCCAGCAGCCGCTCGCGGGCGGCCAGCACCCGCTCCTCCAAGGCAATCGCCTCGTCCGTCCGCCCCGCCTGCCAGAACGAGATCGCCAGTTGACCTCGGGCCATCAGCGTGTCGGGATGTTCCGCGCCGAGCAGTCGATCGGCGTCGGCGCTCATCCGTTGCCAGTGGGGGATCGAGACGTTGTGGAGGCCCGCGTCGAGGAGGCTTCGTCCGGCCCGGTACAGGATCGGGTGGCCGTCGGGGTGCCACAGGTGGTCGCCGGCATGTGCGGCGAGGGTGTCGGTGTTGGCCCGCAGGACGGCCGCGAGATCCGCGTCGCCGTGGTCGTGGGTGGGCCACAGGTCGAGCAGGGCGTCGGCGGCCGCGTGGGCGGCGGTGGGGAGTTCGGTGTCTGGGGTCACCTCGCGGGCGGCGCGGGCGGTGAGGGCGTGGATGCGGACGGCGCGGGGGCCGTTGCGGGAATCGTCGGTGATCAGGGCGTAGCGGTGCAGCAGCCGGAGCACGGCGTGGGCGTCGTCGGCGTCGACCGGGGTCTCGGGGGTGCGGTGGATGCCGAGGTGGGTGACGACGCCGGGGTGGGTCCAGAGTTCGCGGGGGTGTCCGGCGGGGTCGAGGAAGGCCGCCAAGGTGAGGGCGGGGGCCGCGAGTCCGGCGGGTTCGGCGCGTTGGGCCGCGTCCAGGGACAGCAGGAGCGCGGTGGCCACCGGTCGCCCGTAGCGTTCGGTGTCCGCGTCCACAGGCAACAGCTTGTCCAGACGGGCGGTGCCGGCGGTGAACAGGCGCAGGTACCGCGCGCAGGTCACATCCTCGTTGATCATGTACGCGGCGGCGTGCGCCAGGGCCAGGGGCAGCAGGCCCAACTCCCGCGCCAGTCGCAGGACATCGTCGTCGAGGAGACGGGCGCATGCGGCGTGGGTGAGGCGCTCGCGCAGATACGTCTCCGCCTCCGCCTCGGTGTAGGTGTCGACGTCGATCACGGCACGGCCGCCGCCCGAGAGCAGGGCGTCGCGGCGGCGGGTGGTGTCCAGGACCGTCCCGCGACCGGACGGCGGCGACGGTGGCCACCACGATTCCAGCGATCGCGGGTCGGTGATGTCGTCGAGGACCACCAACCACGAACGCGGCGTCGTCGCCAGCCAGTTCACGAACGCCCGCGCGTCGTCCTGAGGATCCTGCCCGGCCGCGCCCGGGGCGGCGACCAACCGTGCGGCACGGGCGTAGGTGGTGATCACCTGCTCGGTTTCGGCGGCGTTGACCCACAGGACCAGGTCCACGCCCTCCGCGCGAGCCTGGTGGGCGTAGGCGGCGGCGAGCTGCGACTTGCCCATCCCGCCACCCCCGGACAGCACCACCGTCGCGTGATCGGCCCGGGCCCGATCGATCCGCTCCCGCAACCCGGTACGGTCCTGGAACGCCGAGGCCAACGCCGGCACGGGATCGGGCAGGAGCGGCCACTCCACCGGCACCGGGACGGGCGCGGCTCGGACGTTCAACCGGGCGACGTGGACGTTGCCGCTGATGGCCACCGCGTGGGGCGCCGACGCGGTCGCGGGCCCGGACCTCTCGACGTGCACCGTTCCCGCGCCCGCCGGTAACGAGGACGGTGGTCCACGATGGCCGGACACCGCCGTCCCACCGTCGCCGGCACGAGCATCGCCGCTGTCGGCAACCACCACCTCCTCCACGACCGCCGGGGCATCGGATCCGCGCTCGCGTCGGCGCCATCGCACGGTGGCTTCCTCGCCTTCTCCGGTCACAACGACTGCGTCGACACGATCACCACCACTACCGTGATCCTCAATCCCCGGGCCCCGTCCCACCCCTGTCACGACCAGCCCAACGAGCCGTATCCGGCGCCCACTTCCCAGGACTACCAGACAAACCGGCCCGTCGTACCAAAGCACGACGATCCGGCAGGGAGACCCCCGCCGGCGTCGGCACGCCGGCGCCTCGCCAACCGACCAGGCCCCGTCTACCGAGGCCGACAACAACGCGCCCACGGCGAGCGGTCATCCGCGCAAGGTACGAACTCCCCGCCCGGAGACAAGCCGGGTACCGCCGTCGGCGTTCCTCACGCTCGGCGGTGAGATTCGGACCGGAGCGCTGAACCCGTCGCAGGCGAAGTGCCCCCGTCACCCGGCGAGTTGCCCGGATGACATCGCGCCGTCACGGACGATCGGCCGGCCGCTCCCGGTGGTACAGCGTCACCGGGGTATACGGCCACGACGGTGTGAAGGGGGCCAGCGCGAGTCGAACGGCGGCACGCACGCGGCGAATCGCGGTGGCCGTGGGGGACGCGCCGACCGTGATGTCCGCGAAGACCGTGCTCTCCCGCGCCGTCAGGCGCACGTGCACGTCGGCGGGGGTGCTCACTCCGGCGAGCGCGAGCGACACGGCACGGGCGACCACCCGATGGGCGGTGGGGCCCACCGGGGAGAACGCCGTGCGGCAGGCCGCCTCGATGTCGTCGTGGTGGCACAGCACGTCCGCCCGGGCGAGCATGCCGTCGCGGGCGCCGACGGGTCCGCAGACCACCAGCGGCACACCTGCTACGAGGGCGCACATCGCGCCCTGTTCGCGCGCGGTCCGCGGCCCCTCGTCGGCGCGCACGTCCACGACGACGTCGACGTCCTGGGCGAGCAGCGGACAGCCGCCGCCGGCCGCCCAGGCCACGCAGGGTTCCGTCCGCTCCGTCCCCGGTTGCCCGTGGCAGCGCAGCACGGTGTGTCCGGCCTCGGTCAGGTGCCCCGCGACCTGCCGGCAACCGTCCGGCTGCGACTCGGTGATCACGATCTTCAGTCCCCGTCGGTGCATGATCCCTCCCCTGGGTCACGTCCCAGCCTGGCCGCTCCGCCGCGAATCCGGACAGGGCCGAACGCCCCTCGGAAGATGGCTCGTTGTGACCGGACGGGCACCCCCCACGCACGCCCGCGCGCCGGCCCACTCCGGGTGGCGCACGTCGTGGCGAATCGCGGTTCAGCCCAGCGTCGCGCGGGTCTCGCGTGCGATCCGGATGTCCTCGCCGGCGGTGACGACCACGGTGCGCACCGGCGCGCCCGCTCGGCCGATCTCGGCGTCGGCCCGCGCGCGGGCGTTGGCCCGGGGGTCCAGGCGCACCCCGAGGAACGCCAACTCGGCGACCATGTCCGCGCGCAGCGTGTCGTCGTGTTCCCCGACTCCCCCGGTGAAGGCCAGGACGTCCAGGCCGCCCATCGCCGCGGCCATCGCGGCGATCCTGGTCCGCACCCGGTACGCGTAGATGCCGCGCGCCAGCCGGGCGCGCGCATCGCCCGCCTCGGCGTCGGCCCGGATCGCGCGCATGTCGCCGCCGTGTCCGGCCAGCGCGCTCAACCCGGCCTCGTGCTCCAACACCCTTTCCAACTCCGCGAGTTCGACGCCGGTACGAAGCAACCGAACGAGCATGCCCGGGTCCAGGTCGCCGGCGCGGGTGGCCATCACCAGGCCCTCGGTCGGGGTGAAGCCCATCGTGGTGTCGACACTGATCCCGCCCCGGATCGCGGCCAACGAGGCACCCGCGCCGAGGTGGCAGCTCACCACGCGGGCCGACGACGCCGGCAGGCCGGTCAGTTCGCATGCCCGGGTCGAGGCATAGGCGTGCGACAGGCCGTGGAAGCCGTGGCGGCGCAACCCCCATCCGGCCCGCCACGCCTCGGGGAGGGCGTACGTGCTCGCCTCGGCCGGGAGGGTGTGATGGAAGGCGGTGTCGAAGCAGGCGACCGCGGGCAGGTCGGGGCGCAGTTCGTGGACCGTGTCGATGCCCGCGATCGCCCGGCCCTGGTGCAGCGGCGCGAGCGGACGCAGTGCGACGACCCGCGCGTATACCCGCGGATCCAGGCGGGCGGGCCCGGTGAAGTCGGCGCCGCCGTGCACGATCCGATGTCCCACGGCGTCGACGGTGCCCGCCTCGCGCAGGAATTCGGCGATCGCCTCGGGCGGAATGGCCTCGGCGCAGGTCAGGTTCGCGGTGCGGGCGATCGTGTCGTCCGGCTCGACGACCGACAACTTCAGGCTGGAGGAGCCCGCGTTGACGACCAGGACGCGTCCGGGGTGGTCGACGCCCTCCGCACGCGCGGCCTCAGTGCGCATCGCGAACCACCGTCTCCCGCCACGCGCGCAGCCGCTCGCGGTCGGCGGCGAGCCCGGGGCCCGCAGCCGACCCGCGACCGCGCCGGCGCGACCGCGGCGACCGCGCGCCGTCCCCGATCGGGCGCCGACACGCGGATGCAGGGGTGCTTCGGGGTGGTGCGAGGGGGAACACGACGGCCGCCTCCCGGTGGTTGATGCGTCGATACCGTTCCCAGGACATCGCGGTTCACGCCCCCGCGCCCGGGCCGAAGGACCCGATTGCCTCGGGCAACGCGGCCCTGCCGCACGATCGGCGGCGGCCCTCGGGCGCCGGCGGACGACCGTCGCCGCAAGGGATGCGGTCCCGGACCGGCACCGAACGCGGCCGATCATCGTGGTGGCCGCGCACCACCCGCTGTGCACGGCGAAGGTCACGCGGGTGTGTCGGTGCCGCGGAGGAAGCGGGCGCCCCACTCCCGAACGTGCGCGGCGAACTCCGGCGGTCCCAGGATCTCGAACTCGGCCCCCACGTTGCCCAGTGCCTGGGTCGGCCAGTCCAGGGAGGTCGACGTCATGGTGAGCCGGCAACCGTCCCGGCCGAGTGGTTCGATCGTGCCCCAGCGCCCGACCGCCTGCCGCACTCGCGCGGCGGGTGCGTGTACGAGGACCTCGACCGTGTACGGAGCCGGGGTCCCGCTCGCCGCCCGGACGAAGGCCACGGCGTCCTCGCTCGGGAGCAGCCGCGGCCGAAAGCGGGTGCCGGTCGCGGTCGGCCCGGTGAGCCGGTCGAGGCGGAAACTGCGCCAGTCGTGCCGGCCCAGGTCGTAGGCCACCAGGTACCAGCGTCCGCCGAGCGCGACGACGCGGTGCGGCTCGACCTCGCGGTCGGTGGGCGCGGAGCCCCTGGCGGTGTAGCCGAACCGCAGCCGCTCCTCGTCCCGGCACGCCTGGGCGACCGCGGTGAGCACCCCCGACGCGACGACCGGCCCGGACCCGCCGGCAAAACGGGTCACCGCGCGCAGCGCGTCCACCCTGGCCCGCAGCCGGGGCGGCAGCACCCGCACCACCTTGGTGAGGGCGCGCAGGGACGCCTCCTCCATCCCGGCGACCCCGCTCTGCGCCGCGTCGCCGACGCCCACCGCGAGGGCCACCGCCTCCTCGTCGTCGAGCAACAGCGGCGGCAGGACGGCGCCGGGCGCGAGTTGGTAGCCGCCGTCGGTGCCCCGGGTCGCGCCGACCGGATAGCCGAGCTCGCGCAGCCGCTCGACGTCGCGGCGCAGCGTGCGCTCGGACACCCCGAGCCGCTCGGCCAGCTCCGGGCCGGCCCAGTGCCGGTGGGTCTGCAACAGGGAGAGCAGTCCGAGCGTGCGTGAGCTGGTGTTCGCCATGCCGACATCCTGCCTCGACTTCCGGCCGGAAAGTGACCGGAAGCCTGCCTAGAGTCGATCTCGACGGGCCGCAGCGAGGCACCGACCGCACCCGAGGCAAGGACAGACACATGCTCACCCGTGAGATTCGGTTGACCGCCCAGATCACCGGCGCCCCCACGCTCGACCATTTCACCGTCGCCGAGACCGAGGTGCACGGCGAGGTCCTGGTGCGCACCGACCGAATCGGGCTCGCCGCGACCTACCTGGAGCTGATGCGGGCCGACTGCGCCATCCCGGTCCCGGCCTGGCAGCCGGGGCAGCGGGTGGGGGTGACCACGATCGGCACCGTGGTGCGATCCGACGACCCCGATCTGGAGGTCGGCGACCTGGTCCGGTCGACGACCGGCTGGAGCGAGTACTCGGCCGGCCCGGCCGACTCGTACCTCAGGCTCGACCGCGAGCTGTTCGCCGACCCCGGCTACCATCTCGTCCAGGGGCCGACCGCCTACCACGGCATGGCCGAGGTGGCGAACGTCGGCCCGGGCGACGTGGTCTTCGTCTCCGGCGCGGCGGGCGGGGTCGGCTCGCTGGCCGGACAGATCGCCAAATGCCTCGGCGCGGCGCGGGTGATCGGCAGTGCGGGCAGCCCGGCCAAGGTCGACTACCTGGTGAACGAACTCGGCTACGACGCGGCGTTCGACTACCACGACGGCCCGACGGCCGACCGACTCGCGGAGTTCGCGCCCGAAGGCATCTCGGTCTTCTTCGACGTGGTGGGTGGCGAGCAGTATCGGGGCGCGCTGCGGTCGGCCCGGCCCGGAGCCCGCTTTGCCCTCTGCGGCTCACTGGCCGACCAACTCGGCGACGCGGCGGAGCGCTTCCCGCAGCCCGACCGTGCGGCGGCCGAGGCGAGGGGCGTCGAGCTGCTGCCGTTCTCCTGCCACCACACGCCCGAGCAGATCGCCGCCTGGCACGGACACTTCGTCACGTGGCTGGGCGAGGGCCGCTTCGTCTGTCCGCAGACGGTGGTCGAGGGCGGAATCGAGGACGTACCGCAGGCATTCCTCGACCTGCTTCGGGGTTCCCACCGGGGCAACGTCTCGGTGCGTCTGCCGTGACCGCCCTCACCCTCCGGGCCCTGAACCGGGCACTGCTGGACCGGCAGTTCCTGCTGGAGCGCACCGACCGCACCCCGCTGGAGGTGATCGGCCGGCTGGTCGCGCTCCAGGCCCAGGAGCCCAACTGGGCCTACATCGGCCTGTGGACCAGGATCCACGGCTTCACCGCGTCCGGGCTCACCACGCTGATCGAGGCCCGCCGGGTGGTCCGTTCCGGGCTGCTCCGCAGTACCCAACACCTCGCCGCGGCCGACGACTTCCGGCGGCTGCGACCGCTGCTGCAGCCCGTGCTCGACCGCACGGCCGGCTCGCCCTACTTCACCCGGAACGGCGCGGGCCTGGACGCGGCGGCTTTGGTGGCCGAGGGGCTCGACCTGCTGGCGGGCGGGACGCTGTCGCGCAAGGAATTGGCCCGGCGGTTGGCCGAACGCCATCCGGGACACGACGGCCGGATTCTGGCCGGGCTGGTGGAACTGCGTACGCCCCTCGTCCATGGCGCGGCCACCGGCACCTGGGGTTCGTGGGGCAACCGGTCGGCGATCTCGGTCACGCCCGCCGAGGTCTGGCTGGGACGGCCGATGGCGACCGCCGCGACGCCGACCGCCGCCAAGGACGCGGCCAAGGAGCTGATCCGCCGCTATCTGGCCGGCTTCGGCCCGGCCGGGGTGAAGGACGTCCAGGTCTGGTCCGGATTGACCCGGCTCGGCGAGGTCGTCGCCGAGATGCGTGCCGAACTGCGCCACTGGTCCGGCCCCGATGGCAGGGAGTTGATCGATCTGGCCGACGCCGAGCTGCCCGACCCCGAAACGCCGGCTCCGGTACGGCTGTTGCCCGCCTTCGACAACGCCCTGCTCGGCCACGCCGACCGCTCCCGGATCATCGGCGACGAGGACCGGAAGGTGGTGATGCCCGGCCAGGCGCGCGTCCGGCCCACCTTCCTGGTGGACGGCCGAGTGCACGGCACGTGGTCCCTCGACGCCGGGACGCTGCGACTCACGCCGTTCCGGCCGCTGCGCGGCACCGATCGAGCCGCCCTGGAGCAGGAAGCCGCCCGGCTGCTGCCCTTCGTCGCAGGTCGGTCGGTGTCCTACGACGACCCCGTCGCGAGCCGACCGACCTGAGCTCCCTCCCCGGTACCCACCCGTGGCCCGAACCCCTCCGGCCGGTCCCGGTCCGGCTCCCGTCCCGTCGGTGCACTCGGCGGCCGTCGCGGGGCCCACCCCGAGCGCCACGCGGCGGCGGCGCCGCCGACGCCGATCGCATCGGGCACGGCGCTCACGGTGCGGTCTCCGTCGGGTCGTCGGCCGGGTAGCGGATCTCGACGGTCCAGCCGGCGGTGGGTGCCAGGGGGCGCAGGTGCCGCAGGGCCATGCGTTCGGTGAGGTCCTTCGGGACGAGACAGTCGGCGCAGGCGGACGGTCCGGCGTCGACCGTGATCAGCACGTGGTGGTCGGCCGGGCGCACGCAGGTGAGTCGGTAGTCGTCGGCGGCGAGCGCCCGGGCCAGTGGGGCCAGCGCCTGCGATACCGCGTCGTCGGTGATGTCCGGGTGGGTCATGGAGTACTCCGTTCGCGTGAAGTGCGCGGTCGGCGCGGGTCGTCGGCGGTCAGTGCGTGTCGAGTGGCGGCCGACTGCGGGAGAGGAACGCGCCGTTGTCGGACAGGAGGAACTGTCCGGTGGTGTGGGCGGCGAGGTCGCAGGCGAGGAACAGGACGAGGTCGGCCAGGTCCTCGGGGGCGGACAGTTCGCCGCCCAGCGGGATGGCGGCGCGCAGTGCCCGGATGTAGTCGGCGGTGAGGGCGGCCTCGACCTCGCGGGTGAGGGTGGTCCCGGGGGCGACCGCGTTGACGCGGATGCCGTGTGGCGCGAGTTCGACCGCGAGGGTCCCGGTGAGGTGGTTGACCGCTGCCTTGGCGGCGCCGTACGGGGCCAACCGGGGGGCGGGGCGGGTGGTTTCGCCCGAGCTGACGTTGATGATGACGCCGTCGGTGCGATCGCGGATCATCGCGGCCGCCTCGGCGCGGCAGGCGTACATCGTGGTGAGCAGGTTGCCCGTGACCACGTCCGACATCGCCTGCGGCGTCCAGTCGACGAACGGGGCGGCGGGGTGGCTGCCCATCATGCCGACGTTGTTGACGGCGATGCGGAGGCGGCCGAGGGTGCTGCCGGCTTCGTCGACGAGGTCCTGTACCTGCTGCGGATCCCGCATGTCGCCGATCAGCGCGAGGGCCGATCGGCCGACGCCGCGCACGAGTTCGCAGGTTTCCCGGGCGGCCTCGGGGACGATGTCGGTGACCGCGACGTGTGCCCCCGCCCGCGCGAGCCGGACGGCGATGGCCCGGCCGATCCCCGCGCCGCCGCCCGTGACCAGGGCGACGCGGTCGGTGAGGTTCGTCGGGTCCGGCACGGTAGGGGTCTCCACTTCGTTCGGTGCGGCGAGGTGAGTGCTCGGCGGGCCGACTCGGGCCGTTTCAGGCGGCATCGGGCGCGGACGGGGTGGTCGTCGCGAGGACCAGGGCGTCCTCCAGGGCTTCGAGGGCCATGGCGTCGAGCTCGTTGTCGGACGAGCCGCCGAGCGGGCCGCGCACGGTGAGGACGCGTGCCTGGGGCATGCCGTACAGCGAGGAGACCTGGCGGGCGATCTCGGTGAAGCCGGCGGTGGCCAGCAGCAGGGTGGGGATGCCCGCCTGTTCCAGCACGACGGTGTCGTGGCAGCTCCACGAGGTGCACGAACCACAGTCCGCCGAACCGGTGATGATCAGATCGGCCGATTCGCGCAATCGGTCGAGCACTTCGGGTTCGGCGGGCCGGGCCGCGCTGAACTTGGGGATCTCCAGCGTCACGACCGCGCCGGTGCGTTCGGCGAGCAGTCGGGCGACGGCTCCCTGGATGTAGCCGGCGTGCGGCTTGAGGTTGTCCAGGACGGCGATGCGCGCGCCGGTCAACACCGGCAGTCCGGGGGCGAGTTGCTTGGCCGGTTCGCCGACCCGTCCGGACGGGTCGAGCAGGTGCACGGTCATCGGGATCTCCTCGACATGTTGGGGAAGGGGCGACAGGCGACAGGGCGGCGCTGCGGGCCGGTCAGTCGACGGGGACGGTGACGCTGCGGGTCAATCCCCAACTCGGCACCACCAGCGAGTGTTTGCCCGGCCCGCCCGCGACCAGGATCCGGATGTTGTCCGCGGACTCGGTCATCGGTTGCAGGTCGTCGTCGGCCAGGGCGCGCATCCACGGACACCACAACGCGGACCGGAAGTTCGCCCGGAAATCGCCCGCGCGACGCCGCGCCTTCTCGAAGAGGTACGCCTGCACGTCCTGCCGCGCCCACCCCGCCGCCGCGATCGTGGCCGCGTGCTCCGGACCCAGGACGATGAAGTACTCGGCGCTGGAGACGACCGCGTTGTTCGTCCCGAACGTGGCCATCACGGTCGCCATCTTGTTCAGGATCGGCCCCGGCTCGCCGCGCGTCTCCATGTCGTGGATGTTGTGCGGGTTCTCCATCCCGGCCACGGTCACCGCGCTGCGCGACTCCAGCCCCAGCGAACGCGGATACACCGCCCAGGGGCTGGCGTCGGCGTTCTCGGCGAAGCAGAACGTGTACTTCGAGGGCTGCCCGTGGGTCGCCGCGTCCGCCAACCCCGCGTCCCCGGCGCCCTTGGCGGTGCCGCCGCCGATGTGCAGCAGGGCCAGGCGCACCGCCCGTCCCAACGTCGCGTTCGCGCGGTTGCCCGGACCCAGCGTCCCGGTACCGGAGTTGAACCCGTGCGCGGCCACCGCCTGCCCGTGCACGACGACCATCACCGACACCGGGTGTGTCGTGGAGTTCACACCGCGCAGATTGAACTCCGGTGCGCACATCCCCCGGGTCGCGGCGACGAGCAGGGGCAACATGCCGGCCGCGCAGCCCGCCATCACCGCGTTCACCGCCAGCACCCTGGGCGTCGCCTCGCCCAGGCGCGGCGGCAGCACACCGATCACCTCGTCGGGATCGCCCGGGTATCCGGCGAGCATCGCGGCGACCCGTTCCTCGGTGGGGGCCACCACCGGCAACCCGTCCCCCCACCCGCGTGCCTCCAGCCAGGCGTACACGGTCTCGGGCAGATCGTCGGGCAGGGCGTGCGTGTCGGCGCCCGCGTCGGGGGCGGGTCCGGCCGGGGCGGAGTCGACCATGAGCATTCCTTGGGCTGAAGGGGCGGAGCGGCGAGTGGGTGTGAGGTTAGGGCGGCACGGACACGACCACAAGAGGTATCGTTCGAAATAACGATCTACTCATTCGAATATTCGAATCTCTGCGGGATCTCGACGAAGGGCGCGGCATGGGCGACACGAACGCCGATACGAACGGCGATGCGAGCGACCCGAACATCCCGAACGGCCCGGACACCGTGATCGACGCGCATGTGCACGTCGTGTCGCCGGACACCCGCCGCTATCCCCTCGACGCCGGCACCGGCGACGGCACCGACTACTGGAGCGACGGCGGCTGTTCGGCCCCCGAAGTGCTCCGCGCCCAGGCCGCCGCCGGTGTGTCGCGGACCGTGCTGGTGCAGGGTGTGGGGGCGTACGGCTACGACTGCCGCTACCTGCTCGACGCCGCCGCCCGCGACCCGGAGCGCACCTCGGCGGTCGTCGCCGTCGACATGGCGGATCCCGTCGCCGCCGCCCGCGGACTGCGCGGACATGCGAACGAGTCCTTCGTCACCGGCGTGCGGCTCTTCGCCGTCTCGGGCGGCCCGCAGGCCCCCGACCCGACCTGGCTCACCGACGACGCGTCGCAGGCCGTCTGGGACGTGGCGGCGGAAACGGGACTCACGGTCGTACTCACCGCGTTCACCCGACAACTCCCCCTGCTGCGCCCGCACATCCAGGCCCGCCCGGCGCTGCGCGTCGCCCTGGACCACTGCGGATTCCCCGACCCCCGGTCCCGACAGGCCGGGCGGGCGCCCGTCCGGGCCCTCGCCGACCTGGCCAATCTGCACGTGAAGGTCACCACGCATCTGCTCACCGCCGCCGAGGCGGCCGGGGAGGACCCGGCGGATGTCGTCGACGACCTGGCCGCCGCGTTCGGCGAGCACCGATTGACGTGGGGATCCGACCACCCGCAGACCCGGACGCCGAACTACCCCGGCATGCTCGCGCTCGCCCGGCGCGCGATCCGGCGACGCGACGCGCCGGCCCGAGCAGCCGTCCTCGGCGGCACGGCCCGACGCCTGTGGTTCACCCGCGACGGCCGGACCGGATAGCCCCGATCGGGACGCCCGGCCGTTCCGAGCACACGCCGTCCGCGGGCGTTGTGCCCGAACCGAACTGCGGTGTCGGCTGGTCGACTTCGATCAGCCGATGGCGAGTGGATCGGCGAACACCCGGGCGAGGACGGTGGCGGCGGCCCCGCGTACCGCGCTCTCCGAACCCAGTGCCGACGCGCGGACGGTGGGGACGCGGCCGCGCAGTCGGCCTCCGCCGCGGGCGAGGGCCGCCTCGATGGGCGGGATCAGGTGGTCGGCGAGGCGGGCGTGCACCCCGCCGAGCACGACCGTGTCCGGGTCCAGGAGGTTCACCGCGCCGATCAGCGCGATGCCCAGACCGCGCCCCGCGCGCTCGACGGCGAGACGCGCCTGGCGATCCTCCCGGCCGAGGCGGTCCAGCAGCTCGGCCACTCGCGAGGCGGACGTCGCCGCCGGGTCGTCGCCGGGCCCGCCGACCCGGGCCGGCGTTCCGGCGGCCGTCGGGACGCCGGCCGCGCGCATGACGGCGTCCAGACCCGCGTACTGCTCCAGGCAGCCGGCGCCGCCGCAACCGCAGGCGGGCCCGTCGGGGTCGACCACCACATGGCCGAGTTCGCCGGCCGCGCCGTGCGCGCCCCGGAACAGGTCGCCGTCGACCACGAGTCCCGCGCCGATGCCGGTCTCGCCGGACAGGTACAGGTAGCTTCCCGCGCCCTGTCCCGCGCCGTAGCGCAATTCGCCCAGGGCACCCAGGTTCGCCTCGTTGTCCACCACGAGTCCGAGCCGCTGATCGGGCAGTGCGCCGGCCAGCAGCGCCGCCGCCGGCACCGCGTCCCAGCCGAGGTTGGGCGCGTTGACCCGGTCGCCGATGCGGACGCCGGGCAACGCGACCGCCGTGCCCACCACGTCCAGCCCGATGTCCGCCCCCAGGGCGGTGAGACGACGAGCGAGGGCGCCGAGCGCGGCCAGCGTTTCGCCGGGATCGCGGCCCCGGTTGTCGCCGGCGACGGTGTCGCGCAGCCGTACCGCCCCCGTCGGATCGACCACGCAGGCCGCCAGGTAGTGGCCGTTGACCTCCAGCCCCAGCGCCGCGACGGGCCCGCGGGCGAGCGAGATCGGCGCGCCCGGACGGCCGCGCGAACCCTCGCGAACCGGCTGCGCCCCCTCCACGAGCCGCAATCGCTCCAGGACGGCCACCTGCGCGGCCACGGTGGTCTTGGTCAGGCCCGTCGACTCGGCGAGCCGGGCCCGGGTCACCGGCTGACGCCGGGCGATTTCGGCGAGCACCAACGCCAGGTTGCGTTCGCGCATGGTGCCGGCGCGCGTGGGGAGTTCCGGCGCAGGCATGGCGGTGATCCTTTCACAGGCCGGGGTACGGGTGGGACGGCGTGCCGCGCCGGCCGATCCCGATCGGGTGCGGCTCTTGACAGCCGGCGAGGTCACGGGATCAGATGGCACGACTTTAATCCATTGTCTGGACTTAATGCATGCCGGCCACCGGAGGCTCATCGTGACCACTCCCCGTCCCACCCCCGAGGATCGCTTCAGCTTCGGTCTGTGGACCGTCGGATGGCAGGCCCGCGACCCGTTCGGCGATGCCACCCGGGCTCCGCTGGACCCCGTCGAGGCGGTGCACCGGCTGGCCGAGCTCGGGGCGTACGGCGTGACGTTCCACGACGACGACCTGTTCCCGTTCGGCGCACCCGCGCCCGTCCGGGACAAGCGCGTGGCGGCGTTCCGGGCCGCGCTCGACGCGACCGGCCTGGTCGTGCCGATGGCGACCACCAACCTGTTCACCCATCCGGTGTTCAAGGACGGCGGCTTCACCGCGAACGATCGCGGCGTACGCCGGTTCGCCCTGCGCAAGATCCTTCGCAACATCGACCTCGCCGCCGAACTCGGGGCCCGCACCTACGTGTTCTGGGGAGGCCGCGAAGGCAGCGAGTCCGACGCGGCCAAGGACGTGCGGGTCGCGCTGGATCGCTACAAGGAGGGCCTCGACTTCCTCTGCGGCTACGTCCGCGAGCAGGGCTACGACCTGCGGTTCGCGCTCGAACCCAAGCCCAACGAACCGCGCGGCGACATCCTCCTGCCCACCGTCGGGCACGCCCTCGCGTTCATCGAGCGCCTGGAGCACGCCGAGATGGTCGGGGTCAACCCCGAGGTCGGACACGAGCAGATGGCCGGGCTGAACGTCACGCACGGCGTCGCACAGGCCCTGTGGTCCGGCAAGCTCTTCCACATCGACCTCAACGGCCAGCACGGCCCCAGGTACGACCAGGACCTGGTCTTCGGGCACGGCGACCTCAAGAGCGCCTTCTTCCTCGTCGACCTACTGGAACACGGCGGCTACCAGGGTCCGCGACACTTCGACTACAAGCCGCTGCGCACCGAGGACGCCGACGGCGTGTGGGTGTCCGCCGCCGCCAACATGCGCACCTACCTGCTGCTGCGCGAACGCGCTCGGGCGTTTCGCGCCGACCCCGAGGTGCGCGCGGCCCTCGCCGCCGCCGGCGCGGCCGACTTGGCCCGGCCGACCCTCGAACCCGGGGAGACCGCCGCGCAGTTGGCGCTGGAGGAGTTCGACCCGGACGCCGCCGCGGCCCGGGGTTGCGGATACGAGCGGCTGGACCAGTTGGCGATCGAGCACCTGCTCGGGGCCCGCTGAGATGGCCCTCCCCCGCACGGCCCACCCGCGCCTGGTCGCCGGCGTCGACTCGTCCACGCAGGCGTGCAAGGTCGTCGTCTGCGACGCCACGACCGGAGCCGTCGTCCGCCACGGCCGCGCTCCCCACCCCGACGGCACCGAGGCGGACCCCCGGGCGTGGTGGACCGCGCTGCAACGGGCCGCGGCCGACGCCGGCGGGATCGACGACGTCGCCGCCGTGAGCGTCGCGGCGCAACAACACGGCATGGTCTGCCTCGACGAGGACGGCCGGGTGGTCCGCGACGCGTTGTTGTGGAACGACACCCGCTCCGCCGGCGCGGCCGCCGACCTGGTGGCCGAACTCGGCGGCCCGGCCGCGTGGGCGAACGCGGTCGGCAGCGTCCCGGTCGCCGCGTTCACCGTCGCCAAGCTGCGCTGGCTCGCCGAACACGAACCACGCGCCGCAGCCCGCGTGGCCACCGTCTGCCTCCCGCACGACTGGCTCACCGGGCGCCTGCGCGGCGCTGGTCCGGCCGAGTGGACCACCGACCGCGGCGACGCCTCCGGCACGGGCTACTGGTCGCCGGCCACCGGCACCTACCGGCACGACCTGCTCCGGCTCGCGCTGGGACACGACGCGGCGACACCGCGTGTGCTCGGCCCCCGAGAGCCGGCGGGCAGCACGGCGGGCGGCGCCCTGGTCTGTGCCGGTACCGGGGACAACATGGCCGCCGCCCTGGGACTCGGCGCGGCGGCGGGCGACATCGTGGTCTCCCTCGGCACCTCGGGTACCGCGTACGCCACTTCCCCCCACCCGACCGCCGACGCCGGGGGTGCCGTCGCCGGGTTCGCCGACGCCACGGGACGGTTCCTGCCGCTGGTCTGCACGCTCAACGCCGCCCGGGTCCTGGACGCCGCCGCCGGCCTGCTCGGCGTGGACCACACCCGGCTCGCCGAACTCGCCCTGTCCGCACCCCCCGGCGCCGACGGCCTGGTGCTGGTGCCGTACCTGGCCGGCGAGCGCACGCCCGACCTGCCGCACGCCACCGGCGCCATCCACGGCCTCACCACCGCCACCGCGTCCCCGGCCCACCTCGCCCGTGCCGCCGTCGAGGGCATGTTGTGCGGACTCGCCGACGCCGTCGACGCGCTGACCGCGTCGGGCGTCACCGGTCGGCGGATCGTCCTCACCGGCGGCGCGGCCCGCTCGGCGGCGGTCACCGACATCGCGCCCGCCCTGTTCCAACGCCCGGTCCACGTACCCGAACCCGCCGAGTACGCCGCCATCGGCGCCGCCCGCCAGGCTGCCTGGACCCTGACCGGCGACCCGCACCCACCGAACTGGGGGACGTCCGGCGACACCCATCGCCCGCACCGCGACGACGCCGCCGTGCGCCGCCGATACGCCGCGGCACGCCCGCACATCCTCGACCGCGCGGATCCCCACCGAGCCTGAGCGGCGGCCCGGCGACCCGGTTGCGAAAGGGTCAGCCGAGGCGCCGCGCCAGCGCGCGGCCGGCGGCGCGGCCGGAGAAGATGCAGCCGCCGAGGAAGGTGCCTTCCAGGGCGTTGTATCCGTGCACGCCGCCACCGCCGAAGCCGGCCACCTCGCCGGCCGCGTAGAGGCCGTCGAAGGGTGAGCCGTCCGGGTGGACGACCTGGGAGTCGAGGGTGGTTTCCAGGCCGCCGAGGCTCTTGCGGGTGAGGATGTGCAGGCGTACCGCGATGAGCGGTCCGTTGGCCGGGTCCAGCATGCGGTGCGGTTTGGCCACGCGAGTGAACCGGTCCGGCCAGTAGGCGCGGGCGTTGCGGACGGACATGAGTTGCAGGTCCTTGCCGTACGGGTTGTCGATCTCGCGGTCCCGGGCCCGCAGTTCGCCTTCGATCGCGGCCGGGTCCAGCGTCGGACCCGGGTTGATCGCGTTCATGCCGTCGACGAGGGCGCGCGGCGTGTCGGCGACCACGAAGTCCTCGCCGCGGTCGAGGAACGCCTGCACCGGGCCGGGTGCGCCCTTCCTGGTCCGGGACAGCACCGCCTTGAGGTCCTTGCCGGTGATGTCGGGGTTCTGCTCGGACCCCGACAGCGCGAACTCCTTCTCCACGATGGCGCGGGTCAGCACGAACCACGTGTGGTCGTACCCGGTGCCGACGATGTGGCGCAGCGTGGCGAGTGTGTCGTGGCCGGGGAACAGGGGCGCGGGCAGCCGGTGTCCGCCGGCGTCGAACCACAGGGACGACGGGCCGGGGATGATGCGGATGGCGTGGTCGGGCCAGATCGGGTCCCAGTTGCGGATGCCTTCGGTGTAGTGCCACATCCGGTCCTGGTTCACCACCGAGGCCCCGGCGCGTTCGGTGATGCCCAGCATCCGGCCGTCGACGTAGGCCGGGACGCCGGTGATCATCGACGTGGGCGCGGGGCCGATCCGGTCCACCGGCCAGTTCCCGCGCACCAGTTCGTGATTGCCGCCGATGCCGCCGGAGGTGACGACGACGGCCTGCGCGCGCAGTTCGAACTCGCCCGCGGGCTCGCGCGAGGAACGAACGCCGCGCGGTTCGACGGACGGCGCGAGCACGGTGCCGCGCACGCCGACGACGGCGCCGCCCTGCACGAGCATCTCGTCCACCCGATGCCGGTACCGGAACGTCACCAGGCCCCGCGCCGCGGCGGCCAGCACCGGCTCCAGGAAGACCCGCAGCACTTCGGGCCCGGTGCCCCAGGTCAGGTGGAAGCGAGGTACCGAATTGCCGTGCCCCCTCGCGGTCCCCGCGCCGCGCTCCGCCCAGCCGACCGTCGGCATCACCCGCAGCCCCAGGTCGTGCAGGTAGCGGCGCTTCTCGCCGGCGGCGAAGTCGACGTACGCGTGCGCCCATTCGCGGGGCCGGCGGTCCTCGCGGTCCCGGTCGAACCCCGCCGAGCCGAACCAGTCGGCGAGCGCGAGCTCGTGCGAGTCCTTGATACCCATCCGACGCTGCTCGGGACTGTCCACGAAGAACAGGCCGCCGAGCGACCAGAACGCCTGGCCGCCGAGATTGGCCTCGTTCTCCTGGTCGACGACGAGCACGCGTCGCCCGGCCCGGGTCAGTTCGTACGTGGCGACCAGACCTGCCAGTCCGGCACCGACGACGATGACGTCCGCGTGATCGGTCATGGCCCAACCTCCTCGATCGGCGTGTTGTGGGCGTCGGGTGAGTTCCCCGCGCCGGGGCCGGCCATGTTCTTCGCGGAGCCGGGTCGGTCGTCGGGGAAGCCCTCGTACCCGGTCGGGGCGAGGGCGGCGGCGAGGGCACGTCGCCATGCACCCGGTTTGACCAAGGCGGCGAAGTGTTCGGCGAGTTCGCCGGGCATGTCGACCTCGTCGGGTTCGAGCAACCACTGCACCTGGAGGCCGTCCATCAGCGCGACGGCGGCGCGGGCGGCCCGGGCGGGGACCACGCCGGCCCGCAGTTCGCCCTTGCGGGCGGCGTGTTCCAGGGCTTCGGCGATCCGGGTGCGGACGCGTCGGTAGCGGGCGACGAAGTAGGGGTGCGCCGGGTGGTCGGCCGCGGTCGCCTCGGCGGAGACGATGCAGTACAGCTCGACGATGCCGCGGTGGGTGGAGTTGTAGCGGGCCAGTTCCACCAGCCCGACCAGCGTGTCCAGACCGGTGATGCCGTGCCGCGAGGCGACCCGGTGGGCGATGCCCTCGCGGTGTTCCAGTACCGCCGCGAGCAGCGTTTCCTTGTTGTCGAAATGGTGCAGCATGCCGGCCGGGCTCATGCCGACCAGCTTGGCGATCTCGCGGACGGACCCGGCGCGATAGCCGGACCTGCCGAACGCGGCCAGGGCGGCGTCCAAAATCTCGGTACGACGCGCCTCCGTCTTGGCATACGCGCCACGCTTGCGCCCCGCAGCCGAACGACTCGGCAACTCGACACGCGCCTTCGCCACTCCGCCCGCCGTTTCGGATGACGCGGTCACGCGCCGCCTCCTCGCTGTTCGATGGCCTCATGCGGATGGCAGCGGCCCGCGGAGAAAAAACTCTATCGGCCGTTCGGTTTTCCACCAAGGCTGAAAATCTTTCACTTGCTCGGTTTCCATCACCGCGACGGCCGCTGCGCCGCTCGACAGGGGTGACCCGAACCGGGGCCGGTCCGGCAACACTTGGTGGACCGGTCCCGGTTCAGGGGAGGGGTCAGTGCTTGAGCGTGAAGGTGAAGTCGTCGGAGAGTCTGCTGCTCAAGCGGACCGCCGACACGAGCTTGCCCCGCGTGATCGCTCGCTCGACCTCGGCCCGGGAGAGGCCGAGCCCTTCGGCGATCAGTCGCACCGGTCGGACCGGTATTCGCGCCGCGAAACGCACCGAGACGTCGATCGCCTCGCCGTCCGGACGATCCGCCCCGCCGGTGTCCAGGCGCCAGGCGTGATCCCAGTCGAGGGCGATGCGATTACGGCGGCGCACCGCCGGATCCCGAAGCAGCTCGGCGGCCAGATCGAGGTCGTTGTCGTGCAGCCGGTCCAGCAGTTCGGGTCGCACGGAGCGCACGTTCGTCCGCTCCAGGACGGTGAGCTTCGCCGTTGCCCCACACGCCGTACAAAGCGCGAGGAGCCAGGCATCGATGAGCTTGTGGTGCGCGTTGACGCGAAATTTGCCGTCGGCCCGGAAGTGCTCGGACCCGCAGGCATGGCAGCGGCGGAGAACGAGCGGCAGGCAGGTGGGCATGACCACCCAGACGTTGAGCACAGAAGTACACCGGTTTCAGCGAGAAGTCCGCAGCAGGAAGCAGCACGGCGCACAGGGTGCGACGCGCGACCAATCAGCACTCGGGAGGTCTCACACGGTGTACAACGGCATGTCCTTCACTGGACGGCTCGGTTCGGCGGCACGGTAATCGCGCACACCGGCACTGCTCAACCGGTTTTCCGACACCCGTACCCGCCGGGCAATCTCCGCGTTGCTTCCGGATCGGCCGATCGTTGGTTGGGGAGGGCGCGCCGTCGGGCCGCCGCGGTCGGTGCCACTTCAGTCGGGAGCGCACGTGGACGACGGGGACGAGATGCAGGCCGTACGGCTTGCCGCCGGGGGCTGTTCGGCCAGGGCGTTGGCGGTGGTGGCGAGGCTCGGCATCGCCGACCTCGTGAGTGGCGGAGCGATGTCCGCGCACGAGATCGCCCGGCGCACGGAGTCGGATCCGGAGGTCCTGGCCCGGGTGATGCAGACGCTGGCGTTGTACGGGGTCTTCACCCGGGACACGAACGGCGGATTCGCGTTGAGCGAGCACTACGCGTCGCTGCGCGCCGATCATCCGCGGTCCGTCCGCAACCTGTGCATCCTGACGGCGGAAACGTACGACGACGCCTTCGCAGCCCTCCTGGGCACGGTCCGCACCGGGCACTCCGGCTTTCACCGAGTCTTCGGCATGTCGCTCTACGAATTCCTGGAGAGCAGTCCGGACACCGGCGAAATCTTCGACGCGGCGATGTCGGAGCTGGCTCGCCCGACGGCGGCCGCGCTTGCGCAGGAGTACGACTTCGCGCAGGTCGACACGCTGATCGACGTCGGCGGCGGTGACGGCACGACGCTCGCCGGGGTGCTGGCCGGCCATCCCCACCTGCGCGGGGTGTGTGTCGATCGGCCGGCCGTGTGCGCCCGGGGCGAGGCGACGCTGGGCGCGTCCGCCGGACGGCCGATCGCCGACCGGATCTCCTTCCGGGCCGCGGACATCTTCGAGGAGGTGCCGGCGGGCGGTGACCGGTACCTGCTGAAGAACGTCCTGCACGATTGGTCGCCGCAGACGTGTGTGCGCCTGCTGACCGCGGTGGGCCGGGCCATGCGCCGCACCGCCGAAGCCCGGGAGCCCGGTCTCGGCTCGCCCCGGCTGCTCGTGCTGGAACCGCTGCTGGACCAGGAGTCCGACGCCGCCCATGTCCTGTTTCAGATGGTGATGTGCGGCAAGGACACGGGCGGCTTCGGCGAGCGGGATCTGCGCGCACTGCTGGAACGGGCGGACCTCGAACTCCTGTCCACCTGGCGATCGGCCGGTGGACACCACGTCTTCGAATGCGAGCCGAAGGGCTGACCGCCTACAGTTCGACGAGCAGCTTGCCTCGGCTGCCCGCCCGGTTCAGGTACAGGCCCTGGTATGCCTGCGGGATGTTGTCGAAACCGTAGTGCACGGTCTGGTCGTAGGTGATCTCACCGTGCCGGATCAGACCGCCCAACTCGTGGTGCAGCGCGGCGAAGTCCTCGTCCGTGTACCAGTCCTGCGCGTAGATGCCGCGAATCGTGGTGCGCGGCCGCATGATGTTCTCCAGCAGACGCGGGCCGACCCGATCGCCCCCGACCGTGCTGTCCCACTGCCACGACACCGCCACCTGGCTGTACCGGTTGAGCATGGTGAACACCGCGTCGGTGATCGCGCCGCCCATGTTGTCGAAGTACTTGTCGACACCGTCCGGCGCGGCCTCCCGCAGTGCCGCGTGCACCTGCTCGGGGTCGTGCCGGCGCGTGTAGTGCACCACGGCGTCGAAGCCCAACTCCCGCAGGTACGCCGCCTTCTCCCAAGTGCCGGTGGTGCCGATCACCCGGGCACCGGCCCGCTTGGCCAGTTGCCCGACCAGGGATCCGATGGTTCCGGTCGCGCCACTGACCACGACCGTGTCGCCGGCTTCGACGGTGAAGAACTTGGTCATCGTCCCCCAGGCCGTCAACCCGGGAACTCCCAGCACTCCCAACGCCGTCGTGATCGGCAGCGTGTCATCGTAGTGCTCCGGGTGGAGCTTGCGGTACGGCGTGACGTCGAAGAGGAACGAGCCGGTGTCCCAGACGTATGCCCTCCCGTCGCCGACCACATGGGTGCGCCAGCCACCGAACCCCTCCACCAGGTCACCGGGCCGGAAGGGGGCGTCCGGCCCCGCATCGAGCACCTCCATGATCGACAGGCCGGGCGCGTGCTCGCCCAGCGGGGTCACCTGTGCGAGGCCGTTCAGGAAGGGATCGACGGAGACATGCCGGGTCCGCAGGAGCATCTCGTCGTCCCCGAACGGGAGATCGACGTCCTCGACCACCTTCTCGTACATCCGGTCGACGTCGGGCACACCCGCGGCGTGCTCTCGGACCACCCATTTCTCAACCTTCATCGACTACCAACCTCCTGTGTGACGGGGATGACGACGTGGGTCGGGGCCGGCGCGCTGTCGTCGATGTCGGCGGTGAACGTCCTGCCGTCGTCGCGACAGATGAACTGCACAACGTGGCGCCCGGCCGCGGCGGCCCGGATCAGGCCGCCGGTGGTGGCCCACACTCCGGACAGATAGAAGTTCGCCAGGCCGGGAAGAGTCGGCCCGTTCTTCTTGATCTCCTCCTCCAGGGTCTCGCCGCTCTCCACGAACGGCTGCCAACCGAGCACGGTCCCGTCGTAGTTGCCGGTGTACCGAACCTGGGTGAGCGGGGTCGACAGGTCGCGCACCGCGATCGCGTCCTTGAGCCCGGGATGGCGTTCGTCCAGGAACGCCACCAGCGCATCGCGCACTTGATGCTTGGCCGCGTAGTACTCCCGCCCGTGACGCAGCGGCAGTGTGTGTACGTTCCGCCCCCGGTGCCGGCGGGTGCCCTGCTCCGGCCGCCCCTCGTTCAGGTCCCGCCAGGGGGCCGTGTCGGAGAAGTAGGTGGCGTAGACGACCGTGCTCGCCTCGGGGGACAGTTCCGGATAGTGCCTGCTGCGGAACTGCACGTTGATGCTGGCATGGCGCAGGCCGGTCAGCTTGGTCGCCAGCGCCTCGTCCAGCAGGTGGGTGGTGCACGGTTCGCTCTGCGGGAAGGGGCGTCTGAGGCCGAGGAAGAGCATCACGTAGCCGGGGAAGACCATGCCCGGTTCCTTGATGGTGCTCGTGTACAGGCGCCGGTAGGTGTCGTTGAGGTAGCGACCGCCCAGGAAGCGCATGGTCGTGGTGTGCCCGTCGCACGCGGATACCACGATGTCCGAGCGGAACTCCCGTCCGTCGCTGAGTCGCACCCCCACCGCGCGGTCGTTCTCGATCAGCACCTGCTCGACCTTGGCGTTGTAGGTCACCTCACCGCCGAGGCTTCGATAGCGCCGCTCGATCGACTTGGCCAGTCCCAGGGAGCCGCCCTCGGGGACGCCGGCGGACAGGTTGGCGTGCGAGGCGAGTTGGAAGTAGAACGGCAGTACCGGGAACGCGGCGTGCTTCTCGTACAGGATGAAGTTGAACGCCTCCCGGAGCAGCGGGTCCCGGAAGCGTGCCGAGTAGTCCGTCATCAGCGTCGAGATCGAGGTGCGGATGACGTTGAAGTACGGCAGGAACGAGGCCAGCATGCGCCAGCGTTCGACCCGGCCCATCAGGCCGACCGGTTTGAGGAAGGGATAGACGGCCAGGCACTTGCGAAACGCCCGCAGGCCGGCGCAGAAGTTCCGGATCAGCTTGGCGTCGGGGGGCGAGATCTCCAGCAGGTGGCGTTCCAGGCGGTCCGGATCGGAATAGAAGTAGACGGCTCGGCCGTCCCGGCCGCGCACGATGTTGAAGACGTCGAAGTGGCGCATCTGTTTGCCCTGGAGGGCGCCGAGTTCGAGCCAGATCTGGTGCATCTCGTTGCCCGGGCCGTTGCCCAGGAGCCAACTGATGCAGCAGTCGAAGGTGAAGTCGCCGCGGTCCCAGGCGGTGCAGCAGCCGCCGGGGAGTTCGTGCATCTCGAAGATCGAGGTCCGGTATCCATTCATC
This sequence comes from Embleya sp. NPDC005971, assembly GCF_040629175.1. Classification (NCBI taxonomy): domain Bacteria; kingdom Bacillati; phylum Actinomycetota; class Actinomycetes; order Kitasatosporales; family Streptomycetaceae; genus Embleya; species Embleya sp. NPDC005971. The sequence continues at coordinate 188,771 of NZ_JBEXUX010000004.1, read as the reverse complement.
TGCGCGTAGCATCCGGTGGACAGGCCACCGAGGCCGGCCCCGATGATGATCATCGACTGCCTGTCGTGTCGCGATCGCGGCATGATCCTGTGCCTCCTCAAACGTCCAACCGGGGCAACCGGCCGAGCTTGCCGCGATGCCAGGGTTCCGCGCCGGGGCTGTCCCACGCGGTGAAGTCGAGCCCCAGTTCCGCACACAGGTACTGCGCGGCGAAGCGGCCCGCCGACGCGGTGCGGATCAGGCTGCCGCCGCCGATCCACTGGCCGGTCATCGAGAAGCCGCGCAGCCCAGGCAGCCGCATGCGGTCCCGGTTGACCAGCTTGTTCGCCAGGTCCTCGGCCTCGGTGAAGGATTTCCAGGCGAGGATGCTGCCGTTGAAGTTGCCGGTGTAGCGCAGGGTCGTGGCCGGTGTGGCCACGTCCGTCACCTCGATGCGCTCGGCGATGCCCGGGTACTGCCGTTCCAGGAAGTCCCGCACGAAAGCGGCGACTTCGGCCTTGCGGGCGCGGTATTCCCGGCGGTCGGTGGTGCGCAGGGTCTTCCAGTACGCGAAGTCGCTGAAATAGGTGCAGTGGATCACCGACCGGCCCGGGGGCGCGAAGGAGTCGCAGTAGCGCGACCGCATCTGCACCACCAGGCTCTGTTGCTGCGCGGCCGGTAAGGCGGCACCGTCGCGCCGGGACAGCAGGTACGTGGTGCTGTGTGGGGCCTCGGGGACGTCGCCGACCAGGCCGACGAAGGCGGAGACCACGCCCGGGTAGACCAGTTCCGGCTTGTGCAGGGTCTCGGTGTAGAGGGTGTCGATGGTCGGATTGGTGTAGCGCCCGCCCAACAGCCCGTGGATCGTGGTGTAGCCGTCACAGGCGGAGACGACGTGGTCGGCGTAGTGGCGCGTCCCGTCCTTGAGTTCGACGCCGATCGCGCGGTCCCGGTCGACCAGGATGCGGGTGGCCCGGGCACGGTAGCTGATCCGGCCGCCCAGCGAGGTGTAGCGCTCCTCGACGGAACGCGACAGACCCAGCGAACCCCCTTGCGGGAAACCGGCGTTGCCGTGGTAGGCGCTGGCCATGTTGAACAGGTAGGGCAACAGCGGGAAGACCTCGTGGTCCTGGAAGAAGATGTAGGGGAAGGCTCGGCGAAGCAGCGGGTCGCGGAATTTGCCGCAGAAGCTCTCCATCCTGGTGGTGGAGGTGCGCCAGAGCAGGCCGAAGCACGGCAGGATGGTGCGCAGTGCGTCGAGCTTCTCGCGCACGGTCCGAAGCGGGGCCGCGGTCAGGAACGGGTAGTGGTTGAGGCCGATGAACCGTCTCAGGTCGCGGCAGAAGGCGCGGATGAGGCGGGCGTCGGCCGGCGAGATCTCCAGCAGGTGCCGCTCCAGCCGGTCGGGGTGGTTGTAGAACGTCACCGCCCGGCCGTGCTCGTCGACGATCCGGTTGAACATCTCGAAGTTGGTCACCGTCTTGCCGTCGAGCGCGCCGAGTTCGCGCCAGATCCGGGCCGCGTCGTTGCCGGAGCCGGTGCCGGTCATCCACTCGATGCAATAGTCGAAGAGATAGCCGTCGCGCGACCAGGCGGTACAACAACCGCCGGGCAGGACATGCTTCTCCAGGATCCGGGTCTGCATCCCGCTCATCTGCGCGTAACAGCCGGTGGCCATCCCGCCGATGCCCGCACCGATGATGATGACCCGAGGCTTGCCCCCCGGACGCCGCTCCCGCACGGCCCAGTCCTGCTCGTCCTCCCCCGTCATCGGCGACCGACCCCACCGACACGACGATCGAAGGTGACGGGTAGTTCACGAAGACCGGCCGCGATGCCTTTGGTGGTCCACCGCAGTTCGGCCGGCGGCACCGCGAGGCGCAGGCCGGGCAGCCGGCGCAGCGCCGTCTCCAACGCCACCTGGAGCTCCAGCCGCGCCACGTGAGCGCCGAGGCAGTAGTGCGCGCCGTGCCCGAAGCCGAGGTGCGCGCCGTCGTTTCGAGCGAGGTCGAGGCGGTCCGCCTCCGGGAAGACCGCGGGATCCCGATTGGCCGCCGCCGGCGCCGGTACCACAATTTCGCCGGCCCGGACCAGGACGCCGCCGAGCCGCACGTCCTCGCCGGCACGACGCGGGAGGGTGGACTCGATGAGCTGTACGTAGCGCAGCAGTTCCTCGGCGGCGCGGGGAATCTGCTCCGGGTGCGCACGCAGTCGCGACAACATGTCGGGGCGGCCGATCAGATGGTAGAGGGAGACGGCGATCTGACGGGCAACCGTGACAAAGCCCGCGACGAGCAGGTCGCCCACCAGGGCCGACAGCTCCTTCTCGGTGATCCGGCCGTCCCGATCACAGGCTTGCAGCAGCGAGCCGAGCAGGTCGTCGCCCGGCGTGTCGCGCCGCAGCGCCACCAGTGCGGCGGTACGCGAGGCGAACTCGGCGGCGGCCCGCCGAAGTTGTTCGGCCGTCGACGCGCCGAACAGGGTGGCCTCCACCCAGCTCCAGAACCGGCCGTACTCGTCGGGCACGCCCAGCAGTTCGCAGTTCACGGTGGTCGGCAACGGGATGGCGAACCGCTCCATCAGATCGACCGAAGGCTGCTTCGACTCGACGATCCGGTCCAGGAGTTCTTCGGCGACCTCCTGCGCACGCGATCGCAGTCGCTCGACCCGGCGCGCGCCGAACGCGCCGCCGACCAGGGACCGCAGCCTGGTGTGTTCGGGCGGGTCCAGGGACATCAGGCCGCCGTTGCCCGGTGGTGCGCCCTCGCTGCGCTCCTCGGCCCACCCCTTGGCTTCGGCCAGGCCGAAACGGGGGTCCGACAGGACCGCCTTCACGTCGGCGTGGCGGACCGCCAGCCAGGCCTGCGAACCGTCGGCCAGTCGTACCCGGCTGAGCGGTCGGCCGAGCAATTCGGCATATCTGGGATGGAGTTCGAGCCCATCACCGGGCTCGAAGGGATAGGCGGGCGGCTCCTGCCGGCTCAGCACGGTGGGGTCGACCTCCCGGCTCCGGTGAGCACGGCGCGGACCAGATCGGTGTTGTAGGGCAGGTGGTCCGGGTCGAGCATGTCGGCGTGGACGCCGGATCCCTGGTGAACCGTCGTGTGCGTGGTCGAACCGCCGTGCCAGGTGCCCGGCCGGCCGGCCAGGTAGAACTCCGCCTTCTGCTCGTCGGAGATCACGCTGATCGGGGCCGTGACCGCGCCGAGGTTGGGCCTGCGTCCGCAGAAGTCGATGTATTCCCGGGCCTGTTCCAACGTCTCTCGGGTGACGGCCTCGGAGCCGGTGTGCTTGCGCAGGTGATCGCGCAGTTCGTGCTCGAACGCTTCGAGGTGTTCGTCGGCGGGCGTGAAGGACTCGTGGATGCGGTACGAGTCGACGATGATCACGTGCCCGATCTCGCGTCCGCGCCGTTCCAGTTCCCTGGCCACCTCGAAGGCGAGATTGCCGCCGAGCGAGTAGCCGAGGAGTACGCAGGGGCCCTCGGTGTGCAGCGACTCGACCAGGTCGGCGTAGCGTTCGGTCTTGTCGTCGCCGCGCAGATAGTTGAACGCGGTCAGCCGGTATTCCGGCAGGTGCGCGGCGAACCGGCGGTAGACCAGGCCGTGCCCGCCGGCCGGCGGCAGACAGAAGACCTGCGGCCCGGCGCCGTCGTTGAACCGGAGGTAGGGCTGGTCGTCGGTGCTTCGGCCGGTGTCGATCCGTTCCAGGGCGGTGGCCATGCCGTGCAGGGTGGTGCTCCGGAAGAGTCGACTCACCGGGATGGTGGTGCCGAACTCCGCCTGGAGGCAGTGGATCAGCTCGATCAGCTTGATCGAGCTGCCGCCCAGCTCGAAGAAGTCGTCCTGGAGGCCCACTCGTTCCCGGCCCAGCAGCGTCGTCCACTGCTCGGCCATCCGCATCTCGTAGTACGTGGAGGGCGGATCCGGCGCCTCGTGCGGCTCGCCGAATCGCGGCGCGGGCAGCGCGGACGGATCGACCTTGCCGTTCGAGGACAGCGGCAGCGCCGGCAGTTCGACCAGGTGGGTGGGGATCATGAAGGTGGGCAGGTAGCCGGCGAGGTGGCGGCGAAGCGCGCGCCGGTCCAGTTCGGCGCCGGCGGCCGGGACGCAGTAGGCGCACAGGACGGCCTCCCCCTGCGGGTCGTGCCGTACGGTCACCACCGCCTGGTCCAGGTCGGGCCACCCGGCCAGCCGTGATTCGATCTCGCCGAGTTCGACGCGGTGGCCGCGCACCTTGATCTGCGCGTCGGTGCGCCCGAGGAGTTGCACGCAGCCGTCGTCGCTCCAGCGGGCGAGGTCGCCGGTGCGGTACAGCCGTACCGGGTTCGCGTCGGGCTCCGGGCCCAGGGTCAGCGTCACGAAGCGCTGCGCGGTCTGCTCCGGGTCGCCCAGGTAGCCCAGTGCGACGCCGTCGCCGCCGATCCACAGCTCGCCCGGCGCGCCCGAGGGCACCGGCTCGCCGTACCGGTCCAGGATGTAGAGAGTGCTGTTGGGAAACGGCCGCCCGATCGGCACGATCCGGCTCGGTTCCAGGGCGTCGGTGGGGCCTTCGAACCAGGTGCTGTCGATGGTCGCCTCGGTGAGCCCGTAGGAGTTGACCAGGCGGGTGCGCGGGCCGCACAGATCGCGAAGGCGGCGGTATTCCTCGACCTTCCAGGTGTCCGAGCCGACGATCAGCAACCGCATGAAGTCCAGCCGCAGGTCCCGGCTTTCGCAGTGCCGCAGCAGCGCGCGTGCGACCGCCGGGACGAACTCCCCGCAGTCGACCCGCTCGGCGAGCATCGTCTCGTACAGGCGGGCCGTGTTGAACAACAGCTCGCGGCCGATCAACACCAGCGTGCCGCCGGAGCACAACGCCCGGACCAGGTCGCCGGTGAAGACGTCGAAGGAGGGGTTGGCCAGTTGCAGATGGACCCGGACCTCGTCGTCGAGTCGGTACGCCTCGCGCCATCCGGCGTATACCGAGGCGAGGTTGCGGTGGCCGACCTGGACCGCCTTGGGCCGACCTGTCGAGCCGGAGGTGTGGATGACGTACGCGGGCGCGTCCGGGCCGACCGCGGGCAGCGCCTCCCCGGCGTCGGCGGGTGCGCGCTGCCACAGCTCGTCCAGGGTCAGCACCTCGGCGCCGGCCGAGGCCGCCGACCCGCGTGCGTCCGCGTCCGCGACCACGACCAGCGCGGCCCCGGCGTTGTGCACCAGGTAGGCGAGCCGCTCGGCGGGGTAGCCGGGATCCAGCGGCAGATACGCGCCGCCCGCCCGCAGCACCGCGAGCAGGGTGACGATCAACTCCGGTGTCTTGTCCAGGCACAGCGCCACCACCGTGCCCTCGCGCACCCCCAGCCCGCGCAGCCGGTGGGCCAGCGCGGCGGAGTCGTCCGAGACCTCGGCGTAGGTCATCCTTCGGACCGCGCCCGATTCCTGGGGGGCCGAGACCGCGATCGCCTCGGGCCGTGCCGCCGCCGCCCGGGCGAACAGCTCGTGCACCGGGACCTCGTGGGGCACCCGACGCTCGGCCCCGCTCCACTCGCCGACGATACGCTCGCGCTCGCGGCGGTCCAGCATCGGCAGCCCGGTCGCCGGACGGGCCGCCGACTCCCGCGTCAGCGCGCTCAGCAGGTTGACGTAGTGCGCGGCCATCCGCCGCATCGTCTCCGGCCGGAAGAGGTCGGTGTTGTACTTGAGGACGCAGTGGAAGCGGTGTTCGGCCTCGTCCTCGTAGGCGGACAGGGTCACGTCGAACTGACCCTCCTCCTCCGGGAGTTCGATGTAGTCCAGGCGGTAGCCCCAGTGCTCGGTGGCGACCTTGTGGGTGAGCAGGATGAACATCGCCTGGAACACCGCGGAGCGGCTCGGGTCGTGCTGGAGACCGAGCTTTTCGACCAGCAGCACGAACGGGTACTCCTGGTTGTCGAGTGCACCCAGTACGGTCTCCCGTACCTGGGCCAGGAGTTCGGCGGTCGACGGCTCGCCCGCGAGGTTCACGTGCAGCGGCAGCGGGTTGACGAAGTATCCGTAGACGGAGCCGAAATCCTCGTTCGTGCGGCCGGTGACGGGGCTGCCGACGATGAGGTCGTCCTGCCCGCTGTAGCGGTGCAACAGCAGGTAGTAGGCACTGAGCAGCACCATGAACACGGTCACGTTGTGCTCGCGCGCCAGGGCGTGCACGCGTGCGCTCGTCTCCTCGTCGAGCACGAAGAACTCGGAGGCGCCGTTGTGCGTCTGCACGGCGGGTCGGGGCCCGTCGGTGGGCAGGTTGAGCACCGGCACCTCGGCCGGCAGCCGGCTTCGCCAGTAGTCGAGCATGCGCTGCGCGTCGGGGCGGGCCAGGAACCGGTTCTGCCGGTTGAGGAAGTCGAGGTAGCGGGCCGGGACCGGCGGCAGTTCGGCGGGGCGTCCGTGCCGCAGTCCTTCGTAGACCGCGAGCAGTTCCTCGATGAAGGTGAACGTGGAGATCGCGTCGGAGACGACGTGATGCACGGCCTTCATGATCACCCAGCGGTCCCGCTCGCGCTCGAACAGACGGAAGCGGATCAGCGGGTCGTGTTCGAGGTCGTAGGGTTTGCGGTACTCGCGGATGATCATCGACCGGATGTCGTCCCACTCCCGGTCCCGCACGTCGAACACGCCGAAGTCGGGCGTGCTCGCCGCGTTGATCCGCTGCACCGGCCGGCCGTCGACCATGACCAGGTTGGCGCGCAGGAGCGGGTGACGTTCGATCATCGCGGTGAACGCGGCGCGCATCAGCTCGGGTTCCAGCTCGACGCGGACCTCGACCGCGCCGCCGATGTTGTAGGCGAACCCGTCGGGGTTGAGCTGCTTGAGGAACCACAGCGCCTTCTGGTTCTGCGTCAACGGAAACTGCCGCTCGTCGTCGAACAGCTCGACGTCGGCGTCGCCCGCGTCCCCCGGGTCCGTGTCCGGCAGTTCGACCAGGCCGACGTGCACCTGCGCGACCAGTTCGGCCACCGGCGCGTTGCCCAGCAGCGCCACCACCGGCAGGGCGACGCCCAACTCGGTGTGGATGCGGGCCCGCAGCTCCATCGCGAGCAGCGAGTCCAGGCCGAGGGCACCCAGTGTGTCGTCCGGGCCGACGGCCTGCGCGTTCATCCGCAATACGCCCGCCGCCAGCGCGGTGAAGCGTTCGGTCAGCAACCGCCGGCGCTCCTCGGTGTCGGCGCCGCGGAAGGTGTCCAGGAAGGTGTCGTCCCCGACGACGGTGTGCCGATCGCCCACCGCGGCGAGTTCGGCCACCAGCGCCGGCGGTGCCGGGTACCAGGCCAGGAACGTCGGCCAGTCGACGACGGTGGCGACCAGCAACTGGGCGCGGTCCTGGCCGATGACCCGTTCCAACACGGCCATGCCGGTCTCCGGGGACAGCGAGCTCATTCCCCGGCTGACGCGATAGTGCTCGACCAGTCCGAGTTCCTCGATCATGCCGGTCGCCCAAGGGCCCCAGTTGACGCTCAGGGCGGGCAGGCCGCGGCTGCGGCGGTGGTGCGCGAGCGCGTCCAGGAAGGCGTTGCCGGCCGCGTAGTTGGTCTGGCCGGCCGTGGTGAGCAGCGAGGCGATCGAGGAGAACAGCACGAAGTGTTCGAGCGGTTCGTCGCGCAACAGGTGGTGCAGCAGGTACCCGCCCACCGCCTTGGGGTCGTACGCGGCGTGGAAGACCTCCCGGTCCATGCCCGGCAGCAGGGCGTCGTGCACCTGTCCGGCGAGGTGGAACACGCCGCGAACGGGCGGCGCCTGGGTCTGCCGATGGTGCGCCAGCCACACCGTCAGGGCGGCCTCGTCGGTGATGTCCAGCGTCACCGGTACCGGGTGGGCGCCGAGTGCTTCGAGCTCCCTGGCGAAGCACACCCGGCGACCGGCCGGGGTGTCGGGGTCGATCTCGTGCCACCGCTCGCGTTCGGGCAGGGCGCTGCGGCTCATCAGGATCAGCCGGCGGGCCCCGCGCTTGACGAGCGTGCGGCACAACAACCGGCCGAGCGCGCCGAAGGCGCCGGTCACCAGGTAACTTCCGTCGGCGCGCAGGCGCAGCGGCAACGGTCGGGTCAGCCCGGTGGCGGACGCCAGCCGACCGGTGAGCCGGCGCTCGGCCCGCAGCGCGATCTCGTCCTCGTCCTGGACGGACATCTCGCGCAGCAGCGCCGCGGCCTCGGCTCGGCGTGCTCCGGCGTCCTGCGCCGCGGCCGGGTCCAGGTCGATCAGCTTGCCCGGGTGCGCGGTCAACTCCTGTTGCCGCAACACCCGGCCGATGCCCCAGGCGGGCGCGGCCGGCGGCTGTACCGCGTCCCCCGGGGCCGCCGCCTGCGCGCCTCGGGTGACGATGTGCAGCCTGGCGGGCAAAAGTTCGCGGGTCAGCGCCTGGGCGAGGGTGATCAGCGAGTAGGCGCCGGTGTCGGTGTGCCGGTCGAACAGGTGCGGATCGAGGGCCTGCCCGTCGTCCGGGTCGAGCCGCGGCACGTCCAGGCTCCACAGGTGCACGATGTGCCCGGGCACGGCGCCCGCGTCCGCGCGCAGGTCCGCGAACAGGCGCGCCAGGTCCTCGACGGAACCGGGCGCAACCGTCCACGCGTGTCCCTCGGCGGCCCTGCGGTAGCCACTGCCCGGGCGGACCGCATGACAGCGCCCGCCGCCGGCGACCACCGCGGCCGCGAACTCGTCGGCGACCCCCTGCGCGTCGGCGAACACCAGCCAGTCGTGGGCACCGTCGACCGTCGCCTCGCCCGCGTCGAGCGGCCGGTCGACCCAGGTCACATCGGTGAGCCAGCCGTCGATGGTGTTCGTGCCGACCGCGGTCGCCGCCCGCTCGACGTCGCCCGCACAAAAGCCGCTGATCAGGCCGAGCGGCACACCGTCGTCGTCGTACAGGGCGATGTCCCCGACGAGTTCGCCGGCGCCGCGCCGCACCACCGTCGCGTGTGCCCACAGCGGCCGGTCGCCGACGGCGTCGATGCGCACCTCGTCGATCGACAGCGGCAACAGGACGGCACCGTCCGCGCCGGCCGATCCCAACCGCACCGTCAGGAGGGTCTGGAAGCAGGCGTCCAGGAGCACCGGATGCAGATGATGGCGGGCGGCGTCGTCGCCGAGCGGCGCGGTCGCGCGGATCCGGGCCAGCGCCTCGTCGGGGCCGGTCCACACCTGTTCGATGCCCTGGAACGCGGGACCGTAGTGATAGCCCTCGGCGGCCAACGCCGGGTAGCACTCGCCGGCGTCGAGTCGCCGGGCGCTGCGCGCGCGGATCGCGTCGGCATCGAGCGTGCCGCCGTGTCGGCGGCGCTGCCCGGCCCGGACGACTCCGCTCGCGTGCACGGCCGGGCCCCGGCCGTCGCCGGTGATGCCGGCGACGGTGAAGGCGGCGCCCTCGCCCGCGAAGGACAGTTGCACGGTCGCGGACTCGCCGTCGGGCAGGAACAGGGCCTTGCGCAGTTCGATGTCGGCGAGTGTGGCGTCGGTCCCGCCGGTGAGCGCCCGGACCGCCTGCACGGCCATTTCCAGGTATCCCGCCGCGGGGAAGACCACGTTGCCCTGGATGCGGTGGTCGTCGAGATAGGGCAACGTCTCGGCGTCGAGCCTGACTTCCCAGGTGGGGTCGGCGTGCGCCAGGCGCCGGCCGAGCAGCGGGTGGTCGATCCGGCCGAGCCGGATCTGTTCCACCGCGCGGGGCTCGGTCCAGTAGCGGTCCCGCTTGAAGGGATAGGGCGGCAGCGCCACCGGCCGCCCGGCGGGCTGCAGCACGTCCCAGGCGACGTCGACGCCCAGGTTGTGCAGCGCGGCCAGCGACCCGGTGAAGGTCTCGTTCTCGTCCTCCCGGCGGCGGATGGACGCCAGCGTGCGCCCCTCCCGGCCGCGGGCGGCCAGGCATTCCCGGATCGCGTGGCCCAGCACCGGGTGTGGGCCGATCTCCAGGAACACGCCGTAGCCGTCGTCGGCCAGCCGGTCGACCGCGGCCCGGAAGTGCACACTGCCCCGGACGTTCTCCCACCAGTAGCCGGCGTCCAACTCGGGTCCCTGCGCGGTGCCTTCGCGACCGGTCCGGTAGACCGGGAGCTGCGCGGGCTGCGGCTTGATGTCCGCCAGCGAGGACAGCAGCTCGTCCTTGATCGGGTCCATCCGCGCGCTGTGGTACGGCACTTGCACGTCGAGGAACCTGGCGAAGACCTGGTCGGCGCGCAGTTCGGCGAAGAGTTGCTCCAGCGCGTCCGGGTCGCCCGCGAGGGTGACCGAGGTCGGACTGTTGAACGCGGCCGGCGACACCCGGTCGGCGTAGGGCCGCAGGCGTCGGGTCGCCTCGGCGGCGGACAGGCTCACCGCGAGCATCGTGCCGGTCCCCGCCAGGCGCTGCTGGAGTCGGCTGCGGTGCACCACGATCCTGGCCGCGTCCCGCAGGCTGTAGACCCCGGCTTCGTGGAAGGCCGCCACCTCGCCGGTGCTGTGCCCGACCACGGCGTCGGGCCGCACTCCGTGGTGGCGCCACAGGGCGGCCAGGCCGACTTGGAGGGCGAAGTTGGCGGGCTGGGCCAGCCAGGTCTCGCCGATCCTGGAATCGGCTTCGTCCGCGCCGAGTTCCTCGACCACCGACCAGCCGGTGAGTTCGGCGATCTCGCGGTCGCACCGCTCGACCGCCTCCCGGTAGACGGGCCGGCTCGCGAACAACCGACGCCCCATCGCCCACCATTGCGGACCCATCCCGGTGAACACCCAGACCAGGCGCCGCCCCAGCCCGTCGCGGCTGCGGTCCGCGAGCACCCGGGGGTGTTCCTCGTCCCGCAGGTAGGCGTCCAGCGCCTCCTCCAGCGACGCACGCGAGGTGTACACCAGGGACAGCCGGGACTCCAGGTGCTGGCGACGGTGCGCCAGCGTGTGCCCCAGGTCGGACAGCGACACGCGGGTGCCGTCGGTGCCCGCGAGTTCGCGCCGGATCGCCGCGGCCCGTTCCGGCAGGACCGCCGGGTCGCGCGCGGTCAGGGGCAGGATGGTGTACGTGTCGGATTCGTCGCCGGCCGGCCGGACCGGCGCCTTCGGCGGCTCCTCCAACACCACGTGCGCGTTGGTGCCGCCGAAGCCGAACGCGTTCACCCCGGCCCGCGCCGGTCCGTCGTGATCGGGCCACCGGGTCGGCCGGGTCGGGATCTCGTACGGCAGCGACGCGAGGTCGATCGCGGGGTTGATCCGCTCCAGGTTGATGTGCGGTGGGATCACCCGGTGTTCGAGGCACAACACGGTCTTGATCAGGCCGGCGATGCCCGCGGCCGACTCCGTGTGTCCGATGTTCGGCTTGACCGAGCCGACGTAGCACCGGTCCTGCGGCCCGCGTCCGATCGCCAGCGCCCGGCCGAGCGCGGCCGCCTCGATCGGGTCGCCGACCGGTGTCGAGGTGCCGTGCGCCTCGACGTACTGGAGGTCGCCGGGGGTGATGCCGGCCTCGGCGCAGACCCGCTCGATGAGCGCCACCTGGGCGTCGGCGTTGGGCACGGTGATCCCGCTCGTCCGGCCGTCCTGGTTGACGCCGCTGCCGACGATCACCGCGTGGATCGGGTCGCCGTCGCGCCGGGCGTCCGCCAAACGCTTGAGCGCGACCAGGCCGACGCCCTCGGCGCGCACGTAGCCGTCGGCCGAGGCGTCGAAGGTGCACGAACGGCCTTCCGGGGACAGGAAGCCGCCCTTGGTCTCGGCGATGGTGTACTGCGGGGCCATGTGCAGCAGCGTGCCGCCCGCGAGCGCCAGACTGCTCTCGCCGCGCAGCAGGCTGCGGCAGGCCAGGTCGACGGCCACCAGGGACGAGCTGCACGCGGTGTCGATGGAGAGGCTGGGGCCGCGGAAGTCGAAGCAGTGCGAGATGCGGTTCGACACCATCGTCATCATGGTGCCGGTGGCGGTGTGCGCGGCCAGCGTCTCGAAGCCCAGGTCGGCGAATTGCAGGATCTTGTAGTCGAGGGTGAACGCGCCCACGAACACGCCGACTTCGCGACCGGCCAGTTCGGCGGGGCGCTGCCCGCCGTCCTCCAACGCCTCCCAGGCGACCTCCAGGAGCTTGCGCTGCTGGGGATCCATGTGCTCCGCTTCACGCGGGCTGATGCCGAAGAACGCCGGATCGAACGTGTCGAACCCGTCGATGTAGCCGCCGCGACCGCCCACCAGCCGCCCGGACTTGGCGGTGTCACGGCTGAGCAGTGTGCCGAGGTCGTACCGGTCTGCCGGGGTCGGCGTGAGGCAGTCCCTGCCCTCGATCACGTTCCGCCAGAACGCCCGGTGATCGCCCGCACCGCCCGGCAGCCGGCACCCGATCCCGATGACCGCGATCTTGTCGCGGCAGCCGGCGTTCCTCGTAACTGTCATGGTCGTAAACATCCGTGGGTCGTGGTTCGGTGCGCGGCATCGCGAACACAGACGACCGCCCGTCGTCGCGGCGACGGGCGGTCGCGTGTCTCCGGTGGATCAGGCGTCGCTGAGGCGTCCGAAGAGGGCCACTCCGGGCGACGACGGGTCGGTGCCCATGTAGACGTCGCGCAGCATGACGGCGTATTCCTCGGACGAGATGCGCCCGTCGCCGTCCTTGTCCAGGATCTCCATGACGGTGTCCACCCGGCTTCCCTGAACGCCGTAGCCCTTCAGGAGCGGGATGATCTCCTGCCGGTCGAGGTAGCCGTCGCCGTTCGTGTCGGCGAGCGTGAACTCGGCCATCCGGCGCCCCACCGTACGGGCCGCCTCCTTCTGGTTCGAGCCCTGGAGCAGCACCGCGAACTCGGCCTCGTCGACCTGGCCGTTACGGTCCGCGTCGGCCGCTTCGGCCAGTTCCTTCCACAGCTCGGCGTACTGCCGGCGCACCTCCTGGATCTTCTGCGGGTCCGCGTCGGGGAACTGGCCGACGATTCGCTCCGCGTGCTGCTGGAAGTCCTCCGCCGTGATCACCCCGTTGCGGTCGGTGTCGAACAGGGCGAACATGTGCCGGGGCTTGTCGTCGATGAGTGTTGATTGCACGGCGATCCTCTCGGTCGTCGCGGACGGTGACGTCCACGTACAGACGGTTGGTTGCGTTGCGTGATGAAAGATATACGGCCGGTCGCGGATATCACGGTTGCTGCACCCGGGCGCGACCGATCGCGCCGTCGACGATCTCGACCCCGACCCGCCCCGGCGCGACCGTGTGGCGTTCACCCTCCCGGTGAATTCACCCGCTCGGGCGCGGCCCGTTCGAGGGACCTGTCGGCGTGTGCGGCGCTCCTCGATTCGACGCCCTCCGCCGGATAGAACTTCCGGGCCCAGTGCCGAAAGGCGCCGATCGGCCCATCCCCGAGTCCCAGTCGCGGGGGCTGCTGGTATCGCTTGTGGTGCCAGATCGGGAAGTCGGCGGCGGTGAAGGCGCAACTCGATCGGAACAGCGGCCATTCCAGCGCACGCGTGACGGCCCGGGTCACCGTCCGGGCCAGGCCCGGCGTCGACCAGGACGGCTCCGTCACCGTGACCCGGTTCGCCTGCCGAAGTTGCATCCGATTGGGTGCGATCGCGGTCGGCATCACCTGCGTGTACATCCGCAGGCCGAAGCGCGGCGTGTGGATCTCGGCCTGGAGGCAGGCCAGGCCATAGCCGTCGACCTCCACCTCCACGTCGAACTCACCGATCAGCGGAGCGCTCTCGCGCACTCGCATCGACACGTGGAAATTCGTTTCCTCGTACGCGATCGGCGCGCCGAGTTCGGCCCGGACCCAGCCGTGCAGCGTCGCGAAATGCCCGATGTCCACGGAATTCTCGATGACCTCCTGGACATTGCCCGCCATTTCCCACGTCACGTGCCGAGTCGGCAGGCCGGCGATCGCCCGCCAGGCGGGAATCCGCCAGTCCGGTTCCCGACCGTCGTGGTGCCGCCAGACGAAGACCGCGCCGTTGACCTCGTGCACCGGAATCGCATCCAGCGGCGCCTTCGGTGGCGGCGTGCCGTATCCCGTGCGGACGCACGAACCGTCGGGACCGAAGGCGAAGGAATGGAACGGACACACCAGGTCGTCCCCGTCCAGGTCGGCCAGGCCCAGATGGGCACCCAGGTGCGGACAGTAGGGACGGACCGCCCGAACGCCCCCGGTCCGCAACCGGTACAGCACCACGTCCTCGCCCAGGAGCGGTCGGGTGAGCACGGTTCCGGGCCTCAACTCGTCGGAGAAGGCCAGCGCGGACCAGCCGCTCGGATAGGGCAGGCCGGGCGCCCGCGCCACATCCGCCGGGGTGGGTCCCTGGGTGATCGTATTCGCGTATTTGCGTGACAATCCCAAAGCGACCCTCCTGGATTTGATTCCGGCGGACCAGATATACCACCGACCAGGGAGGTTTCCCGAAATGTGTTCACCGAAATGCGCAAGACTATCTTTCGAATTCACGATAATCGGTTTCCCGCCCGGTTCGGGGGCACCGACGCCGCAGATGTCGCCGAGACCATCCGGATGCGACACGTGCCGTCCCGTGTTTGTCTGAACCGGAGTCGCTCCGGTGCGTTGCGCGCCGGAACGCGTTTTTTTGTGGCTCGTGATCGAGTCGAGAGCCTGCTCTCGCGCCGGGGACACACGGAAGGAACCACGGTGGAGGCGTGCGACGGTCCCGCCCGACGCCCCGAGACCGGGCGGAGCGGGCGACTGATCGCGGTCTCGGGGTTGGTGGGGGCACTGCTCTGCGTCGGGGCCGGGGTCTGCGCGCCGACCTGCGTCGCGCACGCCCACGTGGCACCGCCGCCTCCCCCACCGCCACAACCGCCGCCGCCTCCACCACCGCCGCCGCCGCCGCCGATCACCTATCCGCCGTACCCTCCCTCGCCCGTGGCTCCGTCCGCCCGAAGGACGACGCCTGCGCCGTCCACGAAGAGCGGGCAGCCGTCCCCCCGAGGGACGACGCCCGCCCCCGGCTCCCGGGCCGCGGTTCTGGTCCTGGCCCCGGCAAGGGGTGGTGCCGGCACCACGGTGGCGGTCTCCGGCTCCGGCTTCGCGGCCTGCCGTCCCGGAACCCGGGTCGACATGCGTTGGGACGGTGCCACGATCACCGCCGCCACGGGGGTCGCCCCGAACGGGGGCGGCTTCACCGTCCGACTGGTGGTCCCGAAGGACGCGTCGAAGGGGAGCCATCGGGTCTCGGCGTACTGCGGGCAAGCCGACGCCTCCGCCCCCTTCGAGGTCACCACGGGCACCGGACCGGCCTCTTCCCGAAAGCCGACGCCGACCTCGTCGTCGACCGCGGTCGGCGGCACCGGAGCCGGCGCCGGCTCGGGCTGGATGATCGGGATGATCGCGGGCGGCGGTTTGCTGGTCGCCGCGCTCGCCGGCTACCTGGGCATCTTCCGTCGCGGGCGGGGACCACGCTGGACCCGTCGACACGTTCGCGCCGTCATCCGCCCCGGCCCGGCCGCGGCCGGCGTACAGGACGTGCGGGACACCCACGGAACGAACCGGACCGTACGGCTGGAACCCCGCGCGGACCCCGGTGAACAAACCATCGAGGAGCCGGACCCATGACCGACGCCGCGCCGCACCCCACGTCCGTGCGCGAACTGCTGTTCGGCGCCGACGGTGAAGCCGCTGCCGAAACACTCGCCGACGCGGCACACGAACACGAGGTCGCCACGCTGCTCGGGCGCGGCGCCCAGAGCCTGACGGACAGCGCGGGCCGCACCGTCGAGCAGGAGATCGGCACGGTGGTCGACGGCTTCCTGAGCCTGGATCTGCTCGACCTGGTGGCCGCCGGATGGGCCAAACACGGCGCGCTCGTCCAGGCCGCACACCGCACCCGCGCCGCGCCGGACACCGAGGAGGTCGTCGCACTGGCCACCCACCAGGTCACCTCCACCCATCGCCCGTGCGTCGACCTGACCGTCGACGGCGTCCGCGTCGGCACCCTGGACATCCGCCTCACCGTCGCCTTCGACATCGAGGGCATGCAGGCGGTCGTCCGGCAGGCCCGGCTGACGTCGCTGCGCTGCGGCACCTGTACGACCACCGGCACCCTGGCGATGCAGGAGTCGGTCGTCGCCACTCGCCGCTGCGGCCTGGACCTGCCGGGCGCCGTGCGACTCAGGTCGGGCATCGCGCTGCTCCCGACGCCCGAACAGGTGCCGCCCGCCGACCCGGCGTAGGCCCCGGCCGGGCCACGAACGAGGCCGCGTGGCGCGGCGGTTCCGCTACCGCCAACCGAAGCCCGGTTCCAGGCCGGCACTCAGGGAAGGGGTGCCGAAGCCGTACGAGACGCCCGTGCCGAGTCGTGCACGTAGCGGGTGGTCCCGGTGCGGTCGGTCACCGCGGCCGGACGGTCCTCCGCGTCCCAAGTGACGTGCTGCGCATCGCCGTTCGGGCCGGGACGAACGGTGGTGGCGCCGGTGGGGCCGTAGGTGTACGACTGCTCGCCGGCGTTGCCAGGGCCGGTGGTGACGGACCGCACGGTGTGCGGCTGGGGGGCGCCCGCCGGTGGGTAGTGGTAGGTACGGACGGTCTCGGCCGCGCCGTTCGGGCCCTGCCGGGTCTCCACGTGCCGGTTGCCGGCGGCGTCGTCGCCAGGACCGGGCGCGCGGCGCCGTCGAATCGGGTCGTGGTGTAGGCCGGGACGGCGATCGGATCGGCGCCGACCAGGTTGCCGTCCGGCTCGCCGACGGTGTTGTACGCGCTGTTGGTGCGCACGACCAGACCGCGCGGGTCGTGGAACGTGTCGGTGACCACCCGACCGCCGCCCCAGGCCGGCTTTTGCGTCTGGCGTGCGCGCAACATGCCATCGTGCAGGCTGTATTCGGTCACCAGGCCGCCGTCCGCCTTGGCGGTCGCGGTGGCCACGTGGCTCGTGCCGTCCTTGCGCATCGTGTAGGTGTAACGCTCGTGCAGTCGGCGGGATCCGGCGGCGCTGCCGGGCATCCAGACCTCGGTGAGCCGACCGAGCGGGTCGCGGACGAACTCGGTGCGCCGCCCGTTGGCGTCGACGACCGCCTGCGGCTCCGCCCAGGCGCGGAACAGCGTCGTGGTGGTCGTGTGGCCGAGCGGGTTGGTGCTCGTCGAGGTCTGCGGAGGGCCGGTCGGCGGAGCGAAGGCGGTGACGGTCCTGCGGTCCAGCGCGTCGACCGACTCCAGCACCCGGCCGTGCACGTCGTGGCGGGTCCGGGTCACCGGAACGTACCGGGGTCGACCGTCCGCGTAGGCCGCGACCTTCTCCCGGAGAGTCGCGTCCCCGGCGGTCGGTGGCTCCGCCCACGCCAGGCCGTCGTAGTGGGTGCGTTCGTCGGAGACGGCGTGCTCCGGAAAGCGCGGCGGCGTGGCGCACGCGACGGCGACAACCTCGACGCGGCCGACCGCGGACACCGGCCGGGTCTCCCGATTGCGCGCGTAGGACGTGCGCGGGCACCGGTCGTCGCCCGGGATCGCGGCCCGGGAGTGGATCCAGCCGAGGGTGCGCAGCCCGTGTCCGCCCTCGCAGGCGCTGTCGAGCGAGGTGAAGGTGTCCGTGCCGTCGCGGCACGCGAAGAGCAGCCGGGTGCCGGGGCGTTGGACGAGGGAGAGGACGCCGATCCGCCCTTCCGCGCGGTAGCCCGGGGCCGTCCCGCCCACGGTGCTCGTGTGGTCCGCCGGCGCGTCCGGCTGCACATAACGGATCAGCGGGGCGTACGCGCGCAGCCGGCCCAACCGGAACTCGCGGGTACCGCCGCCGTCGCAGTCGTCGTGCACGGAGTCGTAGTGCTCGCCGCCGGCGGTGCGACAGCGGTACAGGTCGATCACCGGTTCGTCGCCCGGGGCTTCGGCATGGATCGACCCCAACGCGCCGAGCAGGCGGTGACCTTCGCAGCGCGGGTCGACCGACGTGAACTGGTCGTCGCCGAGCAGGCAGGAGTACAGCACTCGGGTGCCGGCGGCCCCCTCCGGGGCGTACCAGCCCAGTTCGTACTCCAGATGGGATCCCGGGGGTGCCAGCCCCGCCGCTCCGGCGCCGCCGGTGGTGGTGTGCTCGCCGTCGTGCGCGAGGCTGCGGTGCAGCCCGTCCCGGGCGAACACCGTTCCCTCGGTGGGGTCGTCGGCCTCGTCGGCGATCTGGTCCGGCGCCCGCACACCGCGGTAGAGGCGCACGTCGTCGATCGCGCCGGCCCAGAATTCGTCCGGGACCCCGCGCGTGAGGTGGGCGCCGATCCGCAGTCCCTCGTCGATCGGCCGGCTCGGGCCCGCGCGGGCGACGGCCTGGAGCACGCCGTCCACGTACAGGCGCAGTTCCTCGGCGGCCGTGTCGTGGACCCCGGCCAGGTGCGTCCATCGGCCTGTTACTGCGGTCACGGGCGCGGTGGCGGTCCACCTCGGGGCGTCGTCCGTGTCGTCGGCGGTGACCACGAACTCCCAGGCCCGGCGCCGGGCGTCGTAACGCAGCGCGGATCGGGCGGTGCCGGCCTCGGACCTGCTGACCGCGGTCATGTCGGTGCGCGCCGCGTCGGCACGGACTCGGGCGCCGACGGTGAAGCCCGCGTCGGTGCGGGCCGGCACCCCCGCCACCACGACGTGATCGTCGACGCCGTCCGGCAGGACGGCGCGGCCGGTGCCGACCGGGGTCCACGAGGCTCCGCCCACGAACGTGCCGGCGCGACGTTGCCCGGAGGTGTCCGCGGTGGAGTCGGGGGTGTTCTCCTCGAACGTCCAGCGTCCGGCGGGCTCGGCGGGCTTGGTGGCGAGGGTGTGTACGTCGCTGTCCGGGGCGACCCGATCGCCCGGGTTCACCCGGCCGTCGGTCAGCACCCGGTCGTACAGCCGCACGTCGTCGACGGCGCCGGGCCGGAAGTCGACCGCCGCACCGTCGAATCGGGCGTCTCCGATGTGTACGGGGCCGGCGGCGTGCCAGCGCGTGGCATGCGGTGCCCGGCCGGCGAACCTGCCGTCCACGTACAGCCTGATCTGTTCCTCGCCCGCGTCGTAGACACCGACGAGGTGTGTCCACACGTGCGGGCGGACCGGGGCGTCGCCCGACACCCGGTCCCCCGCGAAGTCGTCGACGTCGGCGCTCGGCACGGTGAACGCCCATTGTCGGGTGTCGCTGCGGTACTGCGGATAGAACCCGCTCGCCCGGTCCCCGGCCTGGCTCACGGCGGTGCGCCAGGAACCGTCGAGGCGGTCCAGGCGCACCCAGGCCGCAACCGAGAAGCTGCCGCCCGTGTGGATCGTCGAGGTGGGGCCCAGCGACAGATGCCCGGCGAGGCCGTCGAACCACACGGCGTCGCCGACCCGGCCGGTGTCCCAGGCCGTCTGTCCCGGGACCAGCGTCCCGGTGCTGCCGCGTCCGAGCGCGTCCGGCACGGCGGTCTCGGGGGCGTGGCCGTCCAGGCGCCAGTGCCGCACCGGTGGGAAGCGGGTGGTGCGGACGCGGAAGTGGTAGGCCGTCGGCGGGCTTTCGTTGCCGGCGCGGTCCACGCCGACCACGTACAGGTCGTGCGGATCGCCGACGGCCGGGGTCACCTCCACCGAGGCCGCGCCGTCGACCGCGGCCACCTCGCGGGTCGGCGGGGTGACCAGGCCGTACCTGAACCGGACGATGTCCGCGTCGCCGCCGGTGCGCAGCGCGAACCGGCCGGTCCTGCCGATGCCGCCGCCGAACCCGTCGGGCGGATAGTCGGTGGATCCGACGATCGGGGGTGCGGCCGGGGCCGTCCCGTCGACGGTGACGTCGCACCAGCCGGACCACGGGCCGTGTGCCGTGCCGTCCCACCCGCGCACCCGCCACCCGATCCTGGCGCCGTCGCCGAACACGTCGTCCGGGACGGCGACGGAGAACGAGGTCCCCGAGGTCCGCATGACGGTGCCGCGGGAGCCCAGCGGGCGCTCGCCACGCGCCCACCACTCGAACTCGGCCGCGCCCGGCCCGCCGTCCGGGTCGCCGACCGTTGCGCGCAGTGTCGGCGTGCCGGTGCGCACGTACGGCTCGTGGGGCTGCACGCCGCAGGCGAGGTCGCCGTTCCGGTCGCCGACCGCCAGGGCAGAGGGCGGTTCCGGAGGGGAGTTGTAGCTGACGATCAGCCTGGGGTCGGGCCGGAACTTCTTCCACTGGTACCGGTCGCCTTCGTCGGGCGCGCGCAACATCAGCGTCACGAGCCGGTTGCCGGCCGCGGCGTCCTGTGCCGCGGCGGTGACGTCGAACCCCACCCAGTCGACCGGGCACCGGGAGTCGTACCCGTTGGCGACGGTCCGGGTGTCGAGTTCGCGAATCGCCGGGGGCTGGGTGTCCCAGGTGGTCCAGGGCTCCACGACGCCGGTCTGCCACACCTGCACGGGTTGGGGCGTGCACGAGGGTGCGTACGATTCGAAGACGTTGAACTCGGCGCGGAGCACCTGCTTTCCGGCCAACGCGCCCACGTCGTATTGGAAGTAGGAACGCACCAGCACCGTGGGCCGCTCCCACGAACTGAAGCCGACCTTGGCGACTCCGTCACCGTCGCCCGGCCAGTAGGACTGTCCGCGCAGGTCGCCGGGGAGGCCGTACACCAGTGCCCAGCCACCCGGTCCCGACGACCACTGCGGCTGGTTGTCCCCCGCGCGAAGCCGGTTCGCCGGTGCGGCCGCGCCGTGTGGTCGCAGGGACTGTTCGCGGGTGAACGTCCCTTCCGGATTGGCGAACACCCGTGCGGCGTCGCCGCGCTCGGCCACCACCTCGACGCGCTCCCGGGTGGCCCGGGCCCGCGCCGACGCGCCGGCGGCCGTCGGCATGACGTCGGCGGTCGCCCGGGCGGGGCCGCCCGACGTCGGGGGTGCGGTCGCCCGTGCCGTCTCGGCGCGCAGCGTCGGCGCGCACAGCAGGAGAACGAGCAGGGCGAGCAGCACCCTTGGCGGGTGCGAGCGCAGGTGGCCCATGTGAGTCTCTCCGTGGCGCTTCGGTGCCGGCGACCACGCACGCGGCAACGCGGCACTGTGCCAACCAACAATCCAGTCGAGCCATTTGATCACGGATTGTCGACGACCACTCGCTCTTTGCCACGAAAACCGCCCGTACGAGGGGCATAACGGGTCGGGTCGCCGGGACGCGGCGTTCGGGCGGCGGCCGTTGGTAGCCTTCGGCATGGCCGTCATCCACCACACCACCCTCACCCCGAGCAAGCTCGAACTGCTCACCGCCTGGCTGCCCTCGCGTCCGTGGTACCGCGGTGGCTCGGCGCAACCGCGGTTGGCCAGGGCCGGCGGTTTCCGGCTGGACGACCCACGCGGCGAGGTCGGGATCGAGTTCGCCGTAATCACCGACGGCTCCGGCCCCCGGCCGACCACCTACCTGGTGCCGCTCACCTATCGCGGCGCCCCGCTCGACGGGGCGGAGCACGCCCTCGTCGGCACCATGGAGCACGGCGTACTGGGCCGGCGCTGGGCCTACGACGGCTGCCAGGATCCCGTATCCATCGCCCGGTTGGCCGCCCTGATCGAGGGTCGGGCGCAGGCCCAGGACCAGGGCGTCAGCGACCTCCCCGACCCGGAGGTCGTCGCCGCCTACACCGGTGCGGGCGCCATCCCCACGGACTTCACCACCGCCGACGACCACGAGGGCACCGCGCTGACCACGCCGGACGGCCCGACGCTGCGCCTGCACCGGGTCCTACGGCCTGCCGCAGACGGCCCGTTCGTGCTTCCGCAGGGAGCGACCGGCCACGTCGGCGGTCCCTGGCGGACGCCGGAAGGCACCCGCGCCCGGGGCCTGTTCGCCGTCCTGCACCCGAACACCCGGGCGTAGTCCCGTCAGGGGCGGGTCGCCGGGGGTTTGCCGCCGACCGCGTGCATGATGCGGGTACAACTCCTGAGCAGGCGGCGGCCGGTGCGCTCGATCTCGCGCACGGTCATCTCGCGCTGCGGTTGCACCGAAAGGTTCATCTGTGTACGGCCTTCGGCGTCGAAGACCGGCGCGCTCATCGCACTGACCGGATGCCGACCGTCGCCTTCGAGGTCGCCGGGGAGATACTCGGCCTGGCGCAGTTCGGCCAACAGCGCCATCACCATCGGCTGGAGACCCTCGGCGAGCGGGTCGTCGCTGAGTTCGGCGAGCGCGTGGCGCAGCCGTACGCCCGCCGGGGTCAGCCGCTCGACGCTGTAGCCGCGGGTCCTGATCGCGGCGAGCGAGTCGAGCAACGGCTCGCGCGGCGCGCGGTGTTCGGTGCGCCGGGCCCATTCGTCGATCACCGCCCGGTCGCTCCAGGCCACGAACACCCCGCCGAACGGCGGTGCCAGCGGGATGCGGCGACCGATTCGCACCGCACCGTCGTCCGGCCCGGTGCCGGCATACGCGACGATCACCAGATGGTCCTCGCTGCGGATCGCCGCCGTCGTCTGCAGGCCGAGTTCGTCGGTGAGCGTCGCCGCCTCCGCCTGGGCCAGGTGTACGGCGGGAAACGCCCGCTCGGCCGCGCGGCCCGCCGCCACCAGCGCCGGACCCAGCGTGAACGTCTTGTCGACCGGATTGCGGATCAGGTAGTCGGCCCCGGCGAGGCTCGCGGTCACCGCGTGGCACGTGGCCTTGCTCATGCCCAGCGCACGCGCGATGTCGCTGAGGCTGAACGCCTGGGCGGGTCGACTCGCCAGCAGTTCCAGGACGCCGACGACCCGGTCGGTCGGCGGCGACGGACTCGCCTCCGAGGCCGTGGTGCCGATTGCGCCCTCGCCGACCGCCGCCATGGTTTCGCCCCCACCCTCGTGTCCCCGCCCGCGGCCTCACCGGCGCGCGCCACACCCTACCGAGTGTCCCCCCGCGCTTCGGCGCGCAGCCGATCGCGCCGTCGTCCCGGCCGCGTGGCGGAGGCCGCCCGGCGCGGTCCAGCCACTGCCTGCGGCGAAGCGGACGGGGCGGGAGCAACTCCCTTGGCCGGCAGGCTCGATCCGGTCGACGTGGGTGCCGTGGGTGGCGCCCGCCGCCCCTCGCCCGGATGGCGCTCGAACATGTTCGAGCGCGGGGGATGGGCTCCGTTCGGGCGCCCCGCACACCCACAAGCCCCCCCAACCTGTTGTTTTTTGTCGGGTCTCGCCGGTCGCCGCCACCGAGAATTACTCTTCGTAGCTGATTCACTACTGCGGATAGATCCTTTCGTCGGCCGTCACCACCCGCAGGAGACTCTTCATGGCCACGACCACGGCACAGCCCACCACCATCGACGACGTCATCGCGCGCATGCGGCAGATCGACACCGAACTCGATCCGAGCGACGGCGTCGCCTGCTTCAACCACATGTATCTCAAGGTCACCGAGCTGGTGAAGGAAAAGGTCACCGCGGGCTCGTTCAAGGACAACGCGTTCCTGGAGCGCATGGACGTCATCTTCGCCGGCCTGTATCTGCGCAACGTCGAGGCCGCCAAGGCCGGCCGCTCGGTCGACCGGGCCTGGGCGCCGCTGTTCCGCGCCCGCGACAACCGGGTGATCTGGCCGATCCAGTTCGCCCTGGCCGGGATGAACGCGCACATCAACCACGACCTGGCCGTCGCCGTCGTCGAGACCTGCGCCGAACGCCACACCACACCCGACACGCCGCCGGTCCAGGAGGACTACGACAAGGTCAACGACCTGCTCGCCGACGCCGAGGCGGAGGTACGCGCGGAGTTCGAGATCCGGATCGTCAAGGTCGCCACCCGCGACGCCGAACTGCTCAAGCACGCCGTCTCCGGCTTCTCCATCGCCGGCGCCCGCAAGGCCGCCTGGATCACCGCGCAATCGTTGTGGAACGACAAGCGCATCGGCTCGCTGATCTACCGCAGCCACGAGGAGGCGCTCGGCGAAACCGTCGGCAAGGTCGGCCACGGCATCCTGCTGCCCGTCGTTCCCCCTCCCCCGGCGTAGGCGCACACACGCCGACCGGCCACGCGCCTCCCTTCCCATCGCCTCCGCCCGGAGGGGAGGCGCGCCCGGGCTCCGCGCGAAACGGCAAGCCGGATCCGGGCATTGCGGGGGGTAGGATCACCGTCGCGCGTGCGCAGGTGTCGCGGTGACGCTGTGGCCACGCGAACGGCGCTGCGACCATCCGACCGAAGGGGCGTACCTCCATGACGGTCGACCCACCCGGGGAACCGCCCGATCATCTCTCGGACTGGTTCTGGACGACCGTCGAGACCGTGTGCCGCGATCCCGACCGCGTCGACGCCGCACTCATCGCGATGGAGCCGGGCGACCTGGAGCGCTTGCACCGCCAACTCTGGGAGGCGGTGGTCGAACTCCTCTGCGACCCGTTCACGCCGTACCTGCCCGACTCCGAGGACGGCGCCGAGGACGTCGCGCACTGGGTGGTGAGCCGGGGCCGCGCCCACTACCACGCGCTGTGGGCACGACCCGAGACGTTCCCCTCGTGGCGGCCGGGGCTGCCCGGGCTGACCGTCGGGCAGGTGGCCGAGGCACACCACCGCCGCACCGGCCGGACCCTGGAGTGGGACTGGGATTGACCCCGGGTGTCGGTGGGAGCCGGTGGGTGTCAGTGGAACGTCATCGGAGCCTCGGGACGCGGGGCCGCCACCGGGCCGGCCGTGTAGCCGCCGTCCACGCGGAAGTCCGCGCCGGTGATGTACGACGCCCCGGGCGATGCCAGGAAGGCGGCCATGTGCGCGATCTCCTCGACCTCGCCGGCCCGGCCCAGGGGCAGTCCGGCGAAGCGCGTGTCGGTCTCGGCGCCGCTGCGGTCGTCGGGCAACATCGCGGTCCTGATCGCACCGGGCACCAGGGCGTTGACCCGGATGCCGGCCGGGCCGAGTTCGGTGGCGGCGGTGCGGGTGAGGCCGCGTACGCCCCACTTGGACGCGGAGTACGCCGACGCCCACGCCTGTCCCTGAACGCCGCTGATCGACGCGATGTTGACGATCGCCCCGCCGCCGGCGGCGCGCATCACCGGTGCGACCGCGCGGATGCCGAGGAAGGTGCCCACGAGGTTGATGTCGAGGATGCGGCGGAAGGCGTCCGGCGTCTCGTCCTCGATGGCCACGATGCGCATCGCTGCCGCGTTGTTGACCAGTACGTCCACCCCGCCGAACCGCTCGACGGCCGCTTCGACGGCTCTGGTCCAGTCGTCCTCGGCGCTGACGTCGTGCCGGATGTACGAGGCACGATCGCCGAGTTCGGCGGCCACCTTCGCAACGGCGTCCTCTTGCACGTCGGTCAGCAGGACGCGCGCGCCACATTGCACGAACAGGCGCGCCTCGGCGGCTCCTTGGCCCTGTGCGGCACCGGTGATCAGGACCGCTAGACCGTCGAGGTCGTACATACGGGAACTCCCGGAGATCATTTTATGTACTGGCGACACTTATATACGCGCGCCACCTGACAAAGTCCATAGCCGTCACCCGCGTCCCGTGTTGCGGCGGGGCGCGGAGCGGGACGGGGCGCGGGGCAGGGTGAGGCCGGGGCGCGGGAATGCCGGGGGGCGGGGTCGGCGCGGTGCCGCGCGCGGTTGGGGCGGCGCGCGGCCGAGGTGGGGCGGGCATGGGGTGGGGAGGTGTGGGGGCGGCTCGGGGGGGTTGTTGTCAGGGGGTGGTGGTCAGGATTTCGCCGAGGCGGCGGTGGGCGAGGTAGTTCTTGGCGAGGTGGAAGTCGAAGGCGCCGATGATGGTGTGTTCGTCGATGTCGACGCCGTCGAAGGTATGGCCGACGCCGCCTCGGGGGACCGCGACGATGTCGCCGGGGTCGGCGAAGTTGACCCACTTGGCCACCCCCGGTGGACGCGCGCCGCGACCGTCGACGGGCGCCGGGCGCAAACGAGGCAGGACGGCGTGCGGCAGGGCCAGGGGTGAGCCGAGGGTGACCAGGAGGTCGATGCTCAGGTCGGGGCGGGCCCACAGGGCCTCGTAGGCGACGACGGACCCGAGGGAGTGCGCGACGACCACGCGGGCGCCGGTGGCTTCGAGGGCGTCGACGACTCGGGCGCGGGCGGCGGCCCGGCCGGGGCTGTCCGGGTTCCTCAGGTAGGCCGGGACCTCCCGGCACAGACCGGCCACGAACCACTTCGTGGCGGGCGGGCCCAGGACGCGCATCCGGGCCAGGGTCTCGACGGCCTGACGCACCTCGATGGTCGACTCGCCCGCCGCGACCCCCACCGGCAGGTCGAACTCGTCCAGCCAGTGGCCGGCGAACTCGGCCTCGAACGGGTCCAGATCGTCGAGCCCGTCGTCGCCCCCCTGCCGTCCGCGCCGGCGCAGCAGATCGGCGTAGTACGCCACCCGCACGCGCGGCGCCGGCGCGGTCGACCCGGCCCGGCGCAGCGCGGTGGCCACGCTCGCGCTCCAGACGCCGGACAGGCTGTCGGCCGCGCGTTCGGGCGTCTCGCCCCGGCGGAAGTTCCAGATGCCGTGCACGCCCACGATCGCACCCGTCACGATTCCTCCTCATCGATGCCGGTGGTTCTCCCGGTGGCGGCCGGACCCGTGGGCGATGCACCGCTCCCGTGAACGAGCAGTACGACGTCCGGGTCGAAGCCGACGAGCAATCTTCCCCCGCCGACCATCCCCAGCGCTCGACATTGCGCCGGCAGCCGAATCCGGTCGATACACCGTCCGGTGGTCGGATCCCGGCCCCGCACGGAGCCGTCGTCGGAGCCGGTGACGGCGACGGAACGCCCGTGCAACGTCGAGGCGTTCACCGGGCCGACACGACCGGTGAGGGGTTCGCCGAGTCGTCGGCCGGCGGTCGGGTCCCACACCCGCACGGTGCGATCGTCGGAGCCGGTCACGGCGACGGGACGCCCGTCCGGCACGGTACCTGCCATCGCGTTCACCATGCGGTCGTGATCGCCGAAGGGTTCGCCGAGTTGCCGGCCCGCGAGCAGGACCCGGATTCGAAGCCGGCGGTCGGCGCTCGCGGTGGCGGCCGACCGGATATGTCCATCGGCGCGTCCACCCTCTGGTAGAGCCCGAGTTGGTGCGCGATCCAGGCAAATACCCCCGGTCGAGCGGGGCCTTCGGACCGTACGGCCGCCAGTGCCGTGTTGATCGAGGGGCAACCAGCGGGCGTCCATGTGTTCGCGGGCCTGGCACCGCGACCGGTTCGGGACGCACGGCGACCGCGAGCGCGCGCCCGGCAACGCGACTCACCTGCCCCGGGGTTGCGGTGACCACCCGTAGGCCACCCGTCCCGACCTCGTCCAACCACGGTGCCGGCAAGCCGAGCCGGGACCGGCGGCCGGTGAAGTGTCGCGCAACGGGGCCGAGGAAGACCTGTGGCGCGGAGGGGATGTCGGCCAGGCGTGCCGCGTTCGGGTCGTGCGCCCGGATTGGGGAAGAACGGCAGGTCGGCTTCTCCTCGGCCGGGGCCATCGCCGTGCGCGGCACCGGCGGAACGGAAGGGCCCCTGATCCGGGTCCATGCAGATCAGGGGGCCCGCTCAGGTTTCCTCGTGTCGCCGGTCCGGGGCCAGGGTGATGGTGGTGGGGATGCCGTGGCCGGCCATCTTCGCGTAGGGGCAGTGTGCGATGGCCCTGGCGAGCAGGCGGTCGGCGGTCTCGCGGGCGACGCCGGGCCAGGTCACCTCCAGTTCGGTGTGCAGCAGATATCCCCCGTCGGAGGGGTCACGGCCCACGGCGACGGTCGCCTCGACCGTGATGGGTGCCGGATCGAGCAGGTGTTGCCGCGCCACCAGGGTGAGTTCGCCGTGCAGCGAGGCGGCGAACGCGGCGGCGGTGAGTTGTTCGGGGTTCGGGCCGCCGGCGTCGCCGCCCAGTTCGGCGGGCATGCGCAGGTCGAACTCCAGGGCGCCGTCCGACGAGCGGGCCCGGCCGGTGGCGCGGCCGTGGGCGAGCGGACCACCGCTCACCGCGACGCGGGCGGCGTAGAGCGGTCTGAACCCGCCTGCGCCCGGCACGCCTTCCGTAGGCGGCGCCGTGACCGGATCGTTCATGGTGTTGCCCCTTCTTCCGAAGCCGCCGAAGCGGCCGCACCCGCCGAGGCCCCCGAAGGTATCGAAACCCCCGGAGCCACCGGCGCCCGATCGGGAGCGGGATGCGGCCGGCCGCCCTGCCAGCCCCGCAGCTTGTCGGGATTGAGCATGATCCACACGGCGGTGACGTCACCCTCGGCGACACTCACACCGACCACCGCCACGACCCGCCCCTCGGCGCCGAGGAGCAGCCCGGCCCGGCCGTTGACGGAGGCGACCGAGACCACCGGGTGTGGCGGATCGCCCAGCAGGTCCTTGACGAAGCGGGCGACCGCCTCCGCGCCGTGGGTCGGCTCGACCGCGGCGCGCACCTTGCCGCCGCCGTCGCTGACCACGATCGCGTCCGCCGCCAGCATCGCCCGCATGGCCGCCGTGTCGCCGGTGACGCAGGCCGCGGCGAACCGGCGCACGACCTCGTCGTGCCGGGCCGCCACGTCCGGGTCGCCGTGGTCCTGCGTGGGGTTGCGCCGCAGCCACTCGGTGACCGGGTCGGGGTCCGGGCGCGGCCGTGGCGGGTACGCCTCGACGTCCGCCGCGTAGTCGTCCACCGGGGTTTCCGCCGAGGCGGTCGAGGAGAGTCGATCCAGGCAGATGCCTCCGGCGACCCTGGTCAACCAGGCCCGAGGCGGGCCGATCCGCGCGCGTTCGGCGTCGTCGAGGGCGTACCAGCGGCGGTAGGTCTCCTGGAGGATCCGGTCCGCGGCGGCAGCGTCGAACAACCAGGTGGCGATCTCCAGCAGGTGGCGTCGCTCGTCGAGCATCTCCGCCACCGAGGTGGGGGCGGCCGTGCTCATGTCCGGCCCGCCCGGCGCGCGGAGTTCGGCAGGCGGGAAGCCGCCCGCTCCCCGGGCGATGATCCGGCGCGCACACCGGAGGTCAGGATCGTCGGCACGTTGTCCTCACTTCGTTCGTCCCCTCACGTTGGACCGGACGGTCCGCCTCGGTGTGACGGTTCCCGACCCGATCCGTGTCGCCCCGGGTGTCGGTCGCCGAGTCCTCGGGTGTCCCGGGACGGCGAGGGCCGGACGGCGCGACGTCGGCTGATGTGGCACCGCTCATACCGTGCCGCCGATCCGTTCGACCGATGGCACGAAGCCGCCGAGCTTGTCCGCGGTGACGATCCACATCAGGTGCCGGATACCGTCCGACGCGGCGTCGACGGACAGGAGCATGAAACCGGCGGGGCCGCGCGGGACGAGCAGGCCCGCGCGGCCGTTCACCTCCACCCACCGGATCCGCTCCGCCGACCAGAACCTCGGTGCCAGGGCCGCCATGAACCGCGCCACCCGGTTGACGCCGACCACGGGAAAGCGCGCCGCGCCCCTGATGCCGTTGCCGTCGGACGTACTGACCACGTCCGCGGCGAAAAGGTCTTCCAGGGCCGAGACATTGCCCTCCTTGGCGGCATCCAGGAAGGTCTCCATGAGGCGCCGGTGCCGGCCCGCGTCGATGCTCTCGCGCCGCGCGGTGCTCAGGTACTTGCGCGAACGGCTCACCAGTTGGCGGACGTTGGCCGGGCTGAGCCGGAGAATCTCGGCGATCTGTTCGTACGGGTAGTCGAACGCCTCACGCAGGACGTAGACGGCCCGTTGGGCGGGGGTGAGCTTCTCCAGCAGCAACAGCAGGGCCATTTCCAGCGCCTCGCCCCGCTCGGCCCCGAGCGCGGGATCG
The DNA here is from genome assembly GCF_040629175.1 of Embleya sp. NPDC005971. Classification (NCBI taxonomy): domain Bacteria; kingdom Bacillati; phylum Actinomycetota; class Actinomycetes; order Kitasatosporales; family Streptomycetaceae; genus Embleya; species Embleya sp. NPDC005971. Next base: position 159,258 of record NZ_JBEXUX010000004.1, on the reverse strand, counting down.
GCGCTGGTGTCGACGGGCTCGGGCAACCAGGGACCCAGGTACGTCTCGCGACGGACCCGGGCGGACTGCGCGGCATTGATGGACAGCCGGGTGGTGATCGTGGCCAGGAAGGCCGCCGGGTTGTCGATGATCGAACGCTCGGTGTGCTGCCAGCGCAACCAGGTCTCCTGGACGACGTCCTCGGCCTCCGCCGCGATGCCCAGCATCCGGTAGGCGATGCCGAACAGGCGCGGACGCACTTCGATGAAGATCGCGGCGGCCCGGTCGAGGGAACTCGCCTGATCCTGTCCGTCAAGCTGCATGTTCGATCGCGCCTTCGAGGTGAGGGTGTCGATACCGCGGACCGAAACGGTCGTCCGGCGGCCGTCTCGTCGCGGCGGGGCATCCGTCGCACGACCGACGCGGGGGTCCGAGCCCGGCCGGACGCGCGAATGCGCCGCGTGGGGAACCCCCCGCGCGACGCGTCCGTACCTGGGCGGAGTGCGTTCTGCCGCCGCCGTGCCGGCGGGGTACAGCCCTCCGTCGAATATTTCCTCCCGCCGCCGGCGACCCGAACGCCGGCGACCGCGTGGGAGGGCGCGGTCGCCGGTCCCCGGCTCGGCGTTCAACCCCGCTCCCGACCGGCCTCGGCGGTGGTCGGCTCCTCGCGGAAGCCGATCTCGCGGTGGGTGCCGTCGCACAGCGGTTTGCCGGCCGAGTGGCCGCACCGGCACAGCGTCATCCGGTTGCGGGTCTCCAGGGGCCGTCCGTCCGCGCGGTGCACCGCGACCCCGCCGGTGACCCACAGCGCGCCGGCCAGGTCGCCTTCCTCCGCCAGGACCGAGACGGCCCGAGGAAGGTCGACCTCGACGGTCTCGCCGTCCCGCTCCAGCGCGTAGCTGTAGGAGCCGGACGGGCAGTGGTCGATGCGCCCCATGATGTTCGAGCGCACGTCGGGGTCCTCGGTGTCGTCGAGCATCTTGGCGATCGGCCTGGTGGCGCCGATACAGAAGGCGGCGTGCACGCACAATTCGCCGACCCGCTGCGCCGAGATGCCGACGCCGTCGTGCACGTGCCGCAACTCGCGGTAGGGCGTCACCACGGCGTTCTCGGTCCCGTCGAAGCCGACCACCGCGTGCGTCCCGTCGCAGAACGGCTTCGCGCCCGAACGGCCGCAGCGGCACAGCGCGTAGGTGTGCTCGGTGGGCAACTCCGGCCCGGTCCTCCAGGTCAGCGCGTCGTTGTTCTCCGGGGAGACGACCTTGACCTTGCGCCGGAGCGGGATGCCGCCGTAGACGAGGTAGGGGCCGGCGGGCAGCACCACGATCCGGGGTCGGTCGCCGGGGCTCCACGCGCGCTGCTCGGGCGGGACGTAGTCGAAGGTGGGACCGGCCGTCGTGCCCTCCCCGTCCGGCATCTCCATCAGCACGCGGGCCTGCTCGCGCAGCCCGTACATCATGCCGGTCGCGACCGCGAGCAGCCTCGGACTGCCGTCGAACGCCCGCTCCAGCAGGTGCAGGACGGCGCAGTACGTACGGTTGAACTCGTCCTGGGCGTCGCGGATCGCACTCCCCGGCGGGTGCTCGTGCGGACGCGGGTCGCGCCGCATCGGCCGCACGCCGCCGAGGTCCACGTGCAGCGGTTCGCCGGTCGGCCCGGACTGTGGGGTGTCGCCGCGCCGGTAGCGACGACCGACCCGGAGCTCCTGGAAACGGTAGTAGTGCGCGACCTCGTCCCGATCCGGGTGGTGGACGTCCCGGTCGCCGTCCCAGACCTCGCCGCGGAGCAGGCCCTCGCCCTGGTCGACGATCTCCGCGAGCGCGGTCAGCGCCGAGGCCAGATCCGTGACCTGGACCAGCCTGCCGGTGGTGTGCCGGAAGTGTCGCTCCCCCACCTGACGCGCGGGGTCGCCGCGGAACACCTCCTGCTCGCCGAGCCGGGCGCACAGATCGCGCAGCCCCTCCTCGATCGCGGCGTAGAACTGGCCGATGGTCGCGTAGCCGTCGGCCTGGGCGGGCGCGTCCGGCGGTGCGGGCCGTTCGAGCCGCAGGAACATGTCGAGCGCCTCCGGGCCGAACGCAAGCAGCGACAACTCCAACGACGGGTCGCCGTGCGGCAACCGCCGGGGGTGGCTCGGCAACATCCGGGGCGTGTCCAGCCTCGGGGAGCCGCCGACCGCGTTGAGCAGGTTGGCGACCAGGGCCAGGTGCAGCATCTCCTCGACGAAGACGCCGGCCACGACCTGGGCGGCCTCGGGATTGCGCTTCGGGTCCAGCGAGTAGAGCGCGCACAGGTAAGGCGGCAGTGTCGCGTGCTCCAGTTCGAGCGCCCATTGCAGGTGCTCGCGCAGATCGTCCGGCGTGCCGATCCGGGGCGCCGCGGCGGGGGCCGGGGCGGGCCGCTGTGGGGCCGATTGATTCACAGGTCTCTCGTTTCGCCGGTCCGATGCGGTGGAGGTCGCCCCCGGGGTGCCGCGGCGCGTGGTCGGCACCGCCGCGGCACCCGGGGTGGCACGGGCAGGTCGGACGCAGGGGTGGTTCCGACGCTTCCCGGCCCGGGCCCTGTCCGGCGGATGTCGGCGGAAGGGCGGCGCGGCCCACCAGGATCCGCCGGACAGGGCTCAACCGGCGGACTTCGCCGACCAGTCCGGGTAGGTGATCTCGCCGAGGGTGGCGCCCTCGCCCGGGACCAGCGTCGACTCGTCCGGTACGGCGCCGAAGTAGTGCGCGTTCGGGTCGGTGACCACCTCGCGCGGGTCGCCCCAGGCCGCCAGCGCCTCCCGGAAGAACTCGTCCATCCGGTACCGCGTCGGGCCGGCGATCTCGATCGTCGCGTTCAGTGGCGTGCCCACCGCGGTCCTGCCCACGTTCTTCGCGACCTCGTCGCCCGCGATCGGCTGGAACGCGACCGGCGCGATGTGCACCTCGTTGCCCGTCGTCGCCTCGTCGGCGATCCGCCGGGCGAACTCGTAGAACTGCGTCGCGTGCACGATCGAGTAGGGGATCGACGATTCCTTGATGAGCCGCTCCTGGGCGATCTTCGCCCGGAAGTAGCCGATGTCGGGACGCCGTTCGCTGCCCACCACCGACAGCGCGACGTGGTGGCCGACGCCGGCCTCCTGCTCGGCGGCCAGCAGGTTGCGGGTGGAGGTGCTGAAGAACTCCAATACGGCGGCGTCCTCGAAGGACGGGGAGTTCGATACGTCGATGACCACGGACGTACCCTTCATGACCTCGGCCAGGCCCTTGCCGGTGAGCGTGTCGACACCGGTGTTCGGCGCCGCCGCGACCGCCTCGTGTCCGTGCTCGCCCAGCTTCGTCACCAGCTTCGAGCCGATCAGTCCGGTACCGCCGATGACCACGATCCTCATGCCAGGTCCTCCTGTTCGCCGGGGACTCCGTCGCCGCCCGGTTGCCAGCTAAGACCGGACACCCGGAGCGGTTGTGACAGGTCCGCCGAAGTTTTTTCGTCGTGTGCTTTTTCCGGGCCCACTGTCACAAGCAGGGACCCCGCCTTGTCTTTGTCGGCAGGGGGACCCACCGACCGAAGGAGCGAGGCCGTGCCACCAGCAGTCGCCGGGTACCGGATCCGGATCCGGATGACCGCGCGCGCGATCGACGAACCGCACCGCACCGCGAGCCCGCTCGAACTGCTCTTCGATCTCACCTTCGTGGTCGCGATCGCCGCGGTCACCGCCCAATTGGCACACCATGTCGCCGACGGGGACGCCCTGACCGGGCTCGTCCCGTTCCTTCAGGTCTTCTTCGCCGTGTGGTGGGCGTGGATGAACTTCACCTGGTTCGCCTCGTCGTACGACACCGACGACGTCGCCTACCGGCTGCTGACGATGGTGCAGATGGCGGGGGTGCTGGTGCTCGCCGCCGGTGTGCCGGCCGCGGCCGACGACGCGGACTACCGGCTGATCACGATCGGCTACCTGGTGATGCGCGTCGCGCTGGTCGCGCTGTGGTTGCGGGCCGCCGCCGAGCACCCGGCCGGCCGGCGTACCGCGCTGCGGTACGCGGCGGGTATCACGCTCCTGGAGGCGGGCTGGATCCTGCGCCTGGTCCTGGCGGAGGCAAACGCCCTGCCGTCGCCGGCCCAGCCGCTGTCCTTCCTGGTCCTGGCCGCCCTGGAACTCGCGGTGCCGCGCTGGGCGGAACGCTCCCGGCCGACCGACTGGCACCCGCACCACATCGCCGAACGCTACGGCCTGTTCACCATCATCCTGTTCGGCGAAAGTGTGCTCGCCACGTCCAACGGCGTGCGGGCGGCGCTGGACGCCGCCCGGATCGGCGGCTCGCTCGTGGTCATCGCCGGATCCGGCCTGGTACTCCTGTTCGCCCTGTGGTGGCTCTACTTCCTGGTCCCCGCCGGGGAGGGGCTCAGCGACCGCCGACACGGCTCCTACCTGTGGGGATACGGCCACTACGGCATCTTCGCGGCGCTCGCGGCGCTGGGCGCCGGACTGGAGGTCGCGGTCGAGCAGACCGGCCGGGGCCCGGCCGCCGCACCGCTCGCGATCTGCTACGCCGTGGCCGTGCCGACCGCCGTCTTCGTCGTGCTGTTGTGGCTGATCCACAGGCCCATCCTGGCCGAGCACGTGCTCCGTCCCGGCCCGGTGTGGTGCGGCGTGGCGGCCGTCCTGCTCCTGCCGCTCTCGGTGTCGCGGATCGGGCCGGCCGCCGTCGTCGCCGGGCTCGCGGCCGTATGCGTCCTGATGGTCGTGATCACCTTCCCCGCCGTCCCCCGGGCACGCCGACCGACCTGAGATCTCCCGGGGTTGCCGTCGGGGCGGGCGGACGGGTCAGGGGAGGTCGACGAGTTGGTGACGCGAGGTGACGCCGAGTTTCCCGAAGACCTTGCGCAGGTGGTATTCGACGGTGCGGGGGCTGATGTACAGGCGCGCGGCGATCTCCTTGTTGGTCAGGCCGGTACGGGCGAGCCGGGCGATCTGCGCTTCCTGCGCGGTGAGTTCCTCGGTGGCCGGGGCGGTCCGCTTGCGCGCGGTCTCTCCGGTGGCGAGCAGTTCGCGCTCGGTGCGGTCGGCGAAAGCCTTCATGCCGATCTCGGTGAACAGGTCCAAGGCGGTGCGCAGTTGGTCGCGTGCGTCGATGCGCCGGCGTTCCCGACGCAGCCATTCGCCGTACAGCAGGTGGGCGCGGGCGAGGTCGACGCGCATCCGGGTACGACCGAGCCGGTCGATCGCCTCGCGGTAGAGGCGGTCCGCCTCCGCACCCTCGCTGACCAGCGCCCGGCAGCGGGCTTCGAGGCCCAGACCCCAGTCCGTGCCGCCCGCCCGGGTGGAGTGCGAGAGCCGCGCCAGCGTCCGGCCGGCCAGTTCGTGCCGGCCGGTACGGACGGCGGCCTCGACGACTTCGAGGGGCGCCCAGTGCACGCCCAGGCCGCTCGGGGCCTCCTCCGTCTCGTGGTCCACCGTGGCCAACAGGGCGGCTTCGAGTGCCTTTTCGTACCGGCCGAGGCCGTTGTAGAGGACGGACCTGACCCAGTGACAGATCTCCAGGGTCCGGCCCTCGCCGCGGATCGCCGCCTCCTCGGCGATGGTCGCCGCGAGGCGTTCGGTGCGCTCCTCGTCTCCCCGCCACCCCGCGAGGCCGAGGTCGCCGCCCGTCTGCACCATGGCTCCGGAGGTGGTCCAGACGTCGGCGGCGACCGCGTGCTCCTTGGCCTCCTCGTTCAGGATCTCGGCCTCGGCCAGGTCGCCCTCGAACAGGAACATCATCGTGGACACGCTGAGTACCAGGGGCAGCAGCGCGAGCGCGCCGGAGTCACGGACCAGGCGCAGGCAACGACGGGCGAGTTCGCGACAGGCTTCGTCGTCCCACAGCACCATCGCGAACAGGTTGACGAACCAGAGCCAGCGCAGTCGCTCGGCCGGGTCGGCTCCCTCGCTCAGGACCGCGGCCATCGCGCGCCGCAGGACCGGCTCGGCCGTCAGCGCGTCCTGGGTGTACAGCAGGGTGAGGGCGTCGAGGATGAGGTCCGTGGCGCGCGGGACGCCGGGCGCGGGCGGCGCCGCGCGGCCGGCCGCCGCGACCTCGGTGATGCCCTCCCAGCGGGGCAGGATGCCGATCGCCACCAACAGGGCCTGCAGGTAGGTGTCGCGGGAGAGTTCGACGTCGAGCGATTCGAGCTGCTTGGCGGCCTTGAGCAGGATCGCCGGCGCCGAGCTGCCGTGGTTGGAGGTCAACGCGATCTCGGCGCGCAGGCATTCGGCCTTGGCCCGGCGCAGTTCGTCCGGCGGACCGGCCTCGGCCGCCGCCAGCAGCGCCAGGGCGGACTTGGGCGCGCCGGCCAGGTGCTTGGCCCGGGCGGCGTCGAGCGCGCGGGCGGCCCGGCGTCGGGCGTCGGGGGTGAGTTCGACCGCCCGTTCGAGGAAGGCCGCAGCGGCGGCCAGGCCGCCGCGGGCCTGGGCCCGATCGGCCGAGCGTTCGAGCTCGGTGGCGATGTCCTCGTCCGGGTACGCGGTGCTCTGGGCGTGGTGCCAGGCCCGCCGGTCCGGATCCGTGCCGGCGTCGGTGGCCTCCGCCAGCGCTTGGTGGACCTCGCGGCGGTCCTTCGGCAGGGCCGCGTTGTATGCCGCCGAGCGCACGAGCGGATGCCGAAAACGCACCCGGTCGGTGAAGTCGATCAGTTCGTCGGCCGCGTCGAGCGCCGTGGCGTCGACGCCGAGCAGGTCGGCGGCGCGCCACAGCAGGGCCGGATCGCCGAGCGGCTCGGCGGCGGCCAGCAGCAGCGTCTTGCGGGTGTCGGCCGACAGGCCGTTCAGCCGCTGCCGGAAGCCGCTTTCGAGCCGGCCGGACAACGACTGTCCGGTCGCCGCGGCGACGAATCCGCCCCCTGCCGCGGCACGGGGCAACTCCAGCAGGGCGAGCGGGTTCCCGCGCGACTCGATCAGGATCCGCTCCCGGACCCGCTCGTCCAGCGGTCCGGGGAGCACCCGGCCGATCAGGGTGCGCGCGTCCGTGTCCGGCAGCCCGCCGACCTCGATCACGGGCAGGCCCGACAACACGTCGGGGTCGCCCGCGTCGGCGTCGGCCTCGGCGTCGGCGTCGCGGACCGCGAAGACACAGGCCACGCTTTCCGCGACGAGGCGGCGGGCGACGAAGGTGAGGACCTGGGCCGAGGCACGATCGAGCCACTGGGCGTCGTCGATCACACACACGAGCGGGCGTTCGTCGGCGGCCTGGGCCAGCAGGTTGAGCACCGCGAGGCTGATCAGGAACCGGTCGGGAGTGGGGCCGGTGCGCATCCCGAACACGGTGCCGAGCGCGTCGTGCTGCGGTTCGGGCAGGGAATCGAGAAGGTCCAGCAACGGCACGCACAACTGGTGGACGGCCGCGAAGGGCAGCTCCATCTCGGACTGGATCCCGGTGGCGGTCACGACCCGGCATCCCGCGGACTCGGCGACCAGGTGGTCCAGCAGGGCCGACTTGCCCACTCCGGCCTCGCCGCGCAAGACCAGCGCCCGGCTCTCGCCCCCGCGAACGTCCGCGAGCAACCGGTCGAGGGCCTCGCACTCGACCTCCCTGCCCAGCAGCGACTCCGCCGGCAGCGCTCCGCCCGCCCAGGTCGCGGACCGCCCGCGGGTGCGGATCGCCCGCTCCCGTGCGCCGCCCTCGGGCCTGCCGTCGACCGCGGAATCGTCAGACACTTCCGCCCAAACCTTCCACGCCGCGCATCGATGATCGTCCCGGCCGACTGTCATCCGATGCAATATCCATGCGGAAGGCTACTTCGCCCGGGAGCCGGCCGAACGGCGGGCCACGGCTCGGGCACGGGAGGACGCGGTTCGGGGCGGGCCGGCGCGGCGGAGGGGCCGGCGCGGGGACGGCGGCTCGGCGAGGGCTACGCCGTGTGGGCAGGCGGGTGCGGGCGCCGACGCGACCGGTGGGAACGGGAGTTCGGGGTCACGTGCCGGGGCGCGGCGCATCGGCGCGGCGTGCGAGGCGCGGCGTGCGACGCGGGAGTCCTACGCCGCGCCCGGCGAGGGGCCCGGGCCGCCCTTCGGTTCCAGGGCCGCCCGCCGCCTCATCTCCCTCGGGGACGCGCCGTCCGGGCCGCCTGCGGTTCGATCAGGTCGTCCATCGTGCAGTCGAGAATGTCCAGCAGCGCCATCAACGTGCGCATCTTCAACCGGTCCGGCTTGTCGACCACGAGTCGGTACACCTGACTCGGGGACAGGTCGACGCCGCGTGCGGCCAGCAGGGGACGCAGGTCCGTCGTGGCGAACATGCCGCGCTGCGCCATCACCGCGCGAAGATGCCACCGGTAGTCCAGATCTGCCATCGCCCCGTCGGTCCCTTTCTCTTCGGCTTCGCCTCGACCCACCCGGAGCGGTGCTGCGCGACCGGGCGCGAGGGCATGTGGGCAAGGGTCCACCGGTGTGTGCCGCGTTCGCATCAGTGACTCCCTGGCCGAATCACCCCGACCGGGGGAAACCGCACCCGGCGCCGGCGCTGCGTCCTCGGTTCGGCGGGTCGCGCGGGGAGCGGCGGCGGTGCCGGGTCGGAGGGGCCGGGTCAGAGGCCGCCCCGGAGGGCGAACTCGGTGATGTCGTGCAGGCGTTCCTGTACGCCGTGATCGCAGGCCTGGGGGTTGATCGGCCCGGGGGCACGCCCGTGGTACCAGGCGCCGTTGTCGTCACACAGCGCGGCGACGTGGCGGATGTCGGCCGCCGCCCGATCGGGCCGGTCCGCGCCGGCGGCGGACCCGGCGCCCGGGTGCGTCGACATCCACGCGGGATCCATGGCGACCACGTCGATGGCGTGCCGGGGTCGGTGCCGGGCCAGCCGGCGGGAGTAGGTGACGAGCGCCAGGCCGGCGTGCGCGTGGGCCAGGGACGCCGAGTACGGATGCCGGGCCAGGCCCGGGTCGTCCGGGTGCAGCGCCGTGGTGAGGTGGGTCCCCGAGGCGACGTTGACGATCCGGCCGCGCGAGCGATCGCCGATCAGGTCGATCAGCCCGTCGGTGAGTTGCACGGGGGCCAGGTAGTTGGTGCGGAAGGTGAGTTCGGTGCCGCCCGCGTTCACGGTCCGGGCGGGCGCGCCGGGGCGTTCGGCGTTGTTGACGAGCAGATCGATGCGGTCGGTCACGGCGCGCACCCGCCGGACCAGGCGCGCCACCTCGGCGGGGTTCGCATAGTCGGCGGCGAAGTAGTCGAGCCGGGCGCCGGGGGCCAGCTCCTTCCGCACGGCGCGCAGCAGCTCGGCCACCTCGTCCTCCCGTTCCGGGCCGTGCAGGACCAGATGCCCGGCTCGGCCCGCGAGCGCGGACGCGGTGGCCCGGCCGGTGCCGGCCGTCGCCCCGGTCAGCATGATGGTCAGGGCGCCTTCGGCATCGTGGTCCCCATTGGGCGTCTTGTGCATGCTCCGTCCGTTCTTCCCCGCGGTCCCGGGATCGTCGTTCCCTCGGCGATCCCATCGCGGAACCGCACCCGACCACCCTCCCCGGCGCACCCTCGCCTTCGCATCCGTCATCCCCTGGCCGACCCGCCCCCGAGTGCGGCATCCGTACGGGGGGTCCGACCCGCGATCGAGGCCGAGGGCGCAATGCCGGGCGCTCGGGGCGGGTTTCGGTGCGTACACGTTTTGATGTAGGGAGTGGTCGTTCCTGTGCATGAAGACCGAATTGCGCGGAAACGGGAGGCTGGGGTTTCCCCGTTGATCGTTTCGAGAGGAAGACCATGAAGATCGACAAGAGGTTTGCGGTACTGGCGACGGCCGTCGCGCTGCTGACGGCGCCCGGCCTGGCCGTGGCCCAGGCGTCCGCGACGGCGGCGAGCGCGGCGACGGCCGAGCGCGCGGCCGCTCCGGTCGCCGGTCCGGGTTGGCATCACGTGCAGGACTTCGCGCCCGACGACCTGGGCGGTTGCCACACGAGGGGCCAGTGGTATCTGGACAACGGCGCCAACAGGTACGAGTGCCGGCCCGCCGGCGTCTGGCAACTGTGGGTACTCACCGACTCCTGAGCGTGTCCCTCGACCGGAACACGGGCCGGAACCCGTGGCGCCGGCGCTTCCGCAGCGTCGTCGCCACGGGTCCCGGCCACCAAGCGGCTCGTGCCCGTTACACCGTGACCGGCACGGGGTGGACCTCGGCCACGGGGTGCCCGGCGCGTTCGTGGACCCGCAGGACCGCTTCGGCCGAGGGCGCCTCGGACAGGCAGTACACGGTGCCCGACTCCGGGTCGGCCCAGGCGTGCCGGAAGTGCACGCCCTCCTCCTCCTCGATCGCCAGATCCGCCTGATGCGCCGCTGCCAGTTGTTCGTTGGTGATGCCGGTCATGCCGGTATGGACGTCCATGAAGGTCGCCATCGCCGCACGCCTCCTCGCCTCTCGATGATGGGCCCCGAGCAGTTCTCGGATCCGCTCCTTCCCCGCACTCGTTCACACTCCTTCCATCGTCCACCCGCGACCGGAACACCGCCCTGCGATATGGGGCGTTCGGTACGTCGATCGACCTGTGCGACGGATGAGACCCGTGGTGGTGCCGAGCCCCGGCGGGGTGCGGCATGCCCTCTGTTGCGGGGGTGACGATCGCGAAGTCCGGGTCTCCCGGGTCGAGTACCGCGCGGCGACCGTGACTCGGGCCGGCCGGCGACCTGTCGCCGGGCCCGGTGGTGCGACTCGATGGCGGCCGGTCGCACCACGATCCGGCCGGTGACGTCCGGGGAGGCCACCATCTTGCCCCATGAGGCGGACCGGAGCGGCCCGGGCCGGCGGAGTGAGCGTCGCCACGGCCGCGACCGCGGCAACAACCGTACAGAGCAAGCGTGCGCGCGAGGGATCGGACTCCTCGACGCAGTCGGAGGCGGGCCGATCACCCGATGGACCCGTCGCCGGCACACCGGCCGCCCGCGTCGGCGGCCGTCACCATCCCGGAGCGCCGATCCGGCTCCGCTCAGCCGGGCGACCCACCATCACCCGAACGGCCCGGCCGGCTGGTCCGGTTGCCCTTCGGGCTCCCGTTCGACCCACTCGCCACCGCCGAGCGGATAGTCGTAGCCGGGGCGGCGCACGTCGGCGCTCGTGCGGAACGGCAGGCCCTTGTTGTCGATCCGCAGCGTGCCCCGACGATCGCCACTCGACCAGTCCAGGGTCAGATCCCAGCGGACGTCGTGTGCCTTGGTGTGCACCGTGACGTAGAAGACCTCCGGGTCGGACGCGCTTACCTTGTACGGGAATTCGCGTTGGCCGTTCTTCCCGGTGAGGGTGGGGCTGCCCTTGTCGAGGTCGATGTCGAACGACTTGGTGTTCACTTCGCCGCCGCAACCGACGCCCATCGCGTAGTCGTTCCAGGCGAGCGGCGCGCTCTTGCCGGCGATGCGTACGTGCAGTGCCTCCAGGACCACGGTGTCCCGATCTCGGCCCTGGACGGTGAGGGCGACCGTTTGTTCGCCCGAGGAGACGGCGCCGTACGCGGCGGCCCAGCGGGTGGCGTCCCCCTCGTTCGCGGGCGGGCCGACCTGGGCGGGGGCGCTGTCGACCAGGAAGTGCTGGCTGCACGGGTTGTGGTAGACGTACGGGCGAACGCCCACCCCGAGCGGAGCGGCGCCGGCGGACTCCCCCGCGCTCGGCGTCCCGCCCTTCGAAGCGCTCGGGCCGGCCTTCCCGAACTCGGTCGTGGCGGCCGAGGGCGATGCCGTCCCGCCGGGGGGTGGCGAGGCGGGAGCCGGCACGGTGGAGCGGTCCCCGGCATCCGCCGAGCCGGGGATCGCGGCGGCGGAACCTGCTTCCCGGCGGTCCCCGGTGTCACCGGCTCCGTCACCGGAGAGTGGATCCACGACGACCATCACGACTGCCAGTACGGCCGCCACCGCGGCGAAGGCGGTTGCCACGGTGAGACGACGTCGCGCCGGCACCGACTTGGGCGGGGCGTCGACGACGGCCGCGGCGCCGTCCTCGTCCTGCACGGGCGTCGCTGCCGCGGCCGTTCCGGCGATGGGGACCGCATCCGCCTCGGACTCGGACGTCGCGCTCTCGGACTCGGCCTCGGCCTCGGCCTCGGCCTCGACCTCGACCTCGGGCGATTCGCCCGCCGAGGCCGATGCCGATGTCAATGCCGAGACCTCCTCCGCGCCCGGCGCCGCGTCCGCCCGGCGCCCCCGTGCCGCGTCCGCCAGGATCCAGCGCCGGTGCAGCTCGACCAACTCCTGCGGCGTTGCCCGGCACACCCTCGCGAAGCGCTCCACCGGCGCGTAATCGTTCGGTACGGCGCTGCCGTTGCAGTAGCGGTGCAGGGTCGACGTGCCCATGTGCAGCCGCTTCGCCAACGCCCCGTAGCTCAGCCCCGAGCGATCCTTGAGCTCCCGCAGCAGTCGCGCGAACGCGTCCGCTTCCTCGGCCCCTGTTGTCCCCGGCACGCGTTCCTCGTTCCCCGCGGCCCGTTTCCCGTATCCCAGGTGCGCCGCGTCTTCCCTGGTCGGAGTCTGTTTCACGGTCCGGCAGGCCGACTGCCCACCGCGTACGCCGCCCGAACGGCCCACCCACAGGCTCCCGGCCATTCAAGCAGCCCACACGTCCTGCCCGACGGCCGGTCGTTCCCGGTCCCGGTGGGCGGCGCCGCTCAGCCCTCGATCAGCGAGTCGTAGGGCCCCATCTCCGGCGTGAAGACGAGAACGAAGTCCTCGCCCAACGCACCATGAAACGGAGAGAGATGGCACCTCCCGGAAGAATCCTCGCGACGGTGTTCGCCACGGCCCTTCACGGGCACGAGTGCGCTGACGACAGCGGTTTCGGCAACGGCCTTACCGGCAAAGGCAATCGCGCCGCCAACCGCGACCGCGGCCGCGCCGGCCGGCTCGTACACCGTCACCGTCGGCGCCAAGGGTGCGTGGACACACCCGGACGACACCCCCGGCCAACTCCTACATCGACGAGGACGGCACCTTCTACTTCCGGCAGGCCCATTCCCTCTACGGCGCAACGCAGAGCCGCGCGTGGAGCTTCTTCACCGGGACCGATTTCGACTCGGCCGCCTTCTCCACCGCGATCGGCGACGCGGGCACCAATCCCGATACGACCGCCTTCCGCAACAACAGCCCCACCGGCGTGGAGTCCACGTACGCACCGAGCGGTTCGGGCTACTCGCAGCGCAACTTCTGCGACCTGACCGGGATGTGGGTGGATCCGGACACCGGCGACTGGTACGGGCCGGTGCACAACGAGTTCAGCCCGCAGCCCTTCGGCGACGGCGTGCACTACGACTCGATCGACTACGCGGTCTCCCGGGACCAGGGCCGGACCTGGACGATCAAGGACCACGCCATCACATCCCCCCACAGCACGAAGCTCGGTGACACCGCCGCCTTCCCGAACCAGACCTACTCCTACGGCGACGGCGACCAACGGCTCTACGTGGACGCCGCGTCCGGCTACTTCTACGCCTTCTACGGCTCGCGCGCCGTGGACAAGAACGGCGGCTGAAGGCGTTCTACGCCCATGTGGCCCGAGCGCCCATCTCGGGGAAGATGGCCACCGGCACCTCGGACGGCGCAGTTGGCGTCTTTCGGCCCCGGAAGCCCGTCCCGGCCCGGCGCGCGGCCGACGAGGGGGTGGTCGGGGTCGATGCTCTCGCGTTGCCGGGAATGGGCCCGCGTGCGTCAGGGGCGCCGGATTGCGACGAGGGCCGAGGTGCAGGCCATCAGGGCGCTCAGGCCCCAACTCCCGTTCGCCGCCGCGAGCACCGCGATAACCAACGCGGTGGCCGAGATCGGAACGCGGATCAGCCAAGCCCCGGAGGAGCGGTTCCTCGGTTCCGGTGTCATCCGCCATACCTTTCCGAACACGGATGCGGTTGCGGTTCCGGTGGACGGTGAAGCACCGCATCCGTAAAGGTACTTGCACGATGAACTTTCGTATACAGCGGAACTCGACGGGCATGGCTGGGGTGTTCCGTGACGGCTCGACGCGTCTCGGGCGACGGGAAGTGCTCGTGTCGGGCGCCGCGGCGGTGCTCGCGGCGTGCACGTCGTCGGCGGCGAAAGAGGCGGACGGTGACACGGTACGTCGGGATTCGGCGCCGTTGGAGCGGCGGTTTCCCATGCTCGGGCCGCTGTTCGATGCCCGGTGGCTGGGCGATGTCCTGGGTGTCGATTCGCGGATGTCCGTTCCCGGGCCCAGCGATGTGCGGCTGGTGGGCTTCGCTCGGTTGAGGGCCGGTGGGGTCGCTGCGATCGTGGCGACGCCGGGGCGGGACTTCCGGCCGGCGACGCCGAGTACGGTGCCGGACGCGCTCACGCGGTTCGTGCCGAAGGACGCGCGGTGGGTCGGCAGCAAGTCCTTCGACAGCGAGATGTACCCCGGCGTGTTCCACCTCGACCCGGGCACCGACACGGTGTACTTCGACACGATCGATCCGAGTATCGGGAACGGCACGCAACCGTAGCGGTCGGATTACACCGGCTGATTCCCCGCCGACACCCGCCGCCCGGGCCACCTCGACCTGCCCCTGCCCGGACCCGCCATCGACGCGCCCACGTACCGCTCACTGAACCGGCACATCGCCGTCCGGGCGCAGCGCCGGGTCCCCGAACCGAAGCCGTGGTCGGCGACGACGTCCGCAACGCCCCGCAGAACGGCACCCGAGTGGACGGCGACCACCCGGGCAGCCCGGCTCGCCGGTACCTGTGGCCACCGGCCGTGATCCGAAGGCCGGGGCCGGCGCCTGCGCCCATCGGGCCCGGCGCCACCCGACAACTACGCGTGTCGGCCGATGGCTTGCATTTCGGACCGGCCGTGGGCGGTGAATCCTCAAATTCAGCGCAGATCCAACGGACCTGTAGCGCAGCGTAGTTAGTGTTCACGGGTTCGAGCCGACACTTCGGGGGGAGCGAGGAATCCGGTGCCGTGACATCCTTTCGTGCCGATGACCGGGACAACGGCAACCAGGCACGCTCGACAGATGACAACGAACTCGCGGAACTCGCCGAACTGGTCTATCGGCGCTACGCCATGCCCCTGTTGTCCTTCTGCCTCAAGCTCACCGGCGGCGATCGCCCGTGGGCCGAGGACGTCGTGCAGGAGACCATGCTGCGGGCGTGGCGGCACGCGGGCACGATCGCCGAGGACACGTCCGACCTGATGCCGTGGCTCGCGACGGTGGCCCGCCGGATCGTCATGGACGACCGCCGTGCGCGCCGGTCCCGACCGCAGGAATGCAGCCCAGAACCGTTGGAGTACGTCCCGGCCGACGACCAATGGGAGCCGCTGCTCTGGAAGATGGCCGTGGCCGACGCACTGCCCTCGCTCACCGCCGCGCATCGCGAGATCCTCGCCGAGACGGTACTGCGTGATCGTGACCTCAAGCAGGCGGCCGAGATCCTCGGCATACCCCTCGGAACGGTGAAGTCCCGTACCTACTACGCAATCCGCGCCCTGCGCCACGCCTTACGAGAGCGCAACGCAGGATGAGCGCCCGGGATTGCGTAGTGTGCCGCGCGAACGGCGCACCGCGCACGGGTGATCCCGTGGACGTGCGATGGGAGGAGTTACCCGGCAGATGAGAAACACCGATCCGCTCAAGTTCTTCGCGGACCACCGCGACACGATCCTGCACTGGGCCGGCATCTCGGCCGCCGCCCTCGCGTTCTTCCTGATCCTCCGGTTCTTCGCGATGCGATTGGGCGGGTGGAAGGCGGCAACACGTCGTCTGGGTCGGGAAATCGCCCTGACCGGATACGCGTTCGGTGGCCCGGTGCGGGTCTGGCTGCGCTACCGGCGCTCGGTGCGGTTGCTGGTGGCGCGGTTGGGCGCGGGTACCACCTGGCGGGACGCGGAGCGGGCGCTGGTGGCCGCCAAGTTCGCCGCCGCCCCCGGGCAGCCGTACGCGGTCGTGGTCGGCGACGACACGGTCACCGTGTTGCTCGCCGCCGGCGACGTCCCCACGCCCGAGGGCATTTGGCAGCCCCTGGCGCACGACCCTCGGGCCTGGACCGCCACCCGGGCGGAGTTGCCGTCCGTCACGCCGGACGCCGAGGGGGTCAGACCGATCGTCGTCGCCCTGGGCGAGCGCGACGGGGAATGTGTGTTCCTCGACCTCGCGGTCGGTCCGCCGATGGTGTGCGTGCAGGGTGATCCGCATTCGAGCCCCGCCCTGTTCCAGGCGGTCGCGGCGCAGTTGGACGCGCGACTGCCCGGCGGGCAGGTCGTGGTCGCCGACGGGGTCCACCACGACATCTCCGGGCTGCCGGTCCGGGACGCGTATCGAAGCGCCCGGGCCAGGCCGCCCCGGCTGGGCCTGCCCACGTTCCTGGCAACCCCGGAGCTGCCGGACCCGCTGCCGCCGGAACTCGTCGAACCGGCGGAGGATTCCCCCTCGTTGCGGGTGCTGCTCGGCGGATCGGGGCGCGGCCACGTACGCACGTTGCTGACCGATGTGCACGGTCGGGTCGCCGTACCGGGTACACCTCTGATGCTCTCGTGCAGCGCGCTCGCCGCAGCCCTCGCCCGGGTGTTGCCGGGCATTCCGCCGGTGCTCCCGCCCGCTCCCGCGCCGGTCTCCCGGTCCGGCGCGGGTAGCGTCGAGTGGTTCGCGGAGGAGGAGAGCGGGAACGAGGCCGCCGCCGTGCGGCCGGGAACGGCCCAACCGGCGACCGCGTTGCCGGCCGCGACCGTCGAACCGGCGGACACTCCGGCGGCGGTCTCGGCCCGATCCGCAGTCGCCGAGCCGCCCGCGCGGTCCTCCGGCGGGTCGGCCGCTTCGAGCACGGCCCGACCGTCGGCACGGAGCACTCCCGCCGGATCGCCCGGCCTCGCCGCGGAACCCGAACCGGTGCCTACCGTCGGCGAACCGAGGCCCGGAGTCTCCGCACGGACGTCGACCACGACGCCGTCGTCGGAGCAGGATCCCCATGCGTCACCCGCCGTATCGGCCCGGCGGCAACCGCCTTCCGGTGCACGATCGGCCGCCGATCCGGATCCCACTCCCCACGCCGACCCACCCGCGACCGAGCCCGACCCGGCTCCGGAGCCCGCACCCACCGCCGACACCGGGAGCCCTCCGCGAGTGGGCCCCGAGCCGTCCTCGCCCGGTCCGCGGTGAGGCGTCGGGCCGCAGCCCCGATCCCACGCGCGCGGCCGACCGTTCCCCCGGACCGTCCCCGCGCGACACCCCGACCCGGTCGCTCCGAACCGCCCCACTCACGCCTCCCCCACCCCCGCAGCCTCGCCGTCTCGCCCTCCCCGCGAGAGAGTTGGATGCCCGTGAACCTCGCCGTCACCACCACCGATCCGCAGGGTCGCCGCGCCGATCACCTGCTGGACGTCCCCGATTCGGCGACCGTCGCCGAACTCGGTGCCGTACTGGGCACCGCCGATCTGTTCCTGGGCGATCGCCGGCTCAATCCCGACATCCGCGTGGGCGCGAGCGGCATCCGCGCCGGGGCGTTGCTCGGCCTCGGCGGCCCCGCGCCGACCGAGACGGCGACCCGGGCCTGGCAACCACCGGGAGCCGACCCGGTGCTGGTCACCGTGCGGCATGTGTCGGGCCCCGGGGCGGGCCGGGTCTGGCGGCTCGGCCCGGGGCGGCACGAGGTCGGCACCGACCGTGCGTGCGCGTTGCGCCTGGACGGCGGCGAGGCGCCCGCCCAGGGCACCTGGATCACCGTCGGCACGGACGCGGCCGTCACGATCGCGCTGCCGGACGATGCCGACCCGGAGCGGTGCGGGCTGCGCAGCCTCACCCCGCCGCCGCCGGTCGATCCGATCACCGGCACACCGCTCTCCGCCGAGGAGCCCGCCGGCATGCAGGAGGGCGGCCCCGGCGGGCACTCGACCGAGTCCCCGCCGCCGGGTCCGGACGGGCTGCCCGCCCGGCCGCCGTTGCCGCCGATCGGCTACCTGCCGCCGCCCGACGACGGCTCGCAGTCCTGGCCGACCTACGCCGACCTGTCGCTCGGCGAGCATCTGCTGCGCCTGGGCCCGCCGGACGAGCCCGAGGCGGCGGTACGCACGTCGGCGAACGGTCTCGGCGTCGAGTACAACCGGCCGCCACGCATCGCGCCGCACCTGGACGGCGAGTCGATCCGGATGATGGGTCCGCCGACGGACAACAGCAAGCGGCCGTTCCCCTTCCTGATGATGATCGCCCCGCTCCTGATGGGCCTGGCGATGATGTTCCTGTTCCGGAGCCTGTTCTTCGTCGTCTTCGTGTTCTTCACACCGCTGATGGCGATCGGCAACTGGGTTTCCGGCAAGCGCAGCGGTCGCCGGGACTACCAGGAGGCCAAGCGGGTCTATCGGATCCGCCGGTCGGCGTTGGAGACCGAGATGCGCCGCGCGACCGTCGACGAACGCGGGCTGCGCAACGCGACGTTCCCGGATCCGGCGGCGGTGTTGCTGATCGCGACCGGTCCGGGCCCGGGCCTGTGGCAACGCCGCCGGCGCGACCCCGACCACCTGACCATCCGACTCGGTACCCTCACCCGCGCGTCCCTCAAGAGCATCGACGACCAGGCGCGCGAGACGCACTACCGAAGCGTCAACTGGCGCCTCGCGGATGTGCCGTTCGGGGTCGAGATGACCGGTTTCGGAGTGGTCGGCATCGGCGCCCCAGGGGAGACGGCCCGCCGGATCGCGAGCTGGGCGGTGATCCAGACGGCCGTCCTGCACAGCCCGCGGGACGTGCGCATCGTCGTGCTGACCGAGGACGAGCACGCCGACGCGTGGCAGTGGGTGCGGTGGTTGCCGCACCTGCGGCCGGGCCGGGCGGGCGCCGCGGTGGTGGCCCTGGGCACCGACCCCGAGAGCACCGCGCATCGGGTCAACGAGCTGATCTCCGACGTCCAGACCCGCCTGGACGCCGCGAAATCGGCCCTCGGTCCCACCCTGCATCGCGAGCCCGACGTCCTGGTGATCCTGGACGGCGCCCGCCGGCTGCGCGATGTGCCGGGCATGATCGACGTGTTGACCAACGGCCCGGCCGTCCGGGTGTTCGGTCTGTGCCTGGAGGAACGCGAACACCTGTTGCCGGAGGAGTGCACGGCGGTGGTGACGGCGAACCGCGGCCGGCTCGACCTGAAGGCGTCGCACGTGCCGGAGGTCAAGGGCATCCGGGCCGACCTGGTCGACCCGGCCTGGTGCGAGGAGGTCGCGCGCGCCGTCGCGCCGGTGCTGGACGTCACCGTGGACGGCGATTCCGGACTGCCGTCCGAGGTCGCGCTGTTGCCGCTGATCGGTCAGGAACCGCCGGACGCCGACCTGCTGTTGCGTGCCTGGGCACGCCGCCCGGCCTCCACCTCGTTCGTCCTGGGCAGCGGGTACGAGGGCGTGCTGCGCCTGGACCTGGTCCGCGACGGCCCGCACGGCCTGATCGGCGGCACCACCGGCTCGGGCAAGTCGGAGCTGCTGCAAACCATGATCGCCTCGCTGGCCGCGGTCAACCGGCCGGACGAGCTGACCTTCGTACTGGTCGACTACAAGGGCGGCAGCGCGTTCCGCGAATGTGCGGAACTGCCGCACACCCTCGGCATGATCACCGACCTCGACGGGCACCTGGTCAAGCGCGCGCTGGCCTCTTTGGACGCCGAACTGCGCCGCCGCGAGACGGTCCTGAACGAGGTCGAGGCCAAGGACCACACCGAGTACCGGATCAAGCGCTCGCGGGACCCGCGCCTGCCTCCGCTGCCCCGACTCCTGCTGGTGATCGACGAGTTCGCCACCTTGGTCCGCGAACTGCCGGACTTCGTCCCCGGTTTGATCAGCCTCGCACAGCGCGGCCGGTCACTGGGCCTGCATCTGCTGCTGGCCACCCAGCGGCCGGGCGGCTCGGTCAGCAACGAGATCAAGGCCAACACCAACCTGCGGATGGCCCTGCGGGTGACCGACCGCTCGGAGAGCCAGGACATCATCGACGGCGTCGAGGCCGCCGGCATCTCGCCGAACAACCCGGGACGGGCCCTGGTCCGGCGCGGCGAGGGCGCGCCCACCCCGTTCCAGACCGCGTTCGTCGGCGCGGAACGCCCGGGTGCGGTTCCGAGTTCGGTCGTCAAGGGCGCCGCGTCCCGGCCGGTCCGCGGGGTCCGACTCGGCTGGCAGCGCCTGGGCCGCCCGATCGACCTCGCCGAAGCCGACGCCGACGCCGAAGCCGGCACCGACATCGACACCGACGTGAGCGCGGGACCGGAGTCGCACTTCGACTCGCACGAGGGCCGGATGATCACTCCCTTCGAGGAGCAGCCGACGGACCTGCGCGCCCTGGTGGACGCGTTGCGCGAGGCGGCCGACCGGCTGCCCGACTTCCGGCCGCAGCCCAGTCCCTGGCTGCCGCCGATGGACGGCCGGATGCGGCTGGACGAGCTGCCGGCCATCCCGGAGCCGGCGCCCGGCGCGCTGCCGATGGTCCCCTACGCCCTGCTCGACATCCCGCACCTGCAGGCCCGGCGGCTGGCCGCGATCGACTTCGCGTCCTTCGGGCACCTGTACGTCATCGGCGCACCGCGTTCCGGCCGCACCCAGGTGCTGCGCACCGTCGCGGGCGCGGCGGCGCTCACCATCCCCTGCTCCGACCTGCACATCTACGCGATCGACGCGGCCGGTGGCGGGCTGAGCGTGCTGGAGGCGCTGCCGCACTGCGGCGCGGTCGTCTCGCGCCACGACGCGGAGCGCATGGAGCGGCTGATCAACCGGCTGTCCGCCGAACTCACGGCGCGGCAGCGGCTGATCGCGCAGCAGGACTGCGCGGACGTCACCGAGTTGCGGAGCAGGGTGGACAAGGACCGCCGACCCGCGCACCTGGTGCTCATGGTGGACGGCTGGGACGCGCTGAGCACCATGCTCGACGACTACGACGGCGGCCGGTTGTACGCCGACTTCGTGCGGCTCCTGCGCGAGGGCCAGGGCGCCGGGATCCATGTGATCGCCACGTCGGAGCGGCTGTTGCTCGGCGGGCGCCTGGCCGCGCACAACGACCATCGGCTGTTGCTGCGTCAGACCGACCCGGGCGATTACACGCTCATCGGCATGCCCCGCAACAGCATTCCGGCGGCGGTGGCCCCCGGTCGGGGTTGGCTGGCTCCGGGGGCGATCGAGGCGCAGATCGCGTTGTTGCCCTCGATCGCCGAGCCGGCCGTCGCCACGGGCGGCGTCGACGGGGAGGACACCTCGGCGAGCGATCAGAGCGACCAGGCCGAGTCGATGCGGGAGTTGGGCCGGCGGGCGAGTGCCCGGGACGCCAACGTGCCTCCGGTACGACGGCCGTTCCGGATCAGCGAGATGCCGACCCTGATCGGTTTCCAGGAGGCGCACGACCGGGTGCCGCAATCGCTGCGCAGGCCGTTCCACGCGCTGCTGGGTGTGGGCGGCGACGCGGTCGAGCCGCTGGTGCACGACTTCGCGGACGGCGGCGGGTCGTTCATGGTCGCCGGACCGCCGCGCAGCGGACGCACCACGACGCTGGCCGCGATGTGTGTGTCGTTGCTGATGAGCGGCACCCGACTGATCGTTCTCACGCCGCGTGACTCGCAGTTGCGCAAGCTGGCCGCGCACGGCCTGGCGCAGGTGCTCACCGACCCCGATCCGGAGCCGGAGGTACTGGTGGAGGCGTTGACCGCGGTACGAGGCGAGCCGGTGGTGGTCGTGGTGGACGACGCCGATCTGATGCTCGCCTGCGCCGCCGACTCGGTGCTGCGTCGGATCGCCACCTCCGGCCGGGACCACGGACAGGGGCTGTTGCTGGCCGGGTTGGCGGAGTCGATGAGTTCGCTGGGCTGGGTCGGCATGGCCCGACGCTCGCGGCGCGGCCTGCTGCTCGGGCCCAAGACGCTCGGCGAGGCGGACCTGATCGGGGTCAGGTTGTCGGCCGAGCAGGTGCGTACGCCGCTCGGCCCGGGCCGGGGCTGGACCGCAGGCGACGCGGGGTCGGCGATCGCGGTGCAGGTGCCGCTCACGGTCCTCGACGGCTGAGGGGAGCGTGCGCGGCACCCACACGAGGAAGGCGCGGCGGCCGGCGGCTACTTGTGGGCCGCCGCGTCTGCCTTCATCTTCGCGATGGCGGTGTTGATGTCGCCCATCAGCTTGGTGTCGGAGGTGTTCAGCGAGTCCGCGATGTCGGTGAAGTTCTTGGCATACGCGTGGATGTTGCTCGCCGAGTTCTTCATCTGCTCGTTGAAGGTGCGGTACGCCTCCTGCAAGGCGGGGCTGGCCTTCTCGAACACCAGGCCGTCGTGGAGCAGATTGGCGACCTGGGTCTGCAGATTGTCGAGCTCGTTGGAGATGTCGGTCAGTTTGGTGCCCATCCGTGTGGCCGCGCTGCGGATTTCGTCGTAATCGATCTTGATGTCGGCCATCGGGTCCTCCGAAGGGGTCGGTTGTCGGGTGGCGACGCGTGGACGGGCGGCTACTGGGAGGAGTGCACCTTGTCGGCGATGTCCTTGTCCATGTCCTGAACCGACTGCATGATCTGCCGGAACTGCTGCGCGTAGCCCTTGATGCTCTCGGTCGCGGCGGTGAGCGCGACGCTGAACTTGTCGTACTGGGCCTGGAGGGCCGGGCTGGCCTTGACGAGCACGAGGTTGGTGGTCAGCAGACTGTCGACCTCGGCCTTGGCCTCCTTCATCCGGGGCACGAGCGTGTGCTCGACGCTGTTGTCCAAGAGGTTGGACACCCGGGTGATCTCGGCGTAGCTGAGTTTGATGTTGGCGCCCATGGCGAATCTCCTCGAACGGAAGCGGAAGCGGAAGCGGAAGCGGGAACGGAAGCGGGAACGGAAGCGGAGACGGGAACAGGAACGTCGGCGGCCGGCGGAGCGCCGGCTCAGTCGACGCGGCCGCCGGGCGGCGGCTTGCCCACGTTGCGGTCCGGCTTTTCGTGTTTGCCGGAGGAGGCGTCCGCGTCGGCGAACTTGGGATCGCGCCGCCACTCGCCCCTGGGTCCGTCACGGATGTAGTGCTCGGTCGTCTTCCCGGAATGGCTGATCATGGTCCCGCTGCCGTCCTTCTCGATGGTGAAATCGGACGTGGCCGTGGTGCCGTCGCTCATCTTGGTGGTGATCGTGTAGTCACGGACGTCGATCTTGTCCGGCTCGTCGCCCTTGTCGTCGCCGTCCGGAATCTCGACCATTTCCGGGGGGCCCTTGTACGTCGTGGTCGTCTCGTAGTTCTGCCCCTGCGGATTGGTGATCGTCGACGTCTCCTTGATGATGTTGTTGTTCTCGTCCAATTCGACGCTGACGTCGATCTTGCCGTTCTTGTCCTCGTAGTGAAACGAAGTCGGCGGTTTGTCATCGGGCTTGGGCGGCTCTTCGCCGGGATTGACGGGCGTGCCGTCCTCGCCCTTGGCGATCCAGGCGGCACACCACGCGGGCGCCTCCGGGTCGTGGCATACGTGCCGGATGGTCTCGTCCGGGTGGGCGCGGAAGTATTCGGTGGCGCCGATCGAGGCGAGGTAGGCGTCCCACTTGGCCTTGTCGGCGAGCCACTTGTCGTGCGCGGCCTTGGCGTTGCGCCATTTGTCGAGTCCCAGGCCGGCGGTGATCAGACCCGCTCCACCGGAGATCCTCGCGTCCTCGTCAAAGAAGAGGTCGGACACCGCCTTGAAGTTGTCGGCGAGCTTGTTCAAGCCCTCCTTGGCCTTGGCGGTGCGGGATCTCGAATGGTGATAGAAGCTGTTGAACGCGGTCGAGAGGCCGGAGGTGCCCAGCGCGGCCCGGCGTTCGGCGGCACCCGCCTCGCCCAGCTCACGAAATGCCCCGCCGGAGCCGGAATCTGCCTGATTGGCAAGGTTTCTCAGCTTCGTGTTGATCTCGTGCAGGTTGGTGTAGTCGATGGCGAAATCCGCCATTCGGATCTCCTGTCCCTCGCCCGACTCGCGTGGTGCGCCCGCGCTGCGAACCACTCCCATTTCTGTACGCGTCACATCCATCGGGGGTTCAATCGAGATTGTCGCGAGGAAGAATGAACCCGGCGAACCGAAAGCGCGTACAAAAGAGCGCCGTGGTTGCACGAATCGAGCGAGAGAGGCGCTTCGATGGCTCGTCCCGGGGACTGGAGTGCGCTCGGCCTCGACGGTGATCCCACTCCAGGCGACGCCGACCGGATCGACCGGGTGATCGCCGCGGAGCTCGCGTTCGTCGAACTCTCGCGCGACATCGACAACGGTCTGACCGAGGTCAAGAACACGTCGAGCACGATCTTCGTCGGCAAGACGGCGGATGCCCTGCGGGGCGTGATCGACGGCAATCTGCGCGACTACATCGCCACGTTCCGCAAGGCCCACGAGGACGTCCGCAGCGCCCTGACCCTCTACGTCGGGGTCATGCGCCACGAGCAACACCGCGCGGACACCGCCCTGTCCGCCGCCGCCGCGCTGGCCGCGGACGACGAGGAGGGCAGGGCCGCACACAAGGCCACCGCCACGGACGCCAAGTCCGTCCTGGCCGCCGCGGCCGACACCGCCGCGCGCAAGATGATCGCCGCCGGCCAGTCCATCGCCTCCCCCGTGGACGAGTGCGAGGAGTTCTGGAAGGCGCTCGGCTGGATCGCGATGATCCTGGCCATTCCGGCGATCTTCGTCGGCGGCCCGCTGGCGCTGCTCAGCATCGCCCTCAACGTCGCGCTCCTGATCAAGACCGCGATCGACTTCGCGCACGGCAAGGCGTCCGTCACCCAGCTCGTGTTGGGCATCCTGGGCATGATCTCGCCCACCACCAAGGGCCTGAGCCTGGGCGCCCTGTGGACCGGCATCAAGGGCGCCGGCGGCCGGGGGATCATCGGCACCAAGAACTTCTTCACCGGCGGCGCCAATTCGTTCGGTCTGTTCGGTCGGGTCGGATTGGGCATCGACGACGCGGTGGCCGCGGCGGGTGCGTGGATCAGGGGCGGCGCGCAGGGACTCAGAATCGGTCCCAATCTGACCCACATCCCCGGCATCGGGAAGTTGGGCGGCAACCTCGGGAACGGCATCAAGTTCTTCCCGCTCGGCGCCGAGCTGACCGTGATCAACCTGGCCGGCGCCAAGACGTTCTTCGGCCTGCGCGCGGTGGCGAGCACGATCAACGCGTTCAAGAATCTCGGTACCTCGATCGCGAACGGCCTGAGCGGCTTCAAGGGGCTGCGGCTGTTCCTGCCGGTGGCGGCCGACGAGATGGGCAAGGGCCTCGGGCTCGCCTTCCGGATCGGCTTCATCGACCGCGGCATGTTCGGCATGTACCGCTACGGGGCCTTCATCGACGGCAAGTTCATCGGTGCGGGCTCCAAGATCTCCGCCGGCGCGAACGCCGGGTTCAACGCGTTCGGGCACGGCGGCGAGCTGGTCAAGCTGCCCAATGTGCACCTCGGCAGCTTCGACTCGGTGCACATGGGTCCGCTCGGCGGCGCGTTCGACATGCCGTCGTTGTCCACGAAGTTCACCAACGGGTTCGGCCGATTCGACGTGATCGATCTGCCGTCGCCGAACACGTTCGGCACCGGCTTCCACGCCGGCAACTTCCCCGGCCTGGGCACCTTCCTCGACGACATGGGCGGACTGAACGCGCTCACGCACCTGCCCGGAATCGGCGCCAGGATCGCCGACATCCCCTCGTTCTCGTTCACCGGGTCGGGCCTGACGCACCTCGCCGGAAACATCTCCGTCCCGCACGGGATCACCGGCCTCGGCGCGACCGGGGTCAACGCGCTGCCGCCCGCGCTCGGCCACATCAGCATCCCGAACCTGGACACCGTCGGCGCCGGCGTGGCCAACAGGATGCAACTGGGCCTGCCCGGATCGAGCGCACTGGTGCACGACCTGCCCACGCCCGCCACGAGCGCGCACACCGGACTCGACGGCCTCGGCACCGTCGCCCTCCCCCAACCGGGCCACGTCGCGATGCCGGACGTGTCCACGCCGGCCCTGCCGCACGTCAACGTCTCGGGGGTCGGCGCGCTCCCGCTCACCACGCACATCCAAACGCCGAACGTCGGCGCGATCCCGAACACCGGCCAGATCGTCACCCCTTCGGTCACCGCCGTCGGCGCCCTCGGGCACGTCGCGACGCCGAACGTCGGCGGCCTGCCCGCGGTCGCGCACGTGGCCACCGCCCACACCGGCACCCCGATCCACCCGGCCGACGTGAACACGCCCCACCTCGGCGGACTGCGCGTCGACGGCGAGACCTCGCTCGTCGGGCCCGGCGCGAACGCGGTCGACGTCAAGGGCGTCCAGGGCCTCGGCGGCGCCGGCACACACATCGACGTCAACGGCAGCCGGGTGCTCCTCGGCGGCCCGTCGTCGGGCGCGGTGCCGGTCCACGCGACGCCGGGCGGCCTGCCGGGCGTCCCGGCGATGCCCGGCGGCCTCGCCGGCGGCGCGCACCTCGTCCCGGCGAACGGGGCGGCGCACAACCTGAACGTGTTCATGATGCACGGCGTGCAGTACGACTTCGCGCACACGTTCGGCACCATCCCCGGCCTGAACGGCGTCGAGGTACGGGTCCTGCCGAGCACACAGGCCGGCCGTACCGTCGACATCCACATCGATCCCGGCGGTCGCGCCGACCTCTCCGCGACCCACATCACCGTCGGCGACCAGGAGGTGCTGCGGATCGAACGAGCCCTCGGGGACGGCGGCACGCACCGCTGGGACTACGAACTCAGCGCCGCGAACAACCATCGGCTCCTCGACGACCAGATCATCGACGCCCAGGTCACCGGCCCCGTCCCCGGGCAGGCCATCGAGCTGACCACGCTGCCCACCCCGCAACTCGCGCACACCACGACCACCGGGTCGACCGTGCCCGCCGTCGCCGGGCCGGGCCCGCGTGTCGTCGACATCCCGGGGCTGTCCGGCGCACACCTCGAATACCGCGTCGGCGACGGCGGCGGCATCGAGGGCATCCGGATCGCCGGCGGTCCGGACGCGTCGCACCCGAACGTCCCGCGCCTGATCGGTCCGACCGGGAACCACATCGCGCGCGTCGAGCAGTCCGTCGTGCCGAACGTCGAGGTCCGCCGCTGGGACTTCGACCTCTCGGCCGAGGGCGGGCGGCTCGACCGCATCGAACGGCGCATCACCCTCACCGGCGGCGAGCACGACGACACCCTGGTCGCGATCCGGGTCGACCCGAACGACCGAATCCTGGGCGTCACCCACGTCGACGGCGAAGGCAACCTCCTGCACACCGACCCGGACGCTCCGCCCGTGCGGGTCGTCGACGCGGGCATCGTCGTCCCCACGCCCGGCGGCTTCCGGCTCTACGACCCGGCGACCGGCACGCCGTCGGGCACCGGCCTGCGCCTGATCGGCAGGGACGGCCCGCTGGCGCTGCACGTGCTGACCCCGGACGGCGGCGGCGCCCGGGCCCTGGTCGGCGCGGACGCCGGCCGCACCCTCGGCGTCGTCTCCGTACCGGAACACGCCGGCGGCATGCTCCATGTCGTCCCGACCGGCACCGGCCCGAGCGTGCGGGTCTTCGGCGCCGACGGCCGCTTCTCGCACAACTCGCTGCCGCTGACCGGGATCGACCGATCGACCGTGGCCGGCGGCCACATCCGCTCGCCGCACGTCGGCACGCCCCAACTGGCGCACGCCGACGGCAGGCCGGTGCCCGACACCGAAGTCATCCGCCAGATCGGCAACGAGTTCCGGATCCGGCACGGCGGCGGCCGGTTCCACGTGGACGCCGGCGGCGCCCGCGCCCACGACGTGGTGACCCTGACCACCCCCGACGGCGCCACGACGGGTCTGCACGTGTTCACCCCGGTCGGCGGACCGAACCGACTGCCGCACCTGCGCGCGGGCGACGGCGCGCCGACCACGACCGCGGCCGTGCGCACCGTCGACAACACGTTCCACGTCACCGGCACCGCCGGGCAGCCGCACGTGGTGCAGGTGCACACGCCCGGGGGTGCCCACTCGCACGACGCCCTGCCACTCACCGGCGGCGGCGCGCCGGGCGGCTTCATCCGGCTGCCCGACCACCCCGGCGGGCTGCCGCAACTCGCGCACGGCGACGGCAGGATCGTGCCGAACACCGACGTCGTCGGGCAGCACGGCGGCGGATACCTCGTGCATCACCCCGAGGGCACGATCGTGGTGAACGACGCGGGCGCGCATACCCACGACGTCCTCGGGCTGACCGGCGGTCACGGGCCCGGGCGGTTCGTGCACACCCCGGTGGGCACCCCGGACGTGCCGGTGCCGCATCCGAGCGACCGGGGCGGGGTACCCGACCCGAACCTCACCGTCACCCGGGTCGGCGGCGAGCTGCGGCTCACCGACCCCGACGGGTCGTTCGCCACGCACGGTCTCGACGGCGTGCACCGCCACGACGCGACCCACCTGCGCGGCGGCCCGTTCGAGGGCCGGTTCGTGCGTTTCGACGGCCGGGACGGCACGCTCGTCGACGAACACCTCGCGGCCGTCCCGAACACGCACGTCGTACCCCAGCCGGGGATCACGACCGAGGGCTTCGTGCGTCGGGCGGGCACGCCCGGTGCCGGCTTCCGGGTCGGCGACGGCACCGACCACATCATCGTCGACATGCACGGCGCGCACCGCTTCGACGTGGTCGGCCTGCGCGGGGCCGACGGCGCCCCGACCCACGAGTTCGTCTTCGCCCCGGTCCCGGTCGCCGGAGCGGCGGCACCCGGTCCGCTGCCGCTGGTCAAGGGCGCCGACGGCGGCAACCTCGGGTTCACGGTGGTCGGTCGTCCCGACGGCACGCTCCGGGTCACCGACGCCGCCACCGGGATGTTGCGGGGCTTCTCCGGCACCGGCGCGTTCGAGTTCCAGGTATTGCGCCTGACCGGGGCCGGCGGTGCCGAACTGCCGGAACTGGTCCGAGTGCACCCGGGCGGGGCACACACCCTGGTCGCCGACGGCCTCACCGACATCGCGAACCGCACCGTGCACACCCGCCCCGGCGGCGGGTTCCATGTCGGCGGCGCCGACGGCGAGTTCCGTCTGTTCGGCCGAACCGGCGGGCTCGACTTCCACGTGACGCCGCACCAAGTCCCGCACGGGGACGGCAACATCACCGTGTTCCGGGTGAACGACGGCACCGGAGCCCACCGGTTCGACACGATCCCCCTGTCCGACGCCCGGATCGGCAGCCCCGAGCACACCCGCTTCCTGAACATCGCGACGGGCGACCTGCGGGTCCTCGACGGCCATCTCGACCCGCTCCCGGGCCTGCGGGCGACTCCGGAACCCGGCGGCGGCTACCGGATCGACGGCATCGGCGCGCGCACCGGCGAGTTCCAGCGGTTCGACGCGGGCGGGCGCCTGGAGTTCCAACGCATCGACATCGTCGGCGCCCGAGGCGGAATCGACCCGAACCGACACTTCGAGATCACGTACCCGGCGGGCGGCGACGGCGCGTGGTCGCTGATACGCACCGACGCGCACGGCCTGCACGTCCCCACGCCGGGCCCGCGCAAGTGGTTCGAGGGCGGCCCGGTCGACCCGAAGGGTGCGGGCGCCGGCCGGGTACACCTGATCAGCCACCTCCAGGTCACCGTGTTCGAACGGCGCACACTGCCCGACGGCGGCATCCTCGACGCGCACCACTCGTCCGCGTCGCTGGGCACCTTCAGTCGGTTCAATCAGCGCGGCCGGTGGGCCGAGTTCGACATCAACGGCAACCTGGTGCACGACGGCACCCGGCACTGGGGGGAGAGCACCCGAAGCTGGTTCGACGTCGAGAGCGTGCTCGGCTTCGACGTGCGGGTCCGGCACTTCCAGCTCAGCGCGGACGGCGGGCACGTGCTGGCGGACCTGCGCCATCTGCCGGCGACCCAGGGGTTCGCCGCCGACACCAGGTGGGTGCGGTTCGACGCCGACTTCCGGGCGATCGCGTCCGGCGACCGGCACTGGAGTTCGGGTCCCGGCCGCGGCTGGACCGACAACATGCACCACCCGCTCACCAACGAGATCGTCACCGTCCAGAAGAAGTTCGGCCGCTTCCAACCCGGTCTGCACGACGTACGCCGCTACCACCAGGTCGAGTTGGACCCGGGCGGCGTGCCCAAGCGCGACTGGGTCTCCCGCCACGCCGACGGCAACGTCAACGGGCTCGGCAAGACCCTGCACAACGGCGACTTCCTCATGTTCGAGCGTTTCGCCGAGCAGCGACCCCCGGTGTTCTTCCGCAACCTGTTCAGCGCCGAGTTCCGCGCCACCGACCTCACCCGGCACCCGTGGCTGGCCCACGACAACCGGCTGCGGGTGGGGACCTGGAGCCAGGAGCCGGCAGCCGGCGGCCCCAAGACGTACGGCGTGCAGTTCATCACCAACAACAAGACGGTGATCGACGTCGGGCGGGGCGGCGACATCGTCCGCGAGACCCGCACCCTGCGCAACGGCGCCACCCTCACCGTCGGCGACGTCCGGCTGCCCGACGTAGCCGGGGCGCAGGTGGCCCACCGCCCCGGCTACCTGCCCTGGTCCGAGGGCGTCGGCGGCCTGCAGGGTCACCGCACGTTCGTCGAGGGCGACTTCGTGGTGACCCCGGGCACGGGCACTCGGCAGATCACCTGGCAGGACCGGATCACCGACGACCTGGCCGACGGCAACTGGTACTCCCCCGGCACCAAGGAGTGGCGGGTGGTCCGCACCGGCTTCTCCGACGGCACCTTCATCGACTACCGGCCCAGGCCCGCCGGAGGTGCCGGCGAGCCTGGCCCGAACACCCGCGGCCTGATCGACGCGCACGCCGGCGACTGGACCCGGTACGACCACCACGGCATGGTCGTCTCCCGCTCGGACTCCTTCCCCACGCCCGACGGGAGGGGACACCTCGACATCGTCGGCACCATGGGGCGCAACCCGGGCGAGTTCCGGTGGCACGACGCGGCCGATCCCGGCGTCGGCGGCAAACGCATCACCGCGTTCAAGACGCAGATCACCCGGTTGCACTTCGACCGCGAGTCGTTCCAGGACTTCGACGCGGCGGGCAACCTGATCCGCGATCACCGACAACTCGGCGAGGGCCTGAGCGTGCAGGGATGGCGCGGTCTCGACGCCGGGGGCAACGAGGTCTGGCACTGGAACAAGTTGGACGCGGACAACAACGTGATGAACTTCGGCAACGGCGTGGGCGACCGGATCCGGCACTGGTTCGACGCGAACGGAAACCGGCTCCCCGGCTGGACGAAGGGCGCCCGGTGGTCCGACCGGATCGCCGGCCTCGACCACGAGGTCGTCCAGGAGATCCCGGCGCGCAAACGCACCAACGCCTTCCGGGACTTCTTCACCGACAGCCCGTTCCGGGTGCGCGACTTCCGACCCACCCCCGCCACCCAATTCAACCGGCACCTGTGGCAGGAGTCCGACCAGGGCATCCTCGCGCAGGTGAAGATCCGGCTCTCGGACGACACGTTCGCGGAGATCAACAACTTCAACAAGCACGCGCGGCGCTACGACGTCGACGGCATCACCGTCATCAACGAGCGCACGATCCCCGGATACATCCACGAATACGACGCCAACGGCGGTGTCGTCATCGGTCGCGAGACCCACTTCACCGGCCTGGCCAACGAATACCGCGGCCTGAACCGCACCTACCGCGAGCCGAACCGCTGGGGCTACGGTCCGTCCGTCGACGGCGAGGCGGTCCCGGAGCCGTTCATCCTGCGGGCGATCGAGTCCATCGGTATCGACATGGGGCACGAGTTCCTGCTCGACTTCACCGTGAACCTCGTCGTGCTGTCCATGGTCCGGGTGCTCTCCGGCAACGGACTGAGCATGATCGACGTCGGACGCGCCGCGTTCGGCGCCGCGTTGAGCTCGATGACCAGGGGCACCGTCTCGGCGGCGCACCTGTCGGCCAACCGGGGCGGCTGGAAGGTGCACTGGTCCAACATCGACTACGGGCAGCCGGGGAGTTGGCGGCCCAACGACGACAGTTGGCCCACCGAGTGGGGGGCGAACGAGCGCCCGGTCCGCTGGCGCGGCGGCACCTACGAGTTCGCCGTCGGCCTCGGCGTCGGCACCCTGGCCGGGTTCGTCAGCGGCGCGTCGCAGGCCGCGCTCTTCGGGGTCCGCGGCGCCGACGGCGCGATCATCAGACTCACCGGCGGCGACGCCGCGTTGGCCGGTCTGGCGTCCAGTGTCGGCGGCGTGCTGGGCACCGTCTCGGTCGGCGCGCTCCGGGCCCTGGTCCAGCACTCGATCGGCAGTCGGTGGGTGCACCGACAGGGTCCGATGGACATCTTCCTGATCGGCGCCCTGGGCAAGATGGTCGACAAGCTCGTCGGCCTGCTGGTACTCGGTCCCGCGACCGTGCGCCTGATCGGGCACGTGCCGGACGGGACGTCGTCCGACAACCTACTGCCAGGATCGGGAACGGGTACCGGATGAGCACCGCGGCAATCCACGTCGACCCCACGAGCCGCCGGAGCCGACGCACCATCGCGGCCGCGCTCGCGGGCGCGCCCGCCGGCGCCGAGATCCTGATCGCGCCCGGCGAGTACACCGAGAACCTGCGGCTGGAGCGGCGCGTGATCCTGCGCCCGGAGCACGGCGAGGGCACCGTCGTGCTGCGCGCGCCCGCCGGCGTCGCGCTGACCGTCGCCGCCCCCGACTGCCTGGTCCGCGGCCTCGTGCTGCGGGGCGCCGACCCGGCCGAGCCGGTGGTCCGGGTGGAGGACGCTGCGGGCCTGACGCTCGACGGGTGCGAACTCGACCGCGGCCGGGTGGACGTGGTCGGCTCGGCGACGGCGGCCGGCGCCGCGCGCAACGCCGCGCTCGGCTTCGCCGACACCCTGGCGGCCGACCTCGGCGATCCGACCGGCGGTGGCGTCCTGCTGCTGCGCCGAAGCCGGCTGCACGGCGCCCGGCACGGGGCCCTGGTCCTGGCCGGCGACGCCCGGGCCCGGGTCGAGGACACGGATGTGGAGACCATCGACGGCATCGGCGTGGCGCTGTCCGACCACGCGGTGCTGATCGCCGATCGGTTGCGGGTGTGCGACACCTCCGGCTCGGCGTTGCGAGTGCGCGGCGACGCGCGGCTGTCCGCCCGGGACAGCACGCTCGATCGCGCCGGGCGCAACGGTGTCCTGGTCGAGGAGCGCGGCGAACTCCGCCTCGACGACTGCCGGATCCGCGAGGCCGGGCGCAGCGGCGTGCAGGCCGACCACGAGGCCCGGGTGCACCTGGTCGACTGCCGGATCACCGACGCCAAGGGCAGCGCGATCGCCGGCGGCGGCGCGGCGCGACTGACCGCGCACGGCTGCCGGATCGACTCGCCGGCCGGCAACGGCGTGGTCGCCCTCGGCGTGTCCGAGGTGACGATGACCGCGACGCTGGTCGCCCGTACCGGATTCACCGCGGTCCACCTCGGCGAGAACGCCCGGGCCCGGATCGGCGGTTGCCGGCTCGACGGCAGCGACGAACACGGCCTCGCGGTGGTGGCCCACGCCGAGGCGGAGGTGCTGGACAGCACCGTCGGCGGGGCCGACATGTGCGGCGTGCACGTGGCCGACGAGGCCCGGCTGACCATGCGCGCCTCCCGGGTCGAGGGCGGCGAGACGGGGGTACGGCTGCGCTCGTCGGCGGAATGCGAACTGCGCGAGTGTGTGGTGAGCGGACAACGCCGGACCGGCGTCGAGATCGGGACCGACGCGGTCGCCGCGCTGTACGCGACGCGGATTGCCGAGACGGGCAGCGCGGGGGTCAGCGTCGACTCCGGCGCCCGGCTGCGGATGGACGGCGGCGGCGTCTTCGCGGTCGGCGGCAGCGGGCTGGTGGTGGGGCAGGGCGCCGAGCCGACGGTGCGCGGCATCCGGGTGGACGGGACCGGGAAGAACGGCATCCTGTTCGGTGCGGGCGCGCGCGGGGTGATCGAACACAGCGACCTGTCGGCCTGCGCGTACCCGGCCCTGCACATCGGCCGCGACGCCGAGCCGAGGTTCGTCGGTTGCCGGGTCTTCGACTGCGCGCGGGACGTCGGCTACGCCGAGGGCGCCCGTGCGGTGTTCGAGGAGTGCGTGTCCGTCCGAGTGGTCGCCTCGTCGCTGCCCGACCAGTCGCCGGGATCCCCCCGGTCGCCGCGCGAGCCGGCCGCCCCGGGAGGCGGCCTCGCCCCGGCCGGCGCGTCGGCCGCCGCGCCGGCGCCGGTGTCGGTCGATCTGGCCGAACTGGGCGAGGCTCCGCCGCCGCCGGAGACCCTGGACGACCTGCTCGCCGAACTCGACGAACTCGTGGGCCTGGGCGGCGTGAAGCGCGATGTCGGCGGCATGGTCAAGCTCATGCAGACGGTCCGCATGCGGCAGGAGGCCGGTCTGCCCGCACCGCCGCTGAGCCGGCATCTGGTCTTCGCGGGCAACCCGGGCACCGGGAAGACGACCATCGCGCGCCTGTACGGCAGGCTGCTCAAGGCGCTCGGGTTGCTGGAGCGCGGCCACCTGGTCGAGGTCGACCGCAGCGCCCTGGTCGGCGAATACGTGGGGCACACCGGGCCGAAGACGACCGAGTCGTTCAACCGGGCGCGCGGCGGCGTGTTGTTCATCGACGAGGCGTACGCCCTCGTGCCCGCCGGTGTCGCGAACGACTTCGGCGGCGAGGCCGTGGCGACGCTCGTCAAACTGATGGAGGACCACCGGGACGAGGTCGTGGTGATCGTCGCCGGATATCCGGGCGAGATGGAGCGGTTCATCGCGTCGAACCCGGGTCTGTCCTCGCGGTTCACCCGCAGCCTGTTGTTCGACGACTATTCGGCCGACGACCTGGTGCGCATCGTCGAGCACCACGCGAGTCGGCACCGCTACGAACTCGGCGTCCCCGCACGCAAGGCGCTGGGCGAATTGTTCGCCGCGATGCCGCGTGGCGCGCAGTTCGGCAACGGCCGCACCGCGCGGCAGGTGTTCCAGCAGATGACCGAACGTCAGGCCATGCGGATGGCCGAGATCGATACACCCGACGCGCGGCAGTTGGTCCTCCTCGACGAGGTCGACCTGCCGCAACCGGTCGGCTCCGACTGACCGCGCACGCCCCCCTCGTCAGCACCGTGCCCATGAAGGAGATCTCGTGTCCGACCCCAACGACACCGGCGCGCACGTCGGTTCGTCGGCGCCCTCGTTGGCGCAGGTGTACGCCCGCCGCCCGGCCCGTCCCCGGCGCGGTCTGCTGCCGGGGCGTCGGGTGTGGGTGTCCCTCGGCTCGGCCGCGGGCATCGCCGCGGTCACCACGCTGGCCGTGGCCGTGGCCCCGAACGGCTCGGGTGGCAACGCGGCGGCCGGCCGGACGGTGGCCGCCGCCGCAGGGGCGCCGGGGGGCGCGTCGACGGGGGGTCCGGGGGTGGTCGGCGTGCCGGGGGTGACCGGTTCGCCCGGATCGTCCGGCTCACCCACCGCCGCGTCACCGACGGGCGGCGGGGCGACGCCGCCCTCGGGTGGCGCTCCCGAGGTGCCCGCCGGCCCCGAGACGCCCGGTGCGGCCGGCCCGGGCGCGCCGGCCGCCGCACGGCCCCCCGCGGCCGAACAGCCCGCGACGAAACCGGATGCGCCCCGGCAGGTGCCCGCGGCCCAACCCACCACGGCCCGGCCCAAGGCCGCCGCGCCCCCGGCGGCACCGCCCGCTCCGCCGCCGAACGTCCCGGGCAACCCGCTGCGCAACCCGTCCACCGGCAAATGCCTGAGTGGGTCGGCGGGTTCCGACGGTACGCCGCTGGTCCTGTGGTCGTGCAACGGCAACGCGAATCAGAAGTGGGACATCCGCTCGGACGGCACGATCCGCACCAAGGGCCTGTGCATGGACGCGGCCTGGGGTTCCACCGCGAAGGGCACCGTCGTCCAACTCGCCTATTGCAGCGGCAATCCCGCCCAACAGTTCGTCCTGGTCGGCACCTACATCTTCACGAAGAACGCCGGCATGTGCGCCGACATCTGGGATTTCAAATCCAACGACGGCGCGGCGATCCGCCTGCACCCCTGCCACTACGGCGCGAACCAGGTCTGGCAACGCGGCTGACCCGGTAGCGGGGTCGCCACCGGGATGAGGCCATCCGGGTGGCGACCCTACGCACATCGATGTACGGCTCGTTCGTTCCCGTGCGTGATGACCCGGTTACCCGATCCGGGGATTCTGGACGTGTGCTCCCACCAGGAGAGCCACATCCCGCCCCGGAGGCAACCATGCGTACTCCCACCCGTTCCCACCGGCGAGCAACCCTGGCGTCGGCCACCGCCCTCGCCCTGGCAACCACCGCCGCCCTCGCACTCTGCACCCCCACCGCCACCGCCGCCGCGCCCGACGCGGAGCCCTTGGAGTGCGCCCCCATCGTCGCCCAGGACACCCACGTCGGATTTCCCACCTGGCGCTGGGCGGACGTCCGCAACGACTGCGGACGCCGGGTGAACGTGAGCGTTCAGGTCTCGGGCTGGCCCGACCCGGAATGCCAATACCTCGCCCCCGGCGAAACCAAGCGCTTCCGCTGGGACTCCACCGGCGGCCCGGCCAACTACACCTGGGACTGCGGCGGCTGACCCCGCCTCACCCCCGGACCCGCCCACTCGCCCGGCCGACGCGCCGCATCCACAGCGTGTCGGCCGGGCGCGACGCGTCGTCCCCCGCATTCGACATCGACATCGCGGCCCCCGATCGCCGTCGAGTCGCGGCCGGATCCGGTGCCACCGATTCCGTGCGTGCTCAATGCGGGCGCGGCGCCGGCCTGAGCAGGGCCCGGACGAGGGTGTCCACCAGTGTGACGGGGATGCCCGACCCCGTCAGGGCGCAATAGACGATCGGGCCGACGAGGGCGTCGAGCGCGGCGTCCGGGTCGAGTTCGGGGGCGATCTCGCCGGCGTCGACGGCGCGGGCGAGCAGGTCGAGTTCCCGGTCGCGGCGTGGACCGAGGTAGCGCTCGCGCAGGCGCTCGGCGGTGTCGGGATCGTGGTGTGCCTCGGCAAGGAGCGCGAGCAGCACCTTGCCGGCGGGGTCGTCGGTGACGAATCGAGCGAAGTCGCCCAGGTAGTCACGGATGTTCGCCGCCGTGGCCTGCCCCGTCGGGATGGGAAAACGTTTGTCGCTGTCCTCGATGAGCGTGTCGAGCAGGATCTCGACCTTCGAGGGCCACCAGCGGTAGATCGTCTGCTTGGCGACGCCGGCCCGCCGCGCGATCGCCTCGACGGTCAGCGCGCGGAAACCGTGCTCGACGAGCAGATCGTCCGCGGCGTGCAGCACGGCCAACCGGGCGGTCTCGTCGCGCCGGTTGCCGGAGCGCGGCCTGCGGGGCTGAGTGTTCGCGACTGGCATGTGGGACACGATATCCGCCGGCGAGGCCCGTGCGATTGTCTAGACGCGACGTCGCGTCTAGACTGAGACCCCCACCACGAAGGAGTGCATGTGTCCACCACGTCCGATCGCCACGCCCTCGTCATCGGAGCCTCACAAGGACTGGGACTCGTCCTCGCCGACGAACTCGCCCGACGCGGTTGGCAGGTGATCGCCACGACCCGCCGGGACGGCGGCGAGCTGCAAGCACGTGCCGATGCCTGGAACGGGCGGCTCGAAATCGAACCTCTGGAGATGACGGACCCCGCACAGCCGGCCGCTCTGCGCGAGCGGTTGACGGGCCGTTCCCTGGATCTGCTCTTCGTCAACGCCGCGATCGATCGGGGCGACCTGCCGATCGACCGGGTCTCGACCGACATGTTCACCGAGGTGATGGTCACCAACGCGTTGAGCCCGCTGCACACGCTCGAAGCCCTGCGCACACTGGTCGCGCCCGGCGGAACCGTCGCGGTCATGTCCTCCGACCAGGGCAGCGTCTCGCGCAACACCGAGGGCGGTTACGAGCTGTACAAGGCCAGCAAGGCCGCACTCAACCAACTGATGCGCAGCTACGCCACCCGCCACGCCGACGACGGACACACCAAGCTGCTGATCGACCCCGGCCACAACCGCACCCGGCTCGGCGGATTCGACGCGCCACTCGCCCCGCAGGAGAGCATCCCGGCCGTCGTCGACGTCCTGGAGGCACAGGCCGGCGCCCCCGGCCTCCGGTTCCTGGACCGCCACGGCGAGACCGTCCCGTGGTAGACCTCCGGCCGGGGCACCGGCGCCGCGCCGCGAATACTCGGATGCGGCGACGCCGGCTCGCCTCTAGGCTGCCGCCCGGCGGGCGCCTGCTCGGCGCCCGGTCGGCACGGTCGGTCGGTGGAACGGGGATACCAGGGAATGACCTGTCAACTCTTTGCGGTCTGCTTCGATGCGAACCAACCGGCGCGGCTCGCGCGCTTCTGGTCCGGAGTCCTGGATCGGGAGATGATCGACGATCCGCACGAGGGCGTCGCGCTCCTGCCCGGTGACGGGACCGGGTTCCGCATCCGGTTCCGGCCGACCTCGGAGCCGAAGGCGGGCCAGAATCGGCTGCACTTCGACCTGACGAGTACCTCCCCGGAGGACCAGCGGCAAACCGTGGCCGGGGCGCTGGAACTCGGCGCACGGCACACCGATGTCGGCCAACGCCCGGAAGAGGGTCACGTGGTGCTCGCCGACCCCGAGGGCAACGAGTTCTGCGTCATCCGGCCGGGCAACGAGTTCCTCGCCGGTTGCGGCTTCCTGGGCGCGGTGTCCTGCGACGGCTCGCAGGAGGTCGGCTACTTCTGGAGCAAGGCGTTGGATTGGCCGCTGGTCTGGGATCAGGACCAGGAGACCGCGATCCGCTCGCCGCTCGGCGGTTCCAAGATCACCTGGGGTGGCCCGCCGCTGATGCCCAGGCTCGGCCGGGACCGCCTGCACTTCGACCTCGTCACACCCGCCGACGGGGATCACCGGGCGGAGGTCGACCGGCTGCTCGCCCTCGGCGCGACCCTGGTCGACCCCGCGCCGGACGAGACCGGCCGGGTGACGATGCTCGACCCCGACGGCAACGAGTTCACCGTGGCGACGCCCCGCTGACCGACCGGCCCGGCCCGCTCACCCGACCAGGCGCAGCCAGGCCGCCGCGAGCGCGGCATGCCCGGCCGGCGTCGGATGCACACCGTCGGCGGCCCAGTACTTTGCCCCGGTCGTCGCGGCGAGTTCGGCGAACATGCCGTCGGCGGCGAGCAGATGCGCGCCGTACCTGCGGGCGAGTTCGCGCACGACCTGGATCTTCGGGTCCAGGTCGGCGCGCCACTCCCGCCGCACGTCCGCGCCGAGTCGCATGTCGCCGACCTCGACGGGACCGCTGATCGGCAGGAGGAACGGCTCGATCAGGATCAGGTCCACGCCGGCCTCGGCCAGGGGCGCGAGCAGACGGTCGTAGCCGGCGGCGAAGTCCTGCGCGGAGATCACGTGGCCGTCCGGGGCGTAGGTGTGCCAACCGACGTCGTTCATGCCGACGAGGATCGACAGCACGTCCGGGCGCGCGTCGAGCACGTCCGCCTGCCAACGGGATTCGAGGTCCGACACCTTGTCGCCCGCCTGCGCGGAGTTCAGCCAGGTCACGGCCCGGTCCGGGCGCCGGAATCCCCACTCGCCCGCGACCCGCAGCGGGTAGCCGAACCCGAGACCCTGCTCGCCGGCCGACCGTTGGCAGTCGGTGATCGAATCGCCGGTGAACATCACGGTGCTGCCCGGCCGGAGGGTGATCGTCATGTGCGCTCCTTGAAATGCGTGGGGAATGGAAATCTCGCGTCGGTGGTGGGTTCGCGCGCCTTCAGGCTTCCGGGCCACCGAACCACCGGTCGGCGGCCTGCTCGAACGCACCGCGATCCGGGTCGCGATCACCCACCCAGGCGACCACGCCGTCGGGACGGACCAGCACCGCGCCCAGGCCGAGGTCGTTGCACGCCGGACCGGCCGCGTACCGGATCCGGCTCTCCCGGCCCATCTCCGCGCCGTGCAGGGGCCGGTCGGTGCCGAAGTCGAGTGCGACGCCTCGTCCGTCCCGCATCAGGTCGCCGAGGCGAGTGCCGTCCCGGAGCCGAAAGTCCGGGGCGTTGCGGCCGACCAGCGGGTGTTCGCCGCCGAGGTCGTGGCGGTTCGAGGATCCCGACAACCTCTCGAACACGTAGGTCGTGCCGTCGCGTGTCCCGAGCAGGTCGCGCAACACACCCTGGATCGCCCGGGCGTGCGGGTCCGGCTTCATCACCGCGGCCTGGGCGCGCGTCCAGTCGAGCACTCCCGCACCGATCGCATGGCGCTCGCGGGTGTAGGTGTCGAGCAGGCCGTCCGGCGCGTGTCCGTGCACGGTCGCCGCGAGTTTCCAACCCAGGTTCACCGCGTCGCCGAGGCCGAGGTTGAGTCCCTGTGCACCGAGGGGCGAGTGGATGTGGGCGGCGTCGCCCGCGAGCAGGACGCGCCCCTGCCGATAGGTCGTCGTCTGCTTGGCCCGATCGGTGAAGCTCGACACGAGATGCACGTCGTTCAGCGTCACGTCGGTGCCCGATACCCGGCGCAGCACCGCCTGCAGATGCTCGCGAGTCGGCCGCCGCGAACGATCGAACGCGCCGCCGTCGAACTCCAGCATGCCGATGTACCCGGCCGCGGGCGTCCGCAGGTACATGCCGGTCGGCGTCGGATGGAACCCGGGGCGCAACTTTTCCGGATCGGCGATGTCGGCGAGTACGACGTAGCCGGTGAACTGCGGCTCGCTGCCCACGAAGTCGAAGCCCGCGAGCCCGCGCACCGCGCTGCGTCCGCCGTCACAGCCGATGACCCAGCGCGCGGCGTACTCGTGCTCGCCGGCTCGCGCGACCGCGCTCTCGTCGTCCTGCGCGATCGCGGAGACCGCGACGCCGCGCCGGACCTCCACGCCGAGCTCGGCCGCCCGCTCGGACAGCACCGCCTCGACCGCTTCGAGAGTCGTCATCACGCCGTCCGCGGCCGGGCCGGGAAGCCGGAACGGCAGGGCGGCGACGTCGACGTCGGCCGGATCGAGCATCATCCCGGCGAAGTGGCCCACGCCACGAGGGGGTGACGGCTCGTCCGCGTCGGGTTTCGCGTCGGGATCCTCGTCGATGCCCGACGCCGCCAGGAGCGCACGCAACATCCCTCGGCGGTGGAAGATTTCGACCGACGCGGCCGACAGGCCCCGCATGCCGAGCGGGTCCGCCTTCCACGGGGAGCGGGGTTCCGGATCCCGCTCGACCACCAGCACCGAGCAGCCCGCAAGGCTCGACTCGCAGGCCAGGAGCAGACCCACCGGGCCGGCCCCCACGATCACTACGTCATGCACGAGAACTCCCTTCCTGCCTCCCCGTCCTGTTCTCGGAGGCATGCACACACTGACCCGGGCCGCTCACACGAGGCACACACGGCGCTGACATGGGCGGCACACCCGGGGTACCGCCCGGACAACCGCCATGCGCAAGGCACCCGCGCACGAAGCGCCCGCGCGGAACCGCCCGCATGCGAAGGCACCCGTACACGGAACGCCCGCGCGGAACCGCCCGCATACGAAGGCACGCGCGCACGAAGCGCCGCCTGTACATGGGCGAAAGGCTCGCTCGCCGCCCTGATTTGGTGACTCGACGGTGCGCGCGCAAGGATCGGCGGATGGACGGGGGTGCGCGGCTTCGCGTCACGCTGCTCGGTGCCGTTCGGGCATCGCGTGGTGGTGCCGCGCTGCCCGTTCCGGGTGCGCGGTTGCGGGCGCTGCTCGTCCGGCTGGCACTCGCCGGCGGGCGCGCGGTCGACGAGGGTGTCCTGGTCGACGCGATCTGGGCCGAGGACCTGCCGGCCGGCCCCGCCCACGCCCTCCAGGCACTCGTTTCGCGGCTGCGTCGGATCCTCGGCTCGGCCGGCGACGTCGCTCGGGTCGCGGGCGGCTACCGGCTGGACCTGGCCGCGGCCGACGTGGACGCGCTGCGATTCGAGCAGCTCGCCGCGGCCGGCCGGGACCGCCTGCGCGCCGGTGACGCGAATGCCGCGGCGGCCGTGCTCGGCGAGGCCGTGGAGTTGTGGGGCGACCGTCCCGGAGCCGAGCCCGCCGCCGTCGCCGCGGTGGCACCCGCGGCCGCGACCCGGCTGGCCCACACCTCGGTGGAGGCCGTCGCCGACCTCGCCGCCGCCGAGCTGTCCCTGGGCCGTGCCGACGCGGCCGCCGCCCGGCTGACCGCCCTGCTCGCCGAGCACCCCGGGCACGAGCGGGCCGCCGCGCTGCTCATGGACGCGCTCGCCGCCCAGGGTCGCCAAGCCGATGCCCTGGCCGTCTACGAGCAGGTCCGCGCGACCCTGGCCGACATCCTGGGCACCGACCCGGGCGCCGCCCTGCGCGAACGCCATCTGCGCCTGCTGCGCGCCGAGCGACCCGCGCCCGACCTCACGAGGAAGCCGCGGTCGAGCAACCTGCCCACGCCGCTGACCAGCTTCGTCGGGCGGGCCGACGACCTCGCCCGGATCGACGCACTGTTGGCCGGCGGGCGTCTGGTCACCGTGCTCGGTCCGGGCGGCGCCGGCAAGACCCGGCTCGCCGTCGAGGCCGCCCGCCGCCACCACCACG
This sequence comes from Embleya sp. NPDC005971, assembly GCF_040629175.1. Taxonomy (NCBI): domain Bacteria; kingdom Bacillati; phylum Actinomycetota; class Actinomycetes; order Kitasatosporales; family Streptomycetaceae; genus Embleya; species Embleya sp. NPDC005971. Next base: position 116,916 of record NZ_JBEXUX010000004.1, on the reverse strand, counting down.
AGTACCGCGGGGGTGCCTGGCTGATCGACCTCGCCGCGGTCACCGAGCCGGCCGAGGTCGGCGCGGCGCTGCTCGCCGCGCTCGGGCTGCGCGGCCCGGCGCTGTTCGAGGCTTCGACCGAGCTGCGCGACGACCCGGCCGGCGAGCCGGCCGTGCTCGCCGAGCTGCTCGGCGGCCGGGAAACCCTGCTCGTCGTGGACAACTGCGAACACCTGATCGACGCCGTCGCGTGCCTGCTCTCGGCGCTGTTGAGCCGCTGCGCCGACCTGCGGGTGTTGGCCACCAGCCGGGAGCCGCTGGCGATCGACGGCGAGGCGCTGGTCCCACTGGGCCCGCTCGCCCTGCCCGCGGCGGACGCGGACGTCGAGCAGGCCCGCCGTACCGCGTCGGTGCGCCTGTTCACCGAGCGGGCGGCGGCGGTGCGGCCCGGTTTCGACGTCGACGAGCACAACCGCGGCGAGGTGCTGCGCATCGTCCGCAGCCTGGACGGCCTGCCGCTCGCGCTCGAACTGGCCGCGGCCCGCCTGCGTACGCTCTCGCCGGCCGACCTGGCCGCCGGGCTGTCCGACCGGTTCCGCCTGCTCGGCACCGGCAACCGGTCCGCGTTCCCCCGGCACCGCACGCTGCGGGCGGTCATCGCGTGGAGCTGGGACCTGCTCGGCGGCGACGCGCGTACGGTCGCGGAGCGCATCTCGGTCCTGCCCGGCGGCGTCACGCCGGTGTCGGCCACCGCGCTGTGTGCCGGCACCGCGGTGCCGGCCGGCGAGGTCCCGGAGTTGCTCGCCGGCCTGGTCGACCGGTCGTTGGTGCAGCTCGCGCCGGACACCGGCCGATACCGGATGTTGGAGACGATCCGCGAGTACGGCCTGGCGCGCCTGGCCGAGCAGGGTGTGCTGACCGGGGTGCGGGGCCTGGCCGCTCGTGGCTTCGCCGACCTGGTCGCCCGGCAGGACCCGCTGCTGCGCGGCCCCAAGCAGCTCGACGCACTGCACGTGTTGCGCGCCGAGTACGACAACGTGCTCGCCGCCCTGCGCCACCTCTGCGACCTCGGCGATGCCGGCGGTGCGATCGGGCTCGCGCTGAACCTGACCTGGTATTGGCAGATGTCCGGTGGGCAGCGCGACGCGGCCTACTGGCTCGGCGAGGCGGTCGCGCTGCCGGCCGAACGGCCGAGCGTGCAGCGCGACATCGCCGAGGGGATGTTGCTGCTCAACACCATCTCCACCCGGAGCGTGCTTCTCAACGACGCGATCAAGGAGCGCCGCGAGGAACTGCGGGCGCTCACCGACCGGTTGACGAGCCATCCGGAACTTCCGGGCTTCGGCGGCGCGTTGGTCGCGATCAGGTTGGCCTCCCTGGCGGAGACCGAGGCGTCGCCGACGCTCGTCCGGCGGTCGGCCGACGGGCCGGACGGGTGGTCGGCCGGGCTGGCCCATTTGTTCCGCGCCCAGTTCGCCGAGAACCGGGGCCGGCTCGACCGGGTCCGCGACGACGTGACCGCCGCGCTGGAGTGCTTCGCCCGGGCGGGCGACCGGTGGGGCCTGGCCGCGGCGCTGCCGCTGCGCGCGCTGTTGCGCCAACACGACGGCGATCTCGAAGGCGCACTGGCCGACTTGGACGACGCCAAGCGGCTGGTGGGCGAATTCGGGTCGCTCCGCCTCGGCGACGAGATCTTCATCGACCTGCGCTGGATCGACCTGAACATGCGGCTCGATCGGAACGCGCGGGCGATCGAGATGATCGCCGCCACCCGGGAGCGCGCGCTGCGCTCGGCCTCGCCCGAGATGGCGATTCTGCTCGACGCGCGGGAGGCGGGCCTGCGGGTGCGGCTCGGTGACCTGGATCGGGCGCGCGCGCTGGTCGAGTCGGCCGAGGCCGGGCTGCGGTCCGCGCGGCTGCCGTCCGACGGCGACCACGGGCAGGCGCTGATCGGCGTGGCCCGGGCCGCGCTGTGTCTCGAACTCGGCGACGGGTCGGGCGCCGAGGCGGCGCTCGGGCGGGCCTACGCGGCGGCGGTCGACAGCAACGACATGCCGATTCTGGCGACGGTGGCGGTGACCGTGGCCGGCCTCGCCGCGCGGTACGGGCGGCACCGGGACGCGGCCCTCGTGCTCGGCGCGGCGGCCCGCCTGCGCGGCGCCCACGACCGTACCGATCCGCCGGTGCGCACGCTGACCGACCGAGGGCGGGCCGCGCTAGGCGACGAACTCTTCGCCGAGGCATACGACACGGGTTGGCGGCTCGACACACCGGCGGCCCTGACCCGCGCCGATCCGGCCCACCTGCGCCGCGCCGGCGGGATGCACCGTAGTTAGGCCGGAACGCCCGGGGACCCGTCGAGCGTCGGGGACGCGGGCCAGTGCTGGGCGGTGAACAGGCGGGCCACCAGGGCGCCTCGGGTCGAGACGTCGGTCTTGGCGAAGATCGTCTTGAGGTGGTCGCGGACCGTGTGCGGCGAGATGAACAGCGCCGCGGCGATCTCGGCGGTGCTGAGGCCGCGCGCGGTGAGCTGGGTGATCTGGAGTTCGCGCGAGGTCAGGCCGTACGCCTCGGCGACCAGCACCGCCAGGTCGGCGGGCGTCGCGGGCTCGATCACCAGGGCCACCGGGCCGGGCCGGCCGCCGGGTCCGGTCAGGCACGAGGCGTGGCAGCTCAGCCAACGGCCTTCGGTGGTCCGGATCCGCACCCGGGCGCTGCCTCGGTCGCGGCCGTCGGCGATGGCGCGGGCCTGGAGCGCCGTACCGAGCACCCAGATCGGCAGCCTCAGCCCGAGCGCCGTGGGAAACGACGGCCCCTCGGGCAGCCGCGCGAGGTGCCCGCGTGCCTCCTCGTTGGCGGAGGTGGCCTCGCCCGCTTCGTCGAAGAGGATCAGGCCGGGCGCGGGGGAATCCGTGCCGGGCGTCGACGCGGGCGACCGGGCGAACCTGCGCAGCCGCCCGGCCAGCGGACGGGACAGCTCGGCGAGCAGCGCGGTCTCCTCCGGGCGGAAGGCGTCGGTGGTGCGGAACAGGCTCACCAGGCCCCACGGCCGGTCGCCGATCCGGAGCACCGCGCGCAACTCGTCGTGTACGCCCTGGTCCAGCAGCAGCCGGCGGAACCGGGCGCTGCGGCCGGGCAGATCGCCGGTGGCCGCGCGCAGCCCGGCCGCCGGTACACCGGCCCGGGCCAGGTCGCGGAACGGCAGCACGTTCTCCTCCAGCAGTTCGCTCTGCCAGTAGGCGGCGCAGCCCTCGCCGGAGCCCATGTTCTGCACCAGCATCGGTGCGGTGATCAGGCCGGTCTCCGGGTCTGCGGCGGTCCACACGGCCGACTGGAACGGCACCTGCCGGCGCAGCCGGGCCGAGACGCGGCCGAACAAGTCGAGGGCGTCGGCGGCCTGTTCGGCCGCCGCGAGCACCCCCCGGTGTGGATCGCTCATGCCTGTCCCCCATCGATCGGCCGCCGGGCGCCCGCGCCTTCCGGTTGCCCAGCCTGGTCTGTCGCCCCATCGCACGGAACCCCTCGTTCGAGGGGGTTGTTCCCTGTCGATTCCCCGGCCGCGAGGGATGGGGCTCCCCGGCGCGGGCGGACAGGGTCGGTGGCACACGATCACCGGAGAGGGACACCATGGACATCGCAATCGTCGGGGGCGGCGCCGCGGCCGTCGGCCTGCTGCACGCGCTCGCCACCACCGAGGGCACCGCCGAAGCGGGCGGGACCGGCACCGTCACGGTCTTCGAACCGTCGCCGCACCGGTGGCGCGGGCGCCCGTACGGTCCGGATCTGGACGCGGTGCTGGTCAACACGCCACCCGCCCTGATGTCGGTCCGCAGCGGCGCCTTCGGCCACTTCGCGGACTGGCTGGGGGCCCGCGGCGGCGACCATCTCGACCCGCTCCTGGGCCAACCGCTGGTCCCGCGCGCGCTCTACGGCGAGTATCTGGTGCACGCCGCGGAGAAGGCCGTCGCGGCGCTGGGCGAACAGGGTTGGCCCGTGCGCGTGGTGGCCGCGCGGGTGGGTGCGGTCGTGCGGACCGGCACCGGCCTGGTGCTGCGCACGGACGACGGGCGCAAGTTCCGGGCCGACCGGGTGGCGCTGTGCGTGGGCGGGGGAACGGCCCCGGATCCGTACGGACTTGCCGGCGAGGCGGGCTTCACGGCCGACCCGTATCCGCTCGCCGGCTCGCTCGACCGGATCGCCGCCGCCGACCATGTCGCGGTCGTCGGCAGCGGCCTGACCGCCGTCGACGTCGTCGTGGCGCTGGCCGCGCGCCGATATCCGGGACGGATCACGCTGTTGTCCCGCAGCGGGCTGCTCCCGTACGTCTGGCAGCGCCCGGACGGTCGGCGCCCGACCCACGTGACCGTCGAGCGGGTGGCCGCGCTGCACGCCGCGCGGGGGCGTCTCGCGTTGGCCGATCTGGTCGATCTGCTGCGTACCGAACTGGCGGACGCGGGCGAGGACTTCGACGATCTCGCGGCCCGACTGCGCGGCCCGGGCGCGGACGACCCGGTCCGGCACCTGCGCGCGCAGCTCGCCGAGGTCGACGATCCCCGGATCGGCCGCCGCGTGCTGCAGGAGACGGCGCACACCGTCGGCCCCTACGCCTGGCGGCTGTTGCCCGAAGCCGACCGGGACCGGCTGCGTCGCCGGCTCCGCACGGCCACCAGCGTCGCCTCGCCGATGGTCCCGGTGAACGCCTCCGTCGTGCTGCGCCTCCTGGAGTCCGGTCAGCTCACGGTCGCCGCCGGCGTCGACGCGATCGAGCCGGTGAACGGCCGCTTCCGGGTGCACGCCGGCGGCGGCCGACACACCGCGCAGGCCGTCGTCAACGCGGTCAACTCGCCCGCGCAGGCGCTCCCGGGCGCGGCCCGGGACCTGGTGCGATCGCTGACGGACGCCGGCCTGGCCACGCTGCACCCGGCCGGCGGGGTGGTCCCCACCGACCCGCGCGTGCACGTGGTCGGCGACCTGACCGGTGGCGGCTCGTTCCTCACGTCGAGCATCGCCGGCGTCACCGCGCAGGCGTCCCGTACGGCCGCGGCCCTGCGCACCCCCTGACCGTCGGCTCCGCGCGGGCCTCCCGCTCGACACTGCGGGCACGATCGGGGCGCGGACGCCGCGGGAACGCCCGAGCGTCCCGCCCGCCCGAGGCCGGGCCCGACGCCGCGGCTACTGCGCCGGACCGCCCGCGAGGGCGGTCCGGGCGCGGTTGAGGTAGTCGCGGAACGCGCCGCGCTCGGCGCGCGAGAAGCCGTCGAGCATGCGCTCCTCCAGTGCGTCGACCTCGTCCCGGGTCCGCGCGAGCAGTGCCTGCCCCGCCGGGGTGAGCGCGATGAGCAGCCGGCGTCGGTGTGCGGGGTCGTGCCGGCGGGCGATCAGGGCGCGCCGCTCCAGGGCGGTGACCAGGTCCCGCATCGCCTGCGGGGTCACGAACGAGTTGCGCGCGAGTTCGGCGCTGGTCAGCCCGTCGCGGCGGTCGAGCACGGTGAGCGCGGTGTACTGGAGGGCGGTGATGCCCGCCGGGCGCAGCAGTTCGTCCAGGTGTGCGCGCACCGCGAGTTCGACCTGCTTGACCGCGTACAGGAGCAACGGAGCGGCCGCGCCCGGTGTGTCGTTCCCCGTGGCTCGCGCCGCCATCCGCCCACTCCCCATCCGGTGCCCCGCCAGTGATCCGCCTGTGCGCCCAGAGTCTCGCATGCCGGGACTCGCGTCCCGGACGAGTGACCATTGCACGGAATCTTGATATAAGGATTCCTGTCATTGCCTCGACGCAGAGGACCCATCACCATGAACACCGCAGCTCAGGGCAGCCACGCGAACTTCGGGCTCGGTACCTGGCCGGCCCGCCGCGCCCGGATATCCCCCGAGCGCACCGCGATCGTCGAAGCCGGCCGCGCCCTCACGTACGCCGCCCTCGCCGAGCGCACCGCACGTCTGGCCGGCCACCTGGCCGAGCGCGGCGTGCGCCCCGGGGACCGGGTGGCCTACCTCGGTGTCAACGCCGCGAGCACGTTCGAGACGTTCTTCGCGACGTGGCTGCTCGGCGCCATCGTCGTACCGCTCAACTTCCGGCTCTCCGGCCCGGAGATCCGGTACATGCTGGCCGACTCCGGCGCGACCGTCCTGGTGCACAGCCCGGACACCGACGCGCTCCTGGCCGCGGCGGCACCGCTGCCGGACACGCTGCGCACCCGCGTCCCGGTCGGCCCGGCCGACCCGGGGCCCGCCGACTCGCCCGACCTCGCCGGGGCGATCGCGGCCGGACCCGCGCTCGACGTACCGCCGGCCGTCTCCCTCGACGACCCGGCCGTACTGCTGTACACCTCCGGCACGACCGGCCGACCCAAGGCCGCCGTGCTCAGCCACGCCAACCTGACCTGGAACACGATCAACCAGCTCGCACACATCGACTTCGGGCACGACGAACGCTCGCTGTGCATCTCGCCGCTGTTCCACGCCACCGGGCTCGGCCAGGTCACCCTGCCGACGTTCTTCAAAGGCGGCAGCGTGGAACCGGTCGCCCGCTTCGACGCGGGAGCCGTCCTCGACCGCATCGAGCACGCCGCGATCACCAGCTTCTCCGCGGTACCCACGATGCTGGCCATGATGTGCGAACACCCACGCTGGGCACAGGTCGACCTCGGCTCGCTGACCAGCGTGGTCTACGGCGGCTCGCCCGTGCAGGAGCGCGTCGCCCGGGCCTGGCTGGACCGCGGCGTGCGCCTTAGGCAGGGCTACGGGATGACCGAGGCATCGCCGGGCGTCTACATGGCGCCCGCGTCCGGTGCCGCGGCGCGACCCGTCGCGGTCGGCGTACCGCACTTCTTCACCGATGTCGCGATGCTGCGCGACGGTCGGCCCGGCCCCCTCGACGCCACGCCCGGCGAACTGCTCGTGCGCGGGCCGCACGTGTTCTCCGGCTACTGGAACCGGCCCGCCGACTCCGCCGATTCGTTCGTGGACGGCTGGTTCCGCACCGGCGATTTGCTCAGCGTGGGCGCCGACGGCTGGGCGTCGGTCACCGACCGGGTCAAGGACCTGATCATCTCCGGTGGCGAGAACGTGTACCCGGCCGAGGTCGAGGCCGTGCTGCTTCGGCTCGACACGATCGCCCACGTCGCCGTGGTCGCCGTCCCCGACGCCCGCTGGGGCGAGGTCGGCGCCGCCTACATCCAACCGCGCGAGGGCTGCACCCTCGACGAATCCGGCGTGCGCTCCCACCTGGAGGCGCACCTGGCCCGCTTCAAGATCCCCAAGTACGTCGTCTTCGTGACCGCGCTCCCGGCCAACGCCACCGGCAAGATCCGCCGCGTCGAGCTGCGCGCCCGGGCCGCCGCGGAATTCGCCGACGTGGAAGGAACCTCCGGATGACCCGCCCCGCCACCCACCCGGCCCCGGCCCCGGCCCCCCAGGGGCCCGCGACCGCGACCGCCGACCCGTCCGCGCAGGCACCGGCCCCCGCGCTGCCGCCGTCCCTGCACATCGAGCGGCACGGCCCCGTCGCGGTGTTGCGCCTGTCCCGGCCGGCCAAGCGCAACGCCCTCGACGACGCGACCGTGCTCGGCCTCGAAGCGTTCTTCACGGCACCCCCGGCCGATGTGCGGGCCGTCGTCCTGGACGCCGAGGGCGAGCACTTCTGCGCCGGACTGGACCTGTCCGAACTCACCGAGCGCGACACCTTCGCCGGGCTGCGGCACTCCCGGATGTGGCACCGCGCCTTCGAACGCATCGAACGCGGCGATGTACCCGTGATCGCCGTACTCAAGGGCGCGGTCGTCGGCGGCGGCCTCGAACTCGCCTGCGCGGCGCACATCCGCGTCGCCGAACCAAGCACCTTCTACGCGCTGCCCGAGGGCCAACGCGGCCTGTTCGTCGGCGGCGGCGCGTCCGTCCGGGTGCCGCGCCTGATCGGCGTGCACCGGATGACCGACATGATGCTCACCGGCCGCGTCGTCGACGCCACCGACGGCCAGGCACTGGGCCTGTCGCAATACCTGACCGACGCCGGAGCCGGGCTCGACCACGCGCTCGAACTCGCCCTGCGGATCGCCGGCAACGCGCCGATCACCAACTTCGCCGTGCTCCAGGCCCTGCCGCGCATCGCCGAGGCCGGCCCCGACGAGGGCTACCTGCTCGAATCGCTGATGGCGGCCGTCGCCTCCGGCAGCGACGAGGCCAAGACCCGGATGCGCGCGTTCCTCGACGGCCGCGCCGGAAAGGTCGGCCGCTCGTGACCACCCCCGAACCCCCGCGCGCCACGCCCGCCTCGGCCGCCGCACCCGCTCCGGCCGACGAGCCCGAACTGCTGCGCGCCCCGGCCGCCGACGTCCTGGACAGCACCGAACTGGGCCGCTTCGTCCGGTACGTGCAGGCCGCCCGGGGCGAGTCGTTCGCCGACTACGACGAGTTGCACCGGTGGTCGGTCACCCGGCCGGCGGAATTCTGGACGAGCGTCCGGGACTTCTTCCGGGTGCGGTTCGCCACGCCCGAGCAGGCCGCACTCCCGGACCAGGGCATGCCCGGCACCCGCTGGTTCCCCGGCGCCACCCTCAACTACGCCCGGCACGCCCTGGACGGCGCCGGCGCGGCCGACTCCGCACCGGCGCTCGTCGCGTACTCGCAGACCCGCGACCGCGTCGAACTCACCTGGGGCGAGCTGCGCGACCGGGTGGGCCGCGCCCGCGCCGGACTGCGCCGGCTCGGCGTCGGCCGGGGCGACCGGGTCGTGGCCTACCTGCCCAACCTGCCCGAGACCGTCGTCGCGTTCCTGGCCACCGCGAGCCTGGGTGCGGTGTGGGCGAGCTGCGCACCGGAGTTCGGGGCACGCAGCGTCGTCGACCGGTTCGCCCAGATCGAACCCGCGGTGCTGCTCGCGGTGCCCGGCTACCGCTACGGCCTCAAGGACGTCGACCGCGGCGCGACCGTCGCGGAGATCCGCGCCGCGCTGCCGACCCTGCGCGTGGTGGTCTGCGTCCCCTACGGCGACGGCGCACTGCCCGACACCGTCGGGTGGGACGACCTGCTCGCCGAGCCCGGCCGGCCGGACACCGACCCGGTGCCGTTCGACCATCCGCTCTACGTACTCTTCTCGTCCGGCACCACCGGCCGCCCCAAGGCGATCGTGCACGGCCACGGCGGCATTCTGCTCGAACACCTCAAGAACCACGCGCTGAGCTGGGACCTGGCCCCGGGCGACCGGATGATGTGGTTCACCACCACCGCGTGGATGATGTGGAACGCACTGGTGTCCGGCCTGCTCGTCGGCGCCTGTCCGGTGTTGTTGGACGGGAACCCGCTGTACCCCGACCCGGACACGCAATGGCGCATCGCCGCCGAGACCAAGGCGACGCTGATGGGCGCGAGTCCCGGCTACCTGATGGCCTGCCGCCGCGCCGGCCTGAACCCCGGACGCGATCACGACCTGGCCGCACTGCGCCAGATCGGCGCCGCCGGCAGCCCGCTGCCGGCGGAGGGCTACCAGTGGTTGCACGAGCAGTTCGGCGACCGGGTGTTGCTCAACGTCGGCAGCGGCGGTACGGACGTGTGCAGCGGCATCGTGCAGGGCGGCCCGTGGCAGCCGGTGCGGGCCGGCGAGATCTCCGGCCCGGCGCTCGGGGTGGCGGCGAAGGCGTTCGACGACGACGGTCGCGAGGTCGTCGGCGAACTCGGCGAACTGGTCATCACCGTCCCGATGCCGTCGATGCCGGTCGGCTTCTGGGGCGACACCGACGGTTCGCGCTACCGCGCGACGTACTTCGACACCTATCCGGGCGTGTGGCGACACGGGGACTGGGTGCGCTTCGCCGAGACCGGGAGCTGCGTGATCGCCGGACGCTCGGACGCCACGCTCAATCGCGGCGGCGTGCGACTGGGCACCGCCGAGTTCTACCGCGTGGTCGAGGAGCTCCCGGAGGTCGCGGACAGCCTCGTCGTGCACCTGGAGGACCCGGCCGGCGGCAACGGCGAACTCCTGTTGTTCGTGGTGCCGGCGGCCGAGAACGCACTCACCGCGAAGCTGCGCGACCGCATCGTCCGCGAACTGCGCGGTGCCCTCTCGCCGCGACACGTGCCGGACGCCGTCGTCGCGGTCGCCACCGTGCCGCGCAACCGCACCGGCAAGAAGCTCGAACTGCCGGTCAAACGCCTCCTGCTCGGTGCGGACCTCGCCGACGTCATCGGCCCGGACACCCTCGCCGACCCGACCGCGCTCGACGACTTCCTCACCCTCGCGACGGAACGGAGCAAGCGATGAACACGAGCAGCGGCACGGGCGCGCGCGTGGGCATGGGCGCGGGTGTCGGCGCCGACGCAGGTACGCATGCGGGCGCCGGCGTGGGGGCGGGCGCGGGTGTGCGCACGGGCCCCGCCGGCGTGCGAGGTTCGGCGGAGGCCGCCGGGATCGCCCGGGTCGCGATCGTGGGCACCGGCGTGATCGGGGCGAGTTGGGCCGCACACTTCCTGGCTCGCGGGCTCGACGTGGTCGCCACCGACCCGGCCCCGGGCGCGGAGGAGCGGCTGCGCGCCGACGTCGCCGCACTCCGGCCGACCCTGGCCGGCGGCTCGGCCAGCGGCGCCCGGCCCGCTCGGCTGACCTTCACGGCCGACGCGGCGGAGGCCGCCGCCGAGGCGGACTTCATCCAGGAGAACGGCCCCGAACGCGAGGACGTCAAGCGGGCGCTGTTCGCCCGCCTGGACGCGGCGGCCCGTCCCGGCGTCGTGCTGGCCGGCAGTTCGTCCGGCCTGGCGACCACGGTGATCGCCAGGGACTGCGTCGCGCACCCCGAACGGGTGCTCATCGGCCACCCGTTCAACCCCCCGCACCTGATCCCGCTCGTCGAGGTCGTGCCCGGGGAGAACACCGGCGAGGACGCCGTCCGTACCGCGCTCGCGTTCTACACCTCGGTCGGCAAGAAGCCGATCCGGCTGCGCCGCGAGTTGCCCGGCCACCTGGCCAACCGGCTCCAGGCGGCGCTGTGGCGGGAGGCGTACTCGCTGGTCGATCGGGGTGCGGCGACGGTGGCCGACATCGACACCGCGATCGCCTACGGACCGGGCCTGCGCTGGGCGATCCTGGGGCCGTTCGCCAACCAGCATCTGTCCGGCGGCCCGGGCGGCATCGCGCACGTGCTGGCCCATCTCGGGCCGCCGACCGAGGCGTGGTGGCGCGATCTCGGGGACCCCTCGCTGACCCCCGAACTCACCGCGAAGCTCGTGGCCGGCGTGGCCGAGGCGCTCGCCGGCGTCGACGACACCGCGCTCGCCGCCCGCCGCGACGCACTGCTGAGCCTGCTGCTCGCCGCGAAGGCCGACGCCGACCTGCCCTGACCGACGCCCGCCCGCAGGCCCGCAGGCCCGCAGGCCGCACCATCCCTCGCCCCAGCCAGCCCGCCCGGAGAACCCACCATGGACCTCAGCACCATCGACGCCGTCGACACGCACGTGCACGTCGAACAGGACGGCCACGGCTGCTTCGCCCTGGACCGCGAACTGCTGGACGCCTCCGCCGCCTACTTCAAGGCCGACCGGGACCGCACCCCGACCCTGGAGCGCATCGCCGCGCACTACCGCGCCCGGCGCACCGCCGCCGTCGTCTTCACCGTCGACGCGGGCGCCGCGACCGGCCACCCGGCGCTGTCCAGCGAGGAGATCGCCGACGCCGCCGCCGCGCACGCGGACATCCTCGTCCCGTTCGGCTCGGTCGACCCGCACGGCGGCCGGGCCGCGGTCGCCCGCGCCCGCCGCCTGATCACGCGACACGGCGTCCGCGGTTTCAAGTTCCACCCCAGCCTCCAGGGCTTCGACCCGAACGACATCCGCTTCTACCCGCTCTACGAGGCACTCGCCGAAGCCGGTGTGCCCGCGCTCTTCCACACCGGGCAGACCGGCATCGGCGCGGGTCTGCCGGGCGGACGCGGGATCAAGCTGCGGCACTCGAACCCGATGCTGATCGACGACGTCGCGGCGGACTTCCCCGAGCTGACGATCATCCTCGCCCATCCGTCGGTGCCGTGGCAGGACGAGGCGATCTCGATCGCGACGCACAAGGCCAACGTCTACATCGACCTGTCCGGCTGGTCGCCGAAGTACTTCCCGCCGCAACTGGTGCGCGCCGCGAACTCGATGTTGCGCCACAAGGTGTTGTTCGGCTCCGACTATCCGGTCATCACACCGGAACGGTGGCTTGCCGACTTCGCCAAGCTGGACATCAGGGACGAGGTACGCCCGCTGATCCTCAAGGAGAACGCGGTCCGCGTCCTCGGCCTGGCCGGCGCCGAGCCGACGGACGACCGTCGCGCCTGAGCACGTTCGCCGACCCGCCGAACCGACCCCGCACGCGCCGCGCGTGCGGGGTCGCCCGCTGTTCGAAGATCCCGGTACGACGCGGACCGTCAGTCGGTACCGGATTCCATGGCCGCGTGATCCAGCGCGTCGGACGCCTCCGCGACGGCCACGGCGTCCTCGCTCTGCGCGGCGATGGCCGTCGCGCCTCCCGGGGTCAGCTCGCCGATCAGCCGGCTCCACGGGTTGAGCGCACCGTGGGCGGCGTACTGCTCCAGCTTGTTGCGGGAATCGGCGATGTCCAGGTTGCGCATGGTGAGTTGGCCGATCCGGTCGTCCGGGACGAACGTCTGGTCGAGGCTGCGCTCCATGGACAACTTCTCGGGGTGGTAGCTGAGGTTCGGACCCTGTGTGTCGAGCACCGAGTAGTCCTGGCCGCGCCGAAGCCGCACGGTGACACTGCCGGTGATCGGGTAGCCGATCCAGCGCTGGATGCCGTCGCGGAGCATCATCGCCTGCGGGTCGAACCAGCGGCCCTCGTACAGCAGTCGTCCGAGCCGGCGCCCCTCGACGTGGTACATCGAGATGGTGTCCTCGTTGTGGATGGCGTTGAGCAGCCGCTCGTAGCACACGTGCAGCAGCGCCATGCCGGGAGCCTCGTAGACGCCACGGCTCTTGGCCTCGATGATGCGGTTCTCGATCTGGTCCGACATGCCGAGCCCGTGCCGGCCGCCGATCTCGTTGGCCGCGAGCACCAGCTCCGCCGCGTCGGCGAAGGTGCGCCCGTTGATCCGCACCGGCCGGCCGTGCTCGAACTCCACGGTGACGTCCTCGGTCGGGATCTCCACCTCGGGGTCCCAGTAGGCGACGCCCATGATCGGGTTCACCATCTCCAGCGAGGTGTCCAGATACTCGAGCCGCTTGGCCTCGTGCGTGGCGCCCCAGATGTTCGCGTCGGTGGAGTACGCCTTCTCGGCGGAATCGCGATAGGGCAGGTTGCGCTCGGCGAGCCAGGTGGACATCTCCTGGCGACCACCCAGCTCGGCCACGAACTCCCCGTCGAGCCAGGGCTTGTAGATCCGCAACTCGGGGTTGGCGAGCAGGCCGTAGCGGTAGAACCGCTCGATGTCGTTGCCCTTGTAGGTGGACCCGTCACCCCAGATCGACACGTCGTCCTCGTGCATCGCGCGCACCAGCAGCGTGCCGACCACGGCCCGGCCGAGCGGGGTGGTGTTGAAGTAGGTCTGCGCACCCGAGCGGATGTGGAAGGCGCCACAGGTCAGTGCGGCCAGGCCCTCCTCGACCAGCGCGGCCCGGCAGTCCACGAGCCGCGCCTGCTCGGCGCCATAGGCTCGACCACGCTGCGGCACGTCGCCCAGATCCGGCTCGTCGTACTGACCGATGTCGGCCGTGTAGGCGAACGGAACGGCGCCGCGCTCACGCATCCACGCCACCGCGACCGAGGTGTCCAACCCGCCGGAGAAGGCGATACCGATCCGTTCCCCGACCGGCAACTTGCTCAAGACCTTCGACATCTGTACACCCCAAGCGGCCCGATCGCACGTGGCCCCGAATCGAAACAAGTAGCTCGGGAACACCCGAGACCGACAGCATGGCATACATTTGCACCCGAAGGCAAAACTATGCATCCCGCCCGTCCCGCACCGCCGCGGACCGGGTGATCAAGCCGGACCGCCGCCGGAGCGGACGGCCCGAATACGCCCGAATCGACCCCCGCATCGCCCCGGGAGTCAGGCGGGGCTGTGACGGTGGGACCCGGGGCTCGGGCACCGCGGGGTCAATGCGGCAGGAGGCCGCGGGTGAGGGCGAAGGCGTAGGCGGCGAGGGTGTAGGCGTCGGTGATCTCGCCGTCGAGGATCATGGCTCGGAGTTCGTCGGGGGTCACGACGCGGATCCGGTCGATGCCCTCCTCCGTGCCGTCGCCCGAGGGGTCGGCCGGTAACGCGGCGGCGGCGATGCGGGCCAGGTGGATGACGTCCCGGCCGCCGGACATGCCGCTGTCGGTGTTGATCGCGCCCAGCCACGACAGTTCCACGGCCGGACAGCCCAGTTCCTCCCGGACCTCCCGCGCGGCGGTGGCCTCGCCGGACGCGTCGTCGGGATCGCCGAAGCCCCGTGGGATCTCCCAGTGCCAGCTCCGGTCGGCATGGCGGAAGTGGTTGATCAGCACGATCCGGCCGTCGTCGAGGACCGGGAGCACGGCCGCCCCCGGCCCGGCACTGCCGCCCACGAGGCGGATGTACGTCCCCACCCGACCGGACCGAAAGCGCACCGCGTCGCGGACCACCATGAGGTAGGGGTCCCGGTAGACGACTCCGACGTCTCCGCACGAGGCGGGGAATCCGGCCGCGACCGAGCGTTGCGCGACCTCGTCGGCGACGGCGTCCTGGGTGGGGCGGTCCAGGATGATCTCGAAGGCGGCCCCGGGTGGGTTGGCGAAGAGTTCGGGGCGTTCCGCACCCAGTTCCTCGTACGCCGCGAGTGCGGCCTCCCGACGAATGCGAATGTCGTCCAAGACGGTCCCCTGGGTCTCGCGGCGAGTCGGACGGAGTGTCCGTCCCGAGTCTCGTCACAGATACAGGGCCAGGGGAAGATCCCGCACTCGGTCGGCGAACGTTTCGTACGGATGGCGCATGAGTTCGCGATAGTGCTCGTGCAGCGTGTCGACGACGTCGAAGACCCCGCCCCCAATGTCGAGCGCCTCCCGGGACGCACGCAGCAGCCGACCCACCGTGGCGACCATGGCACTGTCCCTGACGTCCCACAGCGGGACGGCGACCGCGCCGGCACCCGACGCGATGAACGACCGCACGAACCCCAGGACGTCCCCACCCTGACTCTGCATACCTCGACCCGCCACACACGCGGCCAGCACGGTGAGCTTGTTCCGTGGCAGACGCAGGCGCAGGGCCACGTCGAACTGGGTGAGGTAATGGGCACCGAACTTCAGACCCGGACCCAGCTCCTGGGCCTCGGGGTCGTACACGCCGTGCCCGACGAAGAGGAAGAACTCCGGTTCGCAGTCGACCAGGGCGCGGACCCCCGACCAGTCGCCCCGGTGCCGGGTGACCGCGTCGACAATCGTCTCGGGCGGTTCGCCGGCGACGACGAAGTGCTCCTTGGGCCACTTCAGATTGATCAACTCGCCCCCGCCGGCACTGGGATCGACACCCATCAGAACGGCCAGATCATCGGTGCCGGTCACCGCCTGGGTCTTGAGCAGGTGCCGACCTCGCCCTACGTAGGTGGTCACGCTCGCGGACAGCGACATCGGCAACATGGCCCCGAGCGGAACCGCCCCGGGCTCGTCCGGCAGGGCGACCTGGAGCGGGATCGCGAAGATCTCGTCGGTCGGGACGAGCACGAGATGTCCGGGCAGGCCGTCCGAGGTGACGAGATCCCAGATCGGCGCGATCAACAACCGCCAGATCTCCTTGGCATCGGCTTCGGTGGGCACGAGTTCCCGGTTCGACGCGATGGCCTCGGACAACCCGCGCACTTCGAGATAGGAGAGCCCGCGCCTGTACGTCAGGGTCGTACCTCGGCTCACGAAGGCTCCCAACCCGGTTGGAATACCCTCGCCCTCGCTCTCGTCCCATCCCTCGACGAAGTAGCGAACCACGCAGGTGCCGGGATGGTTGACCGCGAACGACGTCAGCCGATGAGCGATGTCCGGATCGTGCGGAGCCAGTTGCAGCGGGTGCCGAGAAAACCTCTCCTCGAACTCGGCGGACCTGGCACGCACGGCCTGTCGGAACGATCCCGCCGGCGCTGCCCGAACCAGTCCCGCCCGTGTCCCCCGCGCCGGGGCCGGTGCCGGATCGGGTTCGTCCGGCTGCGACGACCCGATCTCGTGCCCGTGCTCCGGATGTTCGAGGAGAGGCAACTCGGTGTTGGCCATCAGATCGAGGAGTTCACGGGCCGAGCACTCCTCCACCAGTGCGAACGCCTTCTCGTATCCGGCCGGTTCCAGATCCAGTTCATACCGGATCCGCTCCAGGTAGACCGGGCGCGCCGTCTTCGCGTAGGTGCGTTTGTAGACCGGGAGCGTGACCACCCGTCGCATCGAGCGAGCCATCTCCAGCGACCGGGTGCGCAGATCGTGCTCCAACCGTGCCCGGAACTCGGCCGACGCGTCCGGCAGGAGAGCCTTGATCGTGCGGCCGTAGGCCCGGACGGTGTACGCGTAGTAGTCGGCGTCCACACCGCTGATCAACGCTTCGCCGAACCCGTCTCCTCGGATGGCATCCAGAAGCTGTTCCAGCCTCCGCAACCCCTCGAGATCGTATCGACCTGCCGCGATGTTCTGTTCGGCGATCAACCTGCCCCGCTGCCAAGGCAGTTCGGCCAGCTCGGCGAAGTACCGGAGGGCATCCGGCTTCTCGATGAACGCGCGGTTGAGGGTCGACTGGGCGATCCGGTAGTGGTCCCCCAACGCCCTCGAAATGGCGATCGATTCGATCGTGTGCTCCAGGGACCGCGACGGATCGTCCGACTCACGGAGCACGGTCGCGAGATTGTGCAACACGTTCGAGTATCCGCGCAGGAACTCGCGCTCCCGGACGTCGGTGGCCCGGCCGGGGTGGGCGGCCTCGATCCCGTGCTCGTTCGCGACGCGGCCCACGTCCCGGTGCAGATCCGTCAGCTTGTCCAGGAGCGTCTGGCGATCGCCGACTGCGACCTCCTTGTGCAAGGTCTTCCTGAGTTCGAACTCCCCGCGTGCGCGATTGCTGCTCAGATCGGGCAGGCACCACCACAGGTGGGCCGCCTTCGCGAGCTTCTCGGCGGTCTTGAACGACTCGACGGCGAGTCCGTGCGACCCCAGGCGGTAGTGGATACGGCCCGCGCCGTCGTGCCAGCGGGCGGCGGCGTAGGCCGCGAAGGTGTCCTCATCGGTCGGGCTCCCCGCGCACGCCTCGGTCAGCCACGCCGCCCACGCCGCCGACTCGGTGATCAGTCGCCGACCGAGCAGCAGGTCGTATTCGACGTCGGCCTGCACGATCCGACACCAGTACGCCCCGACCCGGATCGCGGTTTTCGCCAGGTCCGATGCCGCCCCCGGCGGGTCGAAGGCACCGACCATCTGCAACAGGCCGATGGGGAATGCATGATCGAGAGGAATATCGTATTCCGTATCGAAGCGAAGTATCAGCAACCGAGGATCGACATTGGTCAGTTCGCGCCGAATATAGCTGTCCACGGCACGTATCTCGTCATCCATCGTGCACCTCCCGACGTGAACTTCAGGCTACCGGTTCGGCACCCGACGGGAAGCGATACGGGTGGATCGACGCGTTTTCCCTTTCTCGCGGAGTCTCGCCCACGGAGCCGCGCCGCGCGGATACCATCCACCCCAGGGGGTGACGCCTCATGGCGAAAGCTGCCGTCATCATCGGTGTGGGCAAATACCGGGAACTCACGCATCTGGAAGGTGCCCTCAACAGCGCGCGCGAGATGGTCCAATGGTTCGAAGGCGAAGGCTACGAGGTCCATCGATTCATCGATCAACCTCTGCCCGATGCACCGGTCGAATCCATCAGGGCCGAGGCTCTCCGGGAGTGCATACAGAGCCTGACGATGCGTGGGGACGTCGAACAGCTCGTGATCTACTTCGCGGGACACGGCGTGGTCATGAATCCGCAGCGGGGATCCGATCTCTGGCTCCTGTCGAATTGCGTCGACAATCCCAACGAGGCCGTCGAGGTCGACTACTACCAGGGGTGGGCCCAGTACTGCGGCATCAGACACGTCGTGCTGATCTCCGATGCCTGTCGGGTGCTGCCGGACGCACGATTTCGGAACGGCCTCACCGGCTTCAACATCTTCCCGAACGCCACGGAAAGGCGAGGCGGACGGACTTTCGTCGATCGGTTCTACGCCGTCGAGCTGGGCAAGCCTGCGTACGAAATACCGGCGCGGGGTGACCTGCCGGCCTTCGGCATATTCTCCCGAGCCGTTCTGGACGCCCTGCACGGCAGACTCACCGATGCTCTCGAATTCGGCGAGAACGGCGAGGCGGACGATCTCTTCATCACCACGTACAGCATGTGGCGCGCCGTCGAGGAGCGAATGCAAAGCCTGTCCGACGAACTGCACATAAATTCTCAAATACCCTGGTTCGAAATCACCTCGTTCCGCCCGCCCTGCCGACTCGCCCGCCGCCCCTCTCCGGCGGAGGTATCCATCACGGTCCGAGCCTCCCGCATACCCTCCGCACCGGGAGCATTCCTCGTCAGGGATGCCGGCGAGCGGGAAATCGCCCGTATCGATGCCGAAACACCCTCGCAGACCGTGCGATTGCCTCGGAAAGCCGAGTTCGGACTGTCTGCCGACGGCGCCTGGAAGCTGCGCGCGGAGGACGGGAAAAGAAGGCACGTCGCCAAACTCGACACCGAAATCCGGGTGGCCCCCCTGAGCGGGGTCCGCGGAGCGGATCCGCCACGAGACGTCGTCACCCGATTCGCGCCACCGTATCGCGAGAGGACCACCGCTCCCCACGACGGCGAGTTCGTCGTCGAGACCATGGACCTGCGGACCGGACGGTCCGTGGCCGAGTCGAGGTGGTTGGCCGCGGGCTCACGACCACCGCCGGTGGAGAAGCAGATGCCCGCGCAGCACTTAGGCGCCTGGGACATCGCCGGGATCATGGATCCGGCTCGCGACGGATTCCCCGATCGAACGGGCCTGTGCGTCAGGTTCCCCCTCGGACGACGACCCGCCGAGGTGGCGGCGTACCTGCCGGGCGGCACCCGACCCACCGGGATCGCGCGCCCCGGGCCGGCGCGGTGGGGAACCCCGGCGAGGCCCACGGCCGCGATCATTCGCACCGGTTCGGGTGGCGACGCCGTCTGGCTGTTGTCCGCGGTCTTCCCCGACTACGTGACGCTGCATCTCGCGAACGACCAGGGCAGTGACCTGGTGCTCCACCTGCCCCTCGGCAGCACCTCCGGCAAACCCTGGGTACGCGACGAGACCGAAATCCTCAAGGAATACGCGGTGGGCGTCGTCAACGGCTGGGAGCAGGTGGCCACCGACCCGGATTCGCCGGTGGCCGAATTCCTCAACGACGAGTCGATACCCCCGAATCCGACCCTGGCCCTCTCCGCCGCCTACGCACTGTCCCGCGCGGGCGAACGGGCCGCCCTCTCCCGCCTGATCGCGCGTTGCGCCGAACAGGGCTGGGTTCCGTACGACCTGGTCCTCCTCGCGGGCCACCCACGCCTCGCCGACACGGTGACGGTCACCCCCACGTACCCGCTGATGCGGGCGGGGTGGCTGACCCACGAAGCGCCGCGCGGTACGCCCGATCTGCGGCCTGCACTGCGCTGGGTCACCTGGAGTTCCCTCTCCTGCGACACCACCCGGCCCGACCCACCCGAACTCCTCTGGGGGAGCACGCCATGACCCGACTCGTATTCGTGCACGGACGGGCCCAACAGGGCAAGGATCCCGTCGAACTGCTGCGGCAGTGGGTGGACGCACTGACCGAGGGACTGGGTGCGACGAACGTGCCGCCCGCCGTGGTTGCGGCCACCATGCCCTACTACGGCGACGTCCTGGCGGACTGGGTGGGCCGCGAGTCGCCGAGGCTCGTGACGTACGGCGCCCCGGCGGATGCCGACGAAGCACCGGACGCAGCCCCTCGCGACCCGAAACTCTCCACGCTTGCCGCAGAGTTGATCCGGGATCTGGAGGTCGAACTCGGCCTCACCTACGACGATGTCACCGCCGAACTCCCCGACGGGGAGGCGGTGACCAGAGGCCCCGTCAACTGGGCCTGGGTGCAGGCGACGCTGGCCGCGCTGGACCGGCGAGTACCCGCCGCCGGTCGAGGGTTCCTGCGTTTCGTCGCCGATGTGGAGGCGTATCTCCGGGCACCCTACGTGGGTCCGGACATCCGGCAGATCGTCGCGGAACCCCTGACGCAGGCCGTGGCCGAGCGGGAACCGGTCGTCGTGGTCGCACACTCCCTCGGTTCCGTGCCGGCCTACGAGTTGTTGCGCGAGTTGGGCACGACGGTCGAGGTCCCGCTGTTCGTCACGGTCGGCTCGGCCCTCGGTTTCGCGACCATCCAACGCCATCTACGACCGCCCGCGCTCGCCCGGCCGGCCGGGGTCGCCCACTGGCTCAACGTGTACGACCCGCGGGATCCGGTGACCCTGCGCCCGCCGGGCCGAGCCGTCGGGTTCCCCGGGGTCGACCGGCACCTGCGGGTGGCGAATCCGCACCGGGATCCACACGGCATCGTCGGCTACCTGGGCCACCCGGAAGTCGCCCTGCTCATCGGCCGCCACCTCGGTCCTGCCGCGTAGCGGGACCGAGTGGACGCGGTCGTCAGGAAGCGGTGGTGGGCAACATCCGCACCGCACGGTCGAAGGCCGAGTCGCGGTGGTTGGCGAACTCGTCCTCGGTGAAAACCGGTTCCGGCACATTCGGCGGGATGCCGGTGCCGTCGAAGGTGCGGCCGTCCCGGGTCCGGAACACCTCGTTGGGCACGCCCGCCTGCCAATCGTTGGGCAGTCGGCGCTGCATGACGTCGGAGAAGACGCCCTGGGTGGCCGCACCGATGCGGATCGTCGAACCGGGCCGGCCCATCATCGCCTGGACGAAGGTCTCGCCCGCGCTGACCGTGGAACCGCCGGTCAGGATGGCAATCGGCCCGGTGTAGCGGGTGCTTGCCGGGTCGGGACGCACCTCGATCGGCTGGAGGCGGGTGAACCGGCTCGCGTCGTGCGGGTCGTTGCGGGCCTGCTTCGCGTAGGCGAAATACGGGCGGTCACAGAGCCTGCCGGCCAGTTGCAGCCCGAGGTTGTCCATGCCGCCGTCGTTGACCCGTGCGTCGATGATCAACCCGCGCAGCCGGCCCAGCCGTTCCGGGGTGAGCACCGCGTCCAGGGCGCGGTCGAGTTCGGCGCTGTCGCCGAGGTGGCTGGGCGGGCGGTCGGGCAGATAGCCCATGAATCCGTTGATCCGCAGATAGCCCTGTCCGTCGGGCAGATCGGCGTAGGCGACCCGTCCGTTCGCGTACTCGGTCAGGGGCCGCCCACCGAGGTCGCGTTCGACGATGTAGGCCCGGATCCGCCGGTCGAAATCGGCGGTGGGCACGGTGGTGCCGGGACGCGTGTCGCCGAAGTATCGGTCCGGGCCCGCCGTGAGATCCACGTGTGCGTCGTCGAGCGGATCGAGCATGTCCCGCATGATCGAGAAGAGTTCGTCCTCCGTGGTGTTCGGCCCCACCAGTGGCCGATACCGATCGCGCAGCGCGTGCCAGTCGATGCCCTTGGCCGCGAAGAACGGATAGTTCTCCTCGTACGACTGCCAGAAGGTGTCGAAGGCGGCCACGGGGCCGGACGGAGCCGGGCGCAGGCAGTTCCGTGGCAGGGCACCGATCCGGTTCAGCTTCCGGTATCCGGGCGCGTGGGTGAAACGCAGCTCGGCCCGGTTCGGCCGCGCGGCCGGTCGCACCCCGACGACCATGCCGTCCGTCGAGTCGTACAGCGTCTCTCCCCGATCGGCACCGGAGCGTCGGGCACTCGGCCCGGGCAGGCAACCGATCGAAGTGGTCTGGTACTGGCGCAGCGTGCCGTCTCGGATCGTCACGATCATGCCGTACCCGTCGGCGCGCCACACGCCGTCCGGCGTGGGCGATCGGGTCGCACCGGTGTCGGCGGACGCGCCGACGCCGGTGGTCAACACCAGTAACGAGGCCGCCACGATCGCCGAACAGGTGCTGCGAAGTCTGGTCATCTCGGTTCCCTTCCCCGGGCCGACACGGCATCCGGTGAACGCGACCACGATCGCTCCCGGGCCCGGCCCCGGGGCATCCGGACAGCACCCGAATCGGGGTGGGCCTATCCCCACGACTCACCCGCCACCAGCCACACGCCGGCGCCGGCGATTCGAGCACAGCCATTGGTTGCATCGATAACTAAGTTGTCTTGTTGCACTTTTATATTCGATCTGCTTTTCTGAGGGCATCGAACGATCGCCCCCACCGGAGAGGCAGCACCACCATGAATTCCCCAGCAGTCGCCCACGCTCGGATCGGCATCATCGGCGCCGGGCCCGGCGGGCTCACCTGCGCCCGAATCCTCCAGCGGCACGGCATCGCGGTCACCGTGTACGACCGCGATCCCGGCCCCGACACGCGCAACCAGGGGGGCACCCTCGACCTGCACGCCGACAACGGCCAGATCGCCCTGCGCGAAGCGGGCCTGCTCGACGAGTTCTTCCGGCTCGCCCGCCCGGAAGGTCAGGAGATGCGCCGACTGGACCCGACCGGCCGCACCACGTTCCGCCATGTCCCGGCGGCCGACGAGCTGTTCAAGCCGGAGATCGACCGCGGCCAACTGCGCGACCTGCTCCTGGAGTCGCTCGAACCGGGAACCGTGCGCTGGGGCCACACCCTCGACACGATCGGCGGACCCGCCGACGGGCCTCGGCAGTTGCACTTCGCCGACGGCACCACCGTCGAGAGCGATCTGGTCGTCGGGGCCGACGGCGCCTTCTCCCGAGTACGCCCGGCAGTGTCCCGCGCCGTCCCCGCCTACACCGGAGTGAGCTTCCTGGAAGCCTGGTTCGACGATGTCGACCACCGACACCCCGAGATCGCCGCGCTGGTCGGTCCGGGCGGCGCCGCCGCGGCCGACGGCGAACGCGGCTTGTTCGCACAGCGCAACAGCGGAAACCACATCCGCGTGCACCTCATTCGACGCGGCCCGGTCGACTGGATCACCGACAACGGCCTCGGCACCGACGACACCGGCGGCATCCGCGCCCTGCTCCTCGACGAGTTCGCCCACTGGTCGCCCCGGATGCGCCGGATGATCACCGACAACGACGGCCGCTACGTCGACCGCCCGCTCTTCGCCCTCCCGGTTCCGCACGCCTGGGAGCACAGCCCGACGGTGACCCTGCTCGGCGACGCCGCCCACCTGATGCCACCGCTCGGTGTCGGCGTCAACCTCGCCATGCTCGACGCCACCGAACTCGCCCTCGCCCTCGCGCGGGCCGCCACCGTCGGGGACGCCGTCCGCGGCTACGAGAAGACCATGCTCCCCCGCTCCATCGAGACCGCCGCGGCCCTCGAAGGCGCCGCCGAAGACCTGTTGTCCGCCGACCCGGCCGACTGCGACCACGACGAGCCCCGACCCTGAACGCGCCGGCCGGGTCGCTTGGACGTGCCTGTGCGCTCCGCCATAAAGTGTCGTCGCCAAGACGACACAACCCGGCGTCGCCGAGGAGATGAGGAGACCCCAGGGTGGGTAGCAGCGTCGAAACACTGGAATTCCAGGCCGAGACCCGTCAGTTGCTCCAGTTGGTGATCCACTCGATCTACTCGAACAAGGACATCTTCCTGCGCGAGCTGATCTCGAACGCCTCCGACGCACTGGACAAGTTGCGGCTGGAGTCCCTGATCGACTCCGATCTGGAGGTCGACACCTCGGACCTGCACATCGCCTTGGAGGTCGACAAGGACGCCCGCACGCTGACCGTTCGCGACAACGGCATCGGCATGAGCCGCGACGACATCGTGGACCTGATCGGCACCATCGCCAAGTCCGGTACCGCCGGCCTGCTGGAGAAGATCAAGGAAGCCAAGGAGGCCCAGGACGCCGCCGCGACGCAGCACCTGATCGGCCAGTTCGGCGTCGGCTTCTACTCGGCCTTCATGGTCGCGGACAAGGTCACCCTGCGCACCCGGCGGGCCGGCACCGACGCCGGCACCCGGTGGGAGTCCGACGGCGAGGGCACCTACGAGATCCAGGCCGTCGACGGCCTGCCCGTGGGTACCTCGGTCACCCTGCACCTCAAGGCAGCGGACAGCGAGGACGGGCTGGCCGACTATCTGGCCGACTGGAAGATCCGGCAGATCGTCAAGCAGTACTCGGACTTCATCCGCTGGCCGATCCGGATGCCCACCGTGCGCACCGAGGCCGACGGCGTCACCACGCACGGGGTCGACACGCTCAACTCGATGAAGGCGCTGTGGGCCCGGCCGCGCAGCGAGGTGACCGAAGCCGAGTACCACGAGTTCTACAAGCAGATCAGCCACGACGGGCTCGACCCGGCCGAGACCATCCACATGCGTGCCGAGGGCAACTTCGAGTACGAGGCGCTGCTGTTCATCCCCGCACAGGCACCGTTCGACCTGTTCTCGCGCGAGTCCAAGAGCGGCGTGCAGTTGTACGTCAAGCGCGTGTTCATCATGGACGACTGCGAAGCGCTGATGCCCAACTACCTGCGCTTCGTCAAGGGTGTCGTGGACGCCCACGACCTGTCGCTGAACATCTCCCGCGAGATCCTCCAGCAGGACCGGCAGATCCGCGGGGTGCGTCGGCGCCTGGTCAAGAAGGTCCTCGGCGCGATCAAGGACATGCAGGCCAAGGACGGCGAGCGCTACGCGCGGTTGTGGGCCCAGTTCGGTCGGGCGCTGAAGGAGGGCCTGCTGGAGGACGCCGACAACACCGAGGCCCTGCTGGAGTTGGTGTCGGCCGCCTCCACGCACGACCCGGAGCAGCCCACCACGCTGCGCGCGTACGTCGAGCGCATGAAGGACGGCCAGGACGCGATCTACTACCTGACCGGCGAGACCCGCGCGATGGTGGAGAACTCCCCGCACATGGAGGCGTTCGCGGCCAAGGGGTACGAGGTGCTGATCCTGACCGACCCGGTCGACGAGGTCTGGGTCGACCAGGTCCCGGCCTTCGACGGCCGGCGCCTCCAGTCGATCGCCAAGGGTCAGGTCGACCTGGACGAGCCGGCCGCCGACGACGCGGAGGCCGGCTCCGAGAAGGCCAAGCGCGAGCAGGACTTCGCCGCGCTGCTGCCGTGGTTGACCACGACCCTGTCCGAGCAGGTGAAGCAGGTCCGGCTGTCGTCGCGACTGACCACGTCGGCGGCCTGCATCGTCGGCGACGCGCACGACATGACCCCGACGCTGGAGAAGATGTACCGGGCGATGGGGCAGGAGATGCCCTCGGTCAAGCGCATCCTGGAGCTCAACCCGACCCACCCGCTGATCACCGGGCTGCGCTCGGCGCACGAGGCGAACGCCGACGACCCGGCGCTCGCGGAGATCGTCGAACTGGTCTACGGCGGCGCGCTGTTGGCCGAGGGCGGCGACCTGCCCGACCCGGCCCGCTTCACCCGGTTGCTCACCGAGCATCTGGCCCGCGGCCTGTAACCGATCCGCAACGCGGGTGCTGCCCGGCAGGTGACCTGCCGGGCAGCACCGTGTTCGACGCGGGTCGCCGATCAGGGACGACGGCTTCAGCAGGCGCCGAGGTCCTGCCAGACGCCCCATTGGCCGGTGGTGCCGGGTGTCTCACCCGTCGTCCACCACTTGGCCTTCCAGTTGTGACCCTGGTGCGAGACCTGCTGGCCACCGGTGTAGATCGTGCCGGACGCCCAGGCCGGGGCCGTGCACGTGTGGCCGTTGCCGCCGGTGACGGTCAGGGCGTAGGTCGCGCTGTGACCGCCGGAGGCGGCGGTCCCGGTCACGGTGAGGTTGTAGGTGCCCGAGACGGTCGCCGCGGTGGTGTTGACGGTGAGCGTGGAGGAACCGCCCGCCGTCACCGAGGTGGGACTGAGCGAGGCGGTGACGCCCGCCGGGGCGCCGCTGACGGTCAGGCTCACCGTCTGCGCGGCACCGGCCGTCACCGCGGTCGAGATGGTCGAGGTGGTCGAGGAGCCCGCGACGACGGACCCGGCGGCGGGAGTCGCCTTGACCGAGAAGTCGTTGGTCGGGGTGGTGGTGCCGCCCGTGAAGGGCTCGAAGATGTGGCTGAAGTCCCAGGTGTTCTGGGCGATGCCGGAGCAGTTGTCCGCGGCCGGCTGGTTCGGGCAGTTGCCGTTGTCGCGCTGGAGGGCCCAGAACGAGAGGGTGTTGATGCCCTTGGACACGGCCCAGTTGTAGACCTGGGTGGCGTTGGCCAGGGTGAAGGTCTCGGCCGGCCCGAAGTCGTCGACACCGATCATCTCGGTGACGCCGACCATCGCCCACAATTGGGCGGGGGTCTTGCTCGGGTAGAGCTGGGCCAGGGTGTTGTACAGGCCCTGGGCCGCGGTCTCGGTGTCGTTGGCCATGTTGTGCGTGGCGTTGTCGTAGTAGTCGAACGTCATCAGGTTGACGACGTCGACCTTCGTACCGTTGCTCACCGCGTTGCGCAGCAGGGCCACGCCGTTGGGGGCCAGGCCGCTGGTGGTGGTGGGCAGCGTGTAGGAGATCTCGATCTTGCGCCCGTTGCTCGCGGCCCAGTCCTGGACCAGCTTGATCGCCTTGTTGCGGCGGTCGATGCCGGCCGTGTTGTCCAGCGCGTCGATCTCGATGTCCATGTCCAGGCGGGAGATCTCGTAGGTCGTGATGACCTTCTTGTAGACCTCGGCGATCTGGTTGACATCGGTACAACTGTCCGCGATCTCGGTGCCGGTGGTGTCCGCGGTGTAGCCGCCGAAGGAGGGGATCACGTCCCCGCCGTTGGCCTGGATGGTCTTGATGTCGGCGCCGAACGTGGACTGGGCGATCGGCATGCCGCTGTCGCCGTTCCAGTACGCCGTGCAGGAGCCCTTGGTGGCCGTCTGCAGGAACGCCATGGTCAGGTGCTTGGCACCGGACTGGGCGGCCAGCGCGGCCGGGCTGTCCCCGGTCCACGCCTCGAAGTAGGGGGCGAAGACGTGCGAGGGCAACGGAGTCGCGGCCTGGGCGGGGCCGGCTCCGAGCGCGGTGAAGGTCACGGCCGCGGCGGCGGTGACCGTTGCGGCGACGGCCGCTCGTAACGTACGCAAGAGTCGCATGTGCGTCCAGACTGTAATTGGGGACGGACCGCCGATTCGCGTGGCACGGCGGCATGGGGTATGAGACAGCCCGGCACGCACAGAAGTCAATGGTCTGGACCAAAGTGGACTAGACCATTAACTTTCAAGGAAATTGTTTACCGGGCAAGGCAGTTGCCCGAGCCGATCGGGAACGTGCTCCCCTCGACGTCCTCGGTCGGCTCGAAACCGCCGCTCCGACCGGAGCGCGCGCTCGGCCGACCCCGCGTCAGGTGGCGAACTCGCCGAGCCATCCCCGGTCGAGCCGGTGCCTGGGCGGATACGGCAACGTGCCGTCCACCGCGACGGGGAAACCCGTGTCACAGAAAAGAGCAACCGGCCAACTTTTTGAGTCGCACAACCAAGAGTAGGGTCTCGACCATGGGCGACACGACGGCCGAGCCGACACCCCCGAGCACAGCACACCCGCCGACGGGCCGGCGCGAGCGCAAGAAGGCCGCCACCCGGCAGGCGCTCGCGGACGCCGCGTTGCGGCTGTTCCTCGAACACGGCTACGACCGCGTCGGCATCCGCGACATCGCCGAGGCGGCCGACGTGTCCACCACGACGTTGTTCAAGCACTTCGCCGGCAAGGAGGCACTCGTCTTCGACGAGGACGCGAACGACGAGGCCCGACTGCTGGCCGCCGTGCGCGAGCGCCCCGCGGGCCGATCGATCCCGGCGGCGCTTCGCGAGCACGCCCTGAGATACCGGCTCAAGTCCGGCGACACCGACGCCGACTTCGCGGAGTTCGTCGAACTGGTGGAGCGGACACCGGCGTTGCGTGAATACGGCGAGCGTATGTGGCTACGCCACGAAGCCGCCCTGGCCCGGGCCATCGCCGAGGAGACGGGACGACCCGAGGACGACCCGGACTGCGCCGCGCTCGCGCACTTCGCCTTGCGCGCCCCGCAGATCGGTCCGGGCCGGATCGACGCGGTCGTGGCCACCGACCACGCCTTCGATCTCCTCGACCGCGGCTGGCAGGGCCTGGGGGTCGAGAAGTAG
The DNA here is from genome assembly GCF_040629175.1 of Embleya sp. NPDC005971. Classification (NCBI taxonomy): domain Bacteria; kingdom Bacillati; phylum Actinomycetota; class Actinomycetes; order Kitasatosporales; family Streptomycetaceae; genus Embleya; species Embleya sp. NPDC005971. The sequence goes on along the minus strand of NZ_JBEXUX010000004.1, from coordinate 88,812 downwards.
CCACACCGGCCCGCCCCCATATTGCCGAAACGGCATGAATGTTTGCCGTATGGCCGGCGTGCTCGCAGGGTGGTCGACATGAGCGAGAACACGTGGGTGCAGGCGAGTGACGAAGTGTGGGACGTCGTGGTGGTCGGGGGTGGGGTGGCCGGGCTGTCGGCCGCGCTGACCCTGGCGCGGGTGCGCCGCTCGGTGCTGGTGATCGACGCGGGCGAGCCGCGCAACGCGCCCGCCGCCGCGACGCACAACCTCCTGTCACGGGACGGGATCGCGCCGCTGGAGCTGCTGCGGCTGGGGCGCGAGGAGGTCCTCTCCTATGGTGGGCGGGTCGAGTCCGGCCGCGTCTCGGGCCTGCGGCGCGAGGGCGCGGAGCTGGTGGTGACCACCGAGGACGGCGGCCGTGCGCCGGCCCGGCGGGTGCTGGTGACCACGGGACTGGTGGACGAACTGCCCGCGATCCCCGGGCTCGCCGAGCGGTGGGGGCGCGACGTGTTGCACTGCCCGTACTGCCACGGCTGGGAAGTGCGCGATGGCGCGGTCGGCGTGCTGGCCACCGGGCCGGCGGCGTTCCACCAGGCGCTGATGTTCCGGCAGTTGTCGCCGGAGGTGACGCTGTTCCTGCACTCCGGCGGCGACCCGACCGAGGAGCAGTGGGAGCAGTTGGCCGCCCTGGGCATCGACGTGGTCGACGGCACGGTCGGTGCGCTGGAGGTCGACGACCGGGACCGGTTGGCGGGCGTGCGCCTGGCCTCGGGCCGGTCGGTCGCGGTGGACGCCCTGGTGGTGGCGCCCCGGTTCGTGGCGCGCGCCGGCTTCCTCGCCGACGCGGGCCTCGCGGTGACCGAGCACCCGATGGGGATCGGCGGCCAACTGGTCACCGAACCGGGCGGGTTCACCGGGGTCGACGGCGTGTGGGCGGCGGGCAACGTCACGGACCTGATGGCCCCGGTCCCGGCCGCCGCGGCATCGGGGGTGCAGGCCGCGGCGGCGATCAACATCGACCTGATCGGCGCCGACGCGCGGGCCGCGGTCGTCGCCCGCGCCGGCCGGGCTTCCGACGCCTCCCGGCCCGAGCCGGGCTCGGGCGACCGACGGTGAACGACCGGGAACGGCCCCACCGGGTACGGCCGGACCCGGCTCGGCCGCTACCGCGCCCCGGCCCTCGGCGGCGGGAGGTCGGGCAGGTGCTCGCGGACGATCAGTTGCCCCAGCGCCTCCAGCAGCGGGGCGGCTGCGGCGATCGACCGTTCCGGGTCCGGTTCGAGGCTGCTCAGCGGGTAGCCGGCGCGGAACCCGGCCGCGGCGAGCTGATCGCGGGTCAGGTCCAGGCGTCCGCACACGGCGACCACCGGGACCCCGTGCCGCCGCGCGCGCCGGGCCACGCCCAGCGGGGCCTTGCCCTGGAGGGTCTGCAGGTCCATCGCGCCCTCACCGGTGACGACCAGGGTCGCCGCGCGCAGTTCCTGGTCGATCCCCACCGCGTCCAGGACGACGTCGACGCCGAGCCGGCGGCGCGCCCCCAGCGCGACCAGGGCGCCGAAGCCGGTGCCGCCGGCGGCCCCCGCGCCCGGCGCGGCCGCGATGCGCCCGGCAGGCGGACCCACGGTCGACGCCAGCACCTCCAGCAGGCGACCGAGCCCGGCCTCCAGCACGGCGACGTCCTCGGGCCCGGCGCCCTTCTGCGGCCCGTACAGCGCCGCCGCCCCGCCGGGCCCCAATAGGGGCGCGTCGACGTCGGTGGCGACCACGAACTCGGTGGCCGCCAGCCGCGGATCGAGACCGGACAGGTCGGCGTGGGCGAGGTCGCGCAGGGCCGCGCCACCGTCGGCCACCGGTCGCCCGTCCGCGTCGGTGAACCGCGCCCCCAGCGCGCCGAGCAGGCCCACTCCCCCGTCGGTGCAGGCGCTGCCGCCCAGCCCCAGCACGATGGTGCGCGCACCGGTGTCCAGCGCCCCGCGCACCACCTCGCCGGCGCCTCGGCTGCTCGCGGTGAGCGGCGCCGGGACGTGGCCGGGCAACAACGCCAGTCCGGAACTCTGGGCGAGTTCGACCACGGCCGTGCTCCCGCGTTGGGCGTAGCAGGCGCGAACGGGCCGACCGGTGGGCCCGCCGACGCCGACCACGCGGCGTCGGAAGCCGCAGTGCACCAGCGCGTCGACGGTGCCCTCGCCGCCGTCGGCGACGGGCAGCACGGTCACCCACAGACCCGGGCGGGCCCGGCGCAGCCCGGCCGCGAGATGCCGGGCCACGGCCGCGGCGCCGAGCGAGCCCTTGAACTTGTCCGGCGCGAGCAGCACATGCGGCGGCGGCATCCCGCCGGGCCGACCACCCGGTTCGCCGGCGGCGTCGACGGCGCCGGGAACCGGGTCGCGCGGTTGCGGGACGAACGGGTCCCGGGTCATGCGGGGCTTGGCCCGGCCGGCGGTTCGACCGGCCCCCGGGACCAGGACTCACCGCGCAGCGCGGCCTCGACCAGGTCCATCATCCGCTGCTGGTCGTGGATCTCCAGTTCGCGGCTGCTGGTCTCGTGGCCCCCGCTGAACCAGTCCAGGCACACGTCCCCGCCCGCGTCCTGCAGCGCCTGCGCGTAGGCGTACGCCTGCTTGGGCGGCGTGCGGGTGTCGTGGGTGGCCTGCGAGATCCACACGGGTGCGCGGACCGCATCGACATACGTGATCGGCGAGGAGCGCCGGTAGCGGTCCGGGTCGAGGTCGGGGCCCGCTCCGAAGAACGCCTTCCACGCCGCGCGCAGCGCCGGATTCATGTCGCCGTAGGCGGTCACCCAGTCCGCCATCGGCACGAACGCCAGCGCCCCGGCGAAGAGTTCGGGCAATCGTCCGACGGACAACAGGGACAGGAAGCCGCCGTAGGACGCGCCGGTGACGAAGATGCTGCCCGCCTCGGCCACCCCGTCGGCGATCAACCGCTGCACCGCCGCCTCGATGTCCTCCAGTTCCCGGTCTCCGATCGAGCCCAGGAACCCTTCGCGGAACCGCCGACCGAAGGTGACCGAACCCCGGTAGTTCAAGGACGCGTACGCCACCCCCGAGGCGGCCCACGCCTGGGCCTGCGGGTTGTACGCGTCGACGGACACCAGGTTCGGGCCGCCGTGCAGGTTCAGCACCAGCGGCCGCGGCCCTTGCGCGTCCGGGGGTCGGCACACCCACAGTTGCAGGGCGGTGCCGTCGGCGGAGTGCACGGTGTGCGAGTCGGCGCCGACGCCCGATACCGGCGGGGTCGGCGGATCGGCCGGGACGATCTCCCCGGTCGAGCGTTCGACGTGCAGCACGCTCAGCGGCTGGTCGAAGCGCTGCCGGAGCAGCCGGACGCGCCCGTCGGCGGCGTAGTGCGAGGCCCACTGGTGGAGTTGGGCCGAGGCCACATCGGGCTCGAAGTAGGCCCCGGCCGGATGCCCGACCACCGTGAGCGCCCGGCTGTGCAGGTCGAACTCCAGTACGTGGTGCAGGCCCTCGTCGACCAGGACCAGCAGGATCCGGGCGCCGTCGTCGGACCAGTCCAGCGCCACCAGGTCGCCGTTCAGGTGCGGGGCGTCCACGTCGATCCGGCTGCCGTCGGCGGGGTCCCAGACGCACGGGCGGGCGAAGCCGGTGCGCTCGGTGGACACCAGCAGCCGGCCGTCGCCGACGACCGGGGAGAACCGCACCGCCCGCACGGGCTCCGCCGGCCCGTCGGTGAGGCTGCCCAGCACCTTCCCGCTGTCGGTGGCGACCACGGTGACCGCGAAGCGGCGTACTCCGGGGTTGTGGTCGGTGGTGTCCACGCTGGCCAGGCGCCCGTCGGCGGAGATCAGTCCGTTCCACGCCTCGTGCGGCGAGGTGAAGAGCAGCCTGGGCGCGGGCGTCCGGGAGTTGTGCACGTGCCAGAGACCGAACCCGTCGGGGGCGGCGGCGGTGATCACCACGGCGTCGCCCTGTCGGGCGGTGTCGATGCCCCGGAGCGTGTAGGGGTGCAGGGTGGGGGTCAGGTCGCGGCGGTCGCCGCCGTCCACGGCGGTGGCCCACACGTGTCCGACCTCCGAACCGTTGTCGTCGTGCAGGCTCAGCACCCACTCGCCGTCCGCGCTGAGCACCGCCTCCCCCGGGTCGCCGACGTCGCCCGGCAGCGGCAGGTCGATGCCCCGCACCATGTCCCGGCGACCGAGGGTCTGGCCGTGCTCGGTGTCCCGGACCACCAGGCACAGATCGCGCTCTCCGCGGCCGCGGCGCATGGACAGGATGCGATCGGTGCTGAAGTAGGGGTGCCAGGAGGCGGTCATGGGGCGATCCTCTCGGGGGTGTTGGCGGTGTCCGGTCGCGGCAGGACTTCGGCGAAGTGACAGGCGGTCAGGTGTCCGTCGCCCGTCTCGACGAGGGGCGGGGTCTCCTCCGCGCACACGCTTTGTGCCTTCCAGCAGCGGGTGCGGAATCGGCAGCCGGAGGGCGGTGCCAGCGGGCTGGGTATGTCGCCCTCCAGCACGATCCGCTTGCGGGTGCGCTGGATGCGCGGGTCGGGAATGGGCACGGCGGACAGCAGCGCCTGCGTGTAGGGGTGTCGCGCCGACTCGAACAGCGAGTCCACCGGCGCGTGTTCGACGATCCGGCCGAGGTACATCACGGCCACCTCGTCGCTGATCTGGCGGACCACGGACAGGTCGTGTGCGATGAACAGGTAGGTCAGTCCGAGCCGTTCCTGGAGGTCCTCCAGCAGGTTGACCACGCCGGCCTGCACACTGACGTCCAGTGCGCTCACCGGTTCGTCCAGGACCAGCACCTCCGGTTCCACGGCCAGCGCCCGGGCGATCCCGATCCGCTGTCGTTGTCCGCCGGAGAACTGGTGTGGGAAGCGGTGCGCGTGCGCGGGGTCCAGGCCGACCAGGCCCAGCAGTTCGTGCACCCGCTCGCGTTCGCGTTTGGGGTGCAGGCCGTGGATGCGCAGTGGCTCGGCGAGGATGGCCTGCACGCTCATCTGCGGGTTGAGCGAGGAGTAGGGGTCCTGGAAGACGAGTTGCACCCGGCGGCGCAGGTCCGCCAGGGTCCGTCGGTTCGCGGTGGCGATGTCGGTGCCGTCGAGCAGGACCCGGCCGCCGGCCGGGGTGACCAGGCGGACCAGGCAGCGGCCGAGGGTGCTCTTGCCGCAGCCGGTCTCGCCGACCAGGCCCAGGGTTCGGCCGCGGGCGATGGCGAAGTCCACGCCGGAGACGGCCTGTACGACGGCGGACTTGCGGCCGCGTCCGGTCCGGTATTCGGCCACCAGCCCGGTGACGTCCACCGCGGTCGTGCTCATCGCGTCACGCTCTCAATCTCGTGGAACCGCACGCACGCCGTGGTGTGCGTGGTGTCGACGGCCAGGGGTGCCGGATCGACTTCGCCGCAGACCGCCGGGACCGCGTGCGCGCAGCGGGGCTGGAACGGGCATCCGGTGGGGCGTTCGGTGGGCAGCGGGGGCTGGCCGGGGATCTGCACCAGGCGGGCGGCGCGCCGATCGATGCGCGGCAGCGCGCCCAGGAGCCCGGTCGTGTACGGGTGGGCGGGGTGGTGGAACAGCGCGTCGACCGGGCTTTCCTCCAGCTTGCGTCCGCAGTACATGACCATCACCCGGTCGGCGATGCCGGCCACCACGCCCAGGTCGTGGGTGATCAGCAGGACCGCGGTGTCGGTGCGGTCCTGCACCCGTTCGATCACGTCCAGGACCTGCGCCTGTACGGTCACGTCCAGCGCGGTGGTCGGCTCGTCGGCGATCAGCAGCGCGGGGTCGTTGGCGATGCCCATCGCGATCATCACGCGCTGGCGCATGCCGCCGGAGAGTTCGTGCGGGTACTGGTCGACGCGGTCGCGCGGGGAGGCGATGCCGACCAGGTCCAGCAGGTCGACGGTGCGCTCGCGCAGGGCCCGGCGTCCCTGGCTCGCGTCGTGCACCGAGACCGCCTCGGCCACCTGCCCGCCGATGGTCATCATCGGGTTGAGCGCGGCGAGCGCGTCCTGGAAGACCACCGCGATCCGGTTGCCGCGGACCGCCCGCAGTTCCCGGTCGGAGAGGTCGAGCAGTTCCCGTCCGCCGAAGAGCACCGATCCCCGGGCGGTCGCGTTGCGCGGGAGCAGGCCCATGATCGCCATGGTGGCGGCGCTCTTGCCGGAGCCGGACTCGCCGACGATGCCCAGGGTCTCGCCGGGGGCCACGTCGAAGGACAGGCGTTCGACGGCGGTCACCGGCCCGGAGTCGGTCCGGTAGGTGACGGTGAGGTCGCGTACGGACAACACGGGGGACGCGTCGGTGCTCATCATTGCCTTCCTTGCGGGTCGAAGGCGTCGCGCAGGCCGTCGCCGACGAAGTTGACGGCCAGCACGGTGATCAGGATCGCCAGGCCCGGTACGTAGAGCAGGTAGGCCTGCGAGGTGCCGATCAGTCCGGCGGCCTGGCTGAGCATGTTGCCCCAGCTCGACTGGGGCGGTTGGATGCCGAACCCCAGGAAGCTGGTGGTGGATTCGAGGATGATCGCGGAGGCGACCGCCAGCGAGACGTTGACGGCGATGACGCCGGTCAGGTTGGGCAGCAGGTGTCGCACGACGATGCGCGGGTTCGAGGCACCGATGACCCGGGCGGCCTGGATGAACTCCTTGTTGCGCAGGGTGAGCACCTGGGCGCGCACCACTCGGGCGATCATCGTCCAGCCCAGCGCGGCCAGCACCAGCACGATGGTCACCGGTGAGGGGCCCAGCGACTCCAGCGCCACGGCCAGGACGGCGATCGCGGGCACGATCAGGAACAGGTCGGTCACCCGCATGATCACCTCGTCCGCCCAGCCGCCGACGAAGCCGGCGATCGCGCCGACGGCCGTGCCGACGACGGTGGACAACAGGGCGACGCAGATGCCGATCGCCAACGAGACCCGACCGGCGAACAGCAGTTCGCTGAGGTAGTCGCGGCCGAGCGAGTCGGTGCCCAACCAGTGGGCCGAGGAGGGCTGTTGGGCGCCCAGCAGGAGGTCCTGCCGGTTGTGCGGGAAGGGGGCGATCCAGGACGCGCCGAAGCAGGAGATCGCCAACGCGGTCAGGATCAACAGGCCCACGACGGCCGGCCGGTGGCGCAGGAATCGCTCCAGCACGATCCGGTGCCGGGGCTTGTCCCGGGCCGGTGCGGGCGACGGGGCGGTGGGTGGCGCGGAGTCGACGATCCGGGCCGCGGCGGAGTCGGTCATCGCAGGGCCACCCTCGGGTCCAGGAGCGCGTAGGTCACGTCCGCCAGCAGGTTGAAGACGATCACCGCGACGGCCACCACGAGCATCCACGGGATCAGCACGAACACGTCGCCGGCCAGGATCGAGCTCAGGAAGAGCCGGCCCATGCCGGGGATCGCGTAGATCTGTTCGGTGACGACCAGGCCGCCGACCAGGGCGGCGGCGTCCAGTGCCACGACGGTCACGAAGGGGGCGAGCGCGTTGCGCAGGGCGTGCCGGAACAGGATCCGCCGGCGTGGCACGCCCTTGGCCCGGGCGGTGCGCACGTAGTCACTGGCGAGGGCGTCGAGCATCGCGGTCCGGCTGAACCGGGACCAACTGGCGACCAGGCCGACGGTCAGCGTGACGACGGGAAGCGCGAGGTGCCGGAAGTAGTCGAGGTTGATCCCGGTTCGACCGACCGAGTGCAATCCGACGAAGTACAGCGGGGGTTCGCTCAGGCCGAACTGCTGCCTGGGCCACACCGCCAGCACTTGGATCAGGACCAGGCCGAGCCAGAACGCGGGCATCGCGATGCCCACATAGGAGAGCCCGGTGAGTACGTAGTCTCCGGCGGAGTACTGCCGGGCCGCCGAGTAGATCCCGATGCCGAGCGCGATCACGGCGGCGAACAGCACGCCCCAGAACATCAGTTGCAGGGTGACTTCGAGCGCGGATCCGATCATCGGCAACACCGCGCCGCCGGTCCTGGTGCTGGTGCCCCAGTCGCCGGTGACGAAGGCCTTCATCCACAGCAGGTATTGCTCGGGCACCGATCGGTCCAGGCCGAGCAGTTCCGTCTGTCGGTGCAGCGCGCCGGGGTCGGTCGACTGGCGCAGCTTGGCGAGCGGATCGAAGGTGGCCCGGACCGCCCAGAACAGGATGAAGGAGGCGATCACCATCACGGGCAGCGAGTACGCCAGTCGGCGCAGCGTGTATCTCAACATGGGAAGTCCTCGGCGAGGAGTCGGCCGCGGGTCATTTCGCCAGTCCCCATTCGGCGAGGTTCCAGAACGGGCCCTGGACGGGGTTGATGCTGATCGGGCCGCCGACGCCCTTGCCGGTCAGCAGGATGTTGGGGACGGCGCCCAGCGGCAGGGACGGTACGGATTCGGCGATCAGCTTCTCCGCCTGGCGCGATGCCTGGATCCGGGCCGTCTCGTCGACCTCGGTGCGTACCCGGCGGAGCAGTTCGTCCAGGCCGGGAATCTTCGCGCGGATGAAGTTGATGCCCGAACTGCCCTCGACGGCACCGGGGATCGACGTCGAGGCGAGGGTGGCGTCCAGGGTGGGCTCGGGGAAGGTGTCGGTCAGCGTCCACAACCCCAGTTGGAAGTCCCCGGCCGGGGCGACCTTGCCGAACAGGTTCGCGGCGCTGGTGTTCTTGATCGTCATCTTGAATCCGGCCTGCCGTAGTTGCGACTGCAGGATCTGTTCGGTGAGTTCGCGGCTCTGGTTGCCCGCGAGGGAGACGATGGTGAACTGCGCGGCGCGGCCGTCCTTGGCCCAGATGCCGTCGCCGTTCTTGGCCCACCCGGCGGCGGTCATGATCTGTTGCACCTTGGCCGGGTCGCGCCGATAGCCGGCGAAGTCCTCGCTCGCGAAGGCGGATACCAGCGGGGACAGGAAGCTCTGCGCGGGCGCGGCCACGCCCAGCGAGCCGAACAGCTTGTGCACGATCGCGCCGCGGTCGATCGAGTAGGCCAGCGCCTGCCGGACCGCCGGGGAGTCGAACGGGAAGGTCGAGTTGTTCATCCACAGCGCCTGGAGATTTCCGGTACGGGTCTCCACCTGCATGTTGGCGCTGCCGCCGAGCGAGTTGATCTGGGACAACACGTCGAGTTGCGGCGTCGGATACAGGGCGTCGAGCTGGCCGCTGGCGAATGCCTGGAATTCGGCGGCGGTGTCGGTGGTGAACTGGAACGTCACCTTGTCCAGGTGGGGTTTGGGACCCCAGTAGCGCTCGTTGGGGACCAGGGTGACCGAGGTGCCCCGAACCCAGGAGGCGATCTTCCAGGGCCCGCCGCTGAAGGTGTAGCCGTTCTTCATCAGCGCGTTGCGGTCCTTGCCGTCGAGCAGGTGCGCCGGCAACACTCCGTAGTCGGCGCCGAACAACTGCCGCCAGTTGGCGTACGGGGATTTCAGCGTGACCACCGCGGTCCGCGGGTCCGGCGTGGCGACCGAGTCGATCAGGTCGTAGCCGGTCTGGGTGAACACGTCCTTGCCGTCGCGGATCTGCAACGCGGTGTACTTCAGGTCCGCCGAGGTGATCGGCTGCCCGTCGGACCAGACCGCGGCGGGGTTGAGTGTGTAGGTGATCGTCTGCCGTCCGTCCGCCACCGAGGTGGTGGGGGTGGCGGCCATCAGGTCGGACGCGACCGGGACCCAGGTGTTCCCCTGCTGCACGACCTTGAAGACCTGCGGGATGGTCTGGGCCTGCATCAGGTAGGTGCCCCAGATGGAGCCGGCGCAGGTGGAGATCCAGTCGGCGCAGTCCGGCTCCTGCTCGGCGCCGATCACCAGGCTCCCGCCCTGCTTGACCGGGACGTCGCGGATCGAGTTCGTCCCCGGCGCCAGCGCCGGTGCGCCCGACGTGCATCCGGTGGCGACGAGAACGGCGAGCGCCGCCAGGGCACTTCCGACCGGGGTTCGCCGCCTTTTGGGGCCGGATGGCGGCCTGCGGTCGTTTCGTGAATGAATCATCATGTTCGACCTTCCCTGCACGGGATGTCCCGGGACTCGGTGATCAAGGGTAAGGAGACGTGAACGGCTTAGCAATACACATAGGCTAGTAGTTAGCCAATGAGATTGACTTGAAATGTGGCCATGCCTCCGGCAGGCTCGGTACACCGGCGCCCACCGGCGCCGACTCCCCAGGAAGGACCCGCATGAACGCCCCGAAAGCCGAGGACACCTCCGACGTACCGGCCAAGAGCACGGGCCCCGGACGCCGTCGGCTCCCGCGTGACACGCTCAGCCGCCAGGTCATCCTGGAGGCCGCCGAGCGGGTCGCCGCGCGGGACGGGCTCGACGCCTTCACGTTCCAGTCCCTGGCCAAGGAGGTGAACGCCCACCCGACGTCGCTCTACCGGCACTTTCGCGACAAGGACCAGTTGGTCCTCGAACTGATCGACGACCTCCGGGCCCGCTCCTACGGTGGGTTGCTCAAGCCCACCGACTCCTGGCGCGAGGACCTGCGCACGTCGGCCCGCTACATCCACGAGCACTACCTGCGCTACCCGCAGTTCGCCGTGCAGATGGCTGCGCGCACCACCCGCAGGCCGACCGAGTTCGCCAACGTGGAGTTCGCCCTGGACGCGCTGCTGCGGGCCGGTCTGGACGAGGCGGACGCGGCGATGTACCTGAGGGTGTTCGGCAACGTCATCCGCTCGCTGTCCAGCATGGAGGCGGGCATGCTCGCGTTGGACCCGGAGACCCGGGACGGCGACACGCTGGCCTGGCAACTGGAGTACCGCAGGGTGCCGGCCGAGCAGTATCCGCGGATCGCCGCGATGAGCGGACAACTCCTGGACATCGGCGACCCGAAGGTCTTCGACACCGCCGTGGACCTGTTCCTCGACGCCATCGAGGCCCGCGCCGAACAGGCCCGGAACCGGCGGTCCACCCGGCAGGAGTCCACGCCGAAGGAGAGGTGACCCGCTCCGTCACCGGCTCGACGGAGCCGCGGCCCCCTCCCGGAGCAACCCGGCCACCAGCCTCGCCCGCTCCGGCAGGGAGCCCGCGTCCAGCCACTCGTGCCGGGCATGCGCCCCGCCGCCCGCCGGGCCGAGCCCGTCCAGGGTGGGAATGCCCAGCGCGGCGGTGAAATTGCCGTCCGAGCCACCGCCGACCCGGGCCTCCTCGATCGCGGTCAGCCCCCCTTCCCGGGCCAGTCGCCGCGCGGCCAGCAGCAGCCCTCGGGACATGCCGTGTTCCAACGGCGGCCGATTGATGCCGCCCGCCGGTTCGACCCGGGCCCCCGGCAGCCGCGGGCACAGCGCGCTCAGCGCCTCCTCCACCCGCAGCAACTCCGCGCGTTCCCAGGCCCGTACGTCGACGTCGACGTAGGCGGACTCGGGCACGGTGTTGGTCGTGGTGCCGGCGCCGCCGACGGTGGGGGTGACCGTCGTGCCGCGACCGGGGTCACCGAGCACGCTGATCGCGAGCACCTGGTGTGCCAGTTCGACCAGGGCGTTGACTCCCAGCTCGGGCTCCAGGCCGGCGTGGGCCGCGCGTCCGCGCACACCCACCCGGTACATCGCCACACCCTTGCGGGCGGTCTTGACGGCCCCGTCCTGGCTGGGCTCCAGTACCAGCACCGCCCGGCAACCCGCGGCGGCCTCCTCGATCAACGCGCGCGAGGTGAGCGAGCCCCGCTCCTCGTCCCCGGTGACCAGCATCCGCACGTCGTCGGCGCCGCCGATCAGCTCCAGCGCGTCCAGCGCCGTCACCAGCCCCGCCTTCATGTCGAACACTCCCGGGCCGGTCACCCGCCCGTCCACCGCGGTGAACGGGCGCTCGGCGAGCGTGCCGAGCGGCCAGACCGTGTCGGCGTGCCCGAGCAACAACACCGGGGCGACGGCCGGGTCGCGCACCCGCTCGTGCACGTACAGGTGGGGCACCCCGTCCCGGACGACGCGTTCCGGCTCGCCCAGGAGGCCGTCGGACCACGAGGCCAACAATTCGTACAGCGGGTCCAGTCCCGGTACGTGGCCGGACGGCGTCTCCAACTCGACGAGTCGGCGCAGCCGGGACAACGAACGGCCGGTATCGACCTCGGGGACGGTGCTCAACGGGACTCTCCCGGTTCGGGGGTGCGGATGTGTTGCCAGAACGACGTCAGGGCGTGCGCCACCGCATCGGGGGCTTCCTCGGCCAGGTAGTGGTCGGCGTGCACGGAGACCGCGTCCACCCGTCGCGCGTAGGTCCGCCAGACCCGGGCCACGTCGAAGTTGCGGCCCACGTAGCTCCGCGCCCCCCACAGCGCGAGCAGCGGGACCTCGACCCGCCGGCCCTGCTCGCGATCCAGCCGGTCGTGCACCAGGTCGATGCCGGCCGCGGCCCGGTAGTCGGCGCACGAGGCACGCACCGTGCCCGCGTCGAAGCAGCGTTCGTACTCGGCCATCGCCGCCGCGTCGATCGCCGAGCCGCCGGCATGCCGACCGGCGAACCGGCTGCGAATCCAGGTCAGGGGGTCCGCCAGGATCAGCCGCTCGGGCAGGTCGGAGGGCAACGACAGGAAGAACCAGTGGAAGTAGTCCGACGCCATCGTCCGGTCCACGTTCTCGAACATGTGCAGCGTCGGCACCACGTCCAGCACCGCCACCGAAAGCACCCGTTCGGGAGCGTCCAGCGCCATCCGGTGGGCGACCCGCGCACCCCGATCGTGGCCGACGACCGCGAAGCGCGCGAAGCCGAGCGACTCCATCAGCGACACCTGATCGGCCGCCATCACCCGCTTGCCGTACGGCTCGTGCCCGGCGGTGTCGCCGGGTTTGTCGCTGTCGCCGTAGCCGCGCAGGTCCGCCAGCACGACGGTGTGACCCGCCGCGACCAGTTCCGGGGCGACCCGGTGCCACATGGTCGAGGTCTGCGGGTAGCCGTGCAGCAGCAGGACCGGCGGGCCCTCGCCCCCGACGAACGCGTTGATCCGCACCCCGTCGCGCGACGCCTCGACCCGCCGCAGGCCGGGTGCCGGCGCGCTCATCCGTCCGTCCCCGGCCGGCGCAGCTCCTCGATGAAGGCGTCGCACACCTGGTCCGTCGACAACGTGCCGCCCAGGTCGGGGGTGACCGAGCCGGCCGCGACCACCCGGTCCAGCGCCCGGACGAGCCGGTCGGCCGCCTCCTTCTCGCCGAGATGTTCCAACATCAGGGCGGCGGACCAGATCTGACCGATCGGGTCGGCCGATCCGGTGCCGACGATGTCCGGTGCCGAGCCGTGGATCGGCTCGAACATCGAGGGCCCGCTCCGGGTCGGGTCGATGTTGCCGCAGGGCGCCACCCCGATGCTGCCGGCCAGGGCGGCGGTCAGGTCGCTGAGGATGTCGCCGAAGAGGTTGGAGGCGACGATCACGTCGAAGCGGGTGGGGTCCAGGACGAGCAGCGCGGCCAGCGCGTCCACGTGGTACGAGGTCAACTCGACGTCGGGGAAGTCGGCGGCGACCTCGGCCACCACCTCGTCCCAGAACGGCATGGTGTGCACGATGCCGTTCGACTTGGTCGCCGAGGCCACCCGGCCCGAGCGGGTACGGGCCAGCCCGAAGGCGTAGCGGGCGATGCGCTCGACGCCGAGTCGGGTGAACACCGCCTCCTGCACCGCCAGCTCGTGCGGACGGCCGCGATACAACCGGCCGCCGATCTCGCCGTACTCGCCCTCGGTGTTCTCCCGCACCACCACCAGGTCGAACGGTCGCTCGTCCCGCAGCGGCCCACGCACCCCGGGCAGCGAACGCACCGGGCGCAGCGAGACGAACTGGTCGAACTCCCGCCTGATCGGGATCAGCAACCCCCACAGCGACACATGGTCGGGGATCTCCGGAGTGCCGACCGCCCCGAGCAGGATCGCGTCCGCCTCCCGCAGTCGTTCGATGCCGTCGGCGGGCATCATCGCGCCGGTCTCGGCATGGAACGCGCACCCCCAGGGGTGCTCCGTCCACACCAGTTCGAACCCGTGTGTCGCGGACAGTACGTCGAGCACCCGCCGAGCGGCCGACACGGTCTCCCGACCGATGCCGTCGCCGGGGATCGCCGCGATCCGATACGTGCGCACCTGAGCTCCCATCATCGGTTAGCAACGGACCTAGCCTAGGAGATAGCCACGGTTAATTGCTAGAGACGGACGGATGTCGCCTGCGTCACCGATGGACGCAGCCGGCGCGACTTGCGCCGACCCCCGGGTGACGATGGCAGCGACACAGCGTCATGTGACGGCCACGTGGCGTGCATCAATCGCCGGGAGAAGTGGGCACATGACGATCGATCGACGGGCGTTTCTGGCCGCTCTGGGAGTCGGCGGTGCGTTGGCGGTGACGGGGGCGACCGCCGGCGGCATCGCGCGGGGTGTGGCGCCGGTGTTCCCGGCGTACGGCGGGCGTCGGACGGGCGGGTTCGCCGCCCCCGAGCCGCCGGACTGGTCGGCGCTGAAGGCGCGGCTCGACGGGCGGCTGCTGCTGCCGGCGGACCAGGGCTACGACGTCGCCCGGCTCGGCTTCAACGAGCTGTACGACGATCAACTGCCGGCGGCGGTGGCCCGCTGCAACTCGGCGGCGGACGTGCGGATCTGCCTGGACGCGGCCCGCGGACACGGGGTGCCGATCGCCGCGCGCAGCGGCGGGCACAGCTACCTCGGCTACAGCGTGCCGAACGACGGGCTGGTGCTGGACCTGCGGCCGATGGCCGGGGTCCGGGTGCGGTCCGACGGGACGGTGCGAGTGGGCGCGGGGGCCCGGCTGATCGAGGTCTACGCGGCGTTGGCGCAGGCCGGGCGACTGATGCCGGCCGGCTCCTGCCCGACGGTGGGGATCGGCGGACTCGCCCTGGGCGGCGGGATCGGGGTGTTGACCCGCAAGTACGGACTGACCTGCGACCGGCTGGTCTCGGCGCAGGTGGTCACCGCCGACTCCCGGGTGCTCACCGCCTCCGAGTGCTCCGAGCCGGACCTGTACTGGGCACTGCGCGGCGGAGGCGGTGGCAACTTCGGGGTGGTCACCGAATTCACCTTCAGCACCGAACCGGCCCCCGCGCTCACCGTGTTCGCGCTGCGCTTCCCGGCCGCCGCGGCCGCCGCCGTGATCGGCGCGTGGCAGGGGTGGGTCGCGGACGCGCCGCCCGAACTGTGGTCGAACTGCGTGGTCTCCGGCGGCGCGGCGCCGACCGCCCGGGTCGGCGGGTGCCACGTGGGGACCGCCGACGAACTGAACCCGCTCCTGGACCGACTGATCGCCGCCGCCGGGACCCAGCCGACGTCCCGCAGCGTGCAGGGCAAGAGCTATCTGGACACGATGAAGTACATGGCCGGCTGCGCGAACGACACCATCGCGCAGTGCCATCCGACGTCCGAGGGCGGCCGGTTGCCGCGAGCGGCCTTCGTCGCGGTCTCGCGGGTGCTGACCGCCCCGCTGGACGCACAGGGGGTGGTGCAACTGATGGTCGGCCGCACCGGGATGGACCTGCTGCTCGACTCGATGGGCGGCGCCGTCTCGCAACTCGCCCCCGACGCAACGGCCTTCCCGCATCGCTCGGCGCTCGCCACCGCGCAGATCTACGCGAGCACCACACCCGGCGGCAAGCAGGCCGCCACCGCCGCGGTCGACGCAGTCCGGGACGACCTGGCAGCCCTGGGCGCCGGGGGCGCGTACGTCAACTACATCGACGAGAACCTGCCCGACTGGGGCACCGCCTACTACGGCGAGAACCTGCCGCGTCTGAAGTCGGTGTCCCGACGCTACGACCCGGACCAGGTGTTCGCCTTCCCCCAGTCGGTGGCCCGCGCCTGACCTCGGTCCGTGCCCGAACTCGTTGCGCGCCCGGCCGCGTTCCGCGTGCCGATCTGACCGAAAGTCATGCATGCGGAACTCCATGTAACCCAAATCACGTCCGATGTTCACCCTTCGGGGCCGCCGCGCGACCCATCGTCATGCAATGATGTGCCATGTGAGATGTGAAATGTCACACCTCATCAAGTGGGCATCATTTCGGGTGCCCCGAACAGTGGAGGCTTCCCATGAAATTCATGACAACCGCGGCAGTGATCGGCATAGCCGGCCTGGGCATCATCGCCGCCGCACCGGTCGCGAGCGCCGATCCCACCCCGACGCCCACCGTGACCTGCGGCGCCTACGGGCTCCAGTCCGGTCTGTCGACCAAGGTCTGCGCCGAGGTCACCGGCGACAACGTCCGCCTGTTCGGCCAGGTCGGGCTGGCCGGTCCGCCGTCGCCCGGCAGTCCGCCCCGGCAGCCGCAGTCGCTCAACCTGCGGCTGTCCGGCAACGTGGGCGGCGTCTCGCTCGGCGCGGTGAACCAGGACTCGCTCTTCCACTACTCGACGATCAGCGTCTTTGGCGTCGGCGGCACCGTGCCGTGCGGTTCGACGGTGCACGGCAGCTTCGCGGTGGAGTCCTACCAGTGGCCGGCGCGGCCGGTCACCGTGGACCTGGTGCTCCCCTGCTGACCCACCCCCCGGCCCGCACGGCCACCCGCCGCCGGGCGCCGTAACGCACCGCCGGGCGCCCGCCGGCACCTCGGACTCCGCGCCGGAATCGCGGAGTTCGAGGTCCCCGGCGGGTGCTCGGGCGGTACCGGCGGGTCCTGGTGCGCGGACCGGCGGCTCAGCAGTCGAAGTCGACGGTGAGGGTGTCCGAGGCGGGGTACGTCTGGCAGGTCAGGACGTAGCCCGCCTCGATCTCCGCCGGGTCGAGGGCGTAGTTGCGGCGCATGTCCGCGTCACCGTCGCGGACCAGGGCGCGGCAGGTGCCGCACACGCCGCCCTTGCAGGCGAAGGGCATGTCCGGGCGCAGTCGGCCCGCCGCGTCCAGGACGGTGCTCTCGCGAGGCAGGTCGGCGACGGTGGAGCGGCCGTCCAACACGACGGTCACCCGGCTGACGGGTCCATCCACCGGCGCGTCCTCGTGCCGGACCGCCGGCGGCGGTGTGTCGTCGGCGAAGAACAACTCCTGGTGCACCCGGTCGTCGGGCACGCCGAGGCCGGCCAGGGCGCGCCGCGCGTCGCGGATCATGCCGTGCGGGCCGCACAACCACCAGTGGTCGGCCCGCTCGGCGTCGACCAGGCCGTCGATCAGGGCGAGCAGCCGGTCGTGGTCGAGGCGACCCGAGAGCAGCTCGGCCTCGCGGGGTTCGCGGGAAAGCACGTGCGCGAGTTCGAAGCGGGCCGGGTACAGGTCCTTGAGGTCGGCCAGTTCGTCGGCGAACATCACCGTGTCGGTGCGGCGGTTGCCGTAGAGCAGGGTGACCCGCGAGTCGTGGTGGGCGGCGAGCACCGACTCGGCGATGGACACCATCGGGGTGATGCCGGAGCCCGCGGCGATCAGCACGTGGTGGGCGGGGGCGGACACGTCGGCGGTGAAGGTGCCGGTCGGCGCCATCACCTCGACGCGATCGCCGGGCCGGATGTCGTTGACGAGCCAGGAGGAGAACAGGCCCCCGGGCACCACCCGGACGCCGATCCGCGGCCGGGTGCCGGCGGCGGAGCAGATCGAGTAGGTGCGGCGTTCGTCCGTCCCGTCGATCTCGCGGCGCAGCGTGAGCGATTGGCCGGGCACGAAGGCGAAGGTGTCGGCCAGTTCGTCGGGCACCTCGAAGGCGACCGCGGCGGCATCGGGGCACAGCCGGTGCACCTCGGCGACGCGCAGGTGGTGGAAGCTCGGGCGGCGGCGGGAGGGCGGCGGCGCGGCGGAGATCGTCGTCGTCGGGTCCTGCATCAGATCTCCTTCATGTGCTCGAACGGCTCGCGGCACGCGAGGCAACGCCGCAGGGCCCGACAGGACGCGGCGGCGAAGCGGGAGGTCTCCTCGGTGTCCGCCGAGCCGCAGTGCGGACAGGGCACCCGGCGGCGGGTCGGCAGCAGGTCCAGCGGGACCGACCCGGTGCCGGGCCGGGGTGCGGCGCCCGGCGGGGCGATGCCGTAGCGGGTCAGCTTGCGGCGCCCGGCGGGGGTGATCCGGTCGGTGCTCCACGGCGGGTCGAGCACGGTCCGGATCTCGACCCGGGCGAAGCCCGCCGCGCGCAGGCGGGCGGCGACCTCGGCGCGCATCTCGGCCATCGCCGGGCAGCCGGAGTAGGTCGGGGTCAGGCCCGCGACCACCGTGCCGTCCGCGGTGATCTCGACGTCGCGGAGCACCCCGAGGTCGGCCAGGGTCAGCGCGGGCAGTTCGGGGTCGGGTACCTCGGCGGCGATCCGGCGGGCGCGGCGCACGTCCGCGGCGGTGTTCGCGGTCACCAGGTCGCGCCCGGGTGTGCGCGGGCCAGCCCCTGCAACTCGGCCAGGAGTGGGGCCAGATGCTCGGTGTGCTCGCCGTTTCTGCCGTGCCCCGGGAGCGGCGGCGCGGCATCGGGCAGGGTCAGCGCGACGGCGTCGAGCACCTGGGCCAGCACTGCCCCGACCTCCTCGCGCGCGTCGTGCGCTTCGTACAACTCGGGGAGCCAGGCGGCCACTTGCCCGAGCGCGACGTGCATGCGGCGCCGCGATTCCTCGGTGCCGTC
This sequence comes from Embleya sp. NPDC005971, assembly GCF_040629175.1. Taxonomy (NCBI): domain Bacteria; kingdom Bacillati; phylum Actinomycetota; class Actinomycetes; order Kitasatosporales; family Streptomycetaceae; genus Embleya; species Embleya sp. NPDC005971. The sequence continues at coordinate 70,380 of NZ_JBEXUX010000004.1, read as the reverse complement.
GCCGAGGCGTACGGTCCACTCGGCGGCGTACTGCCGGTGGTAGGTCAGTTCCTTGACGCCCTTGGCGGCGACGGCCGCGAGCACCGGGTCGGCCGTGCTCGCGAGCCGGGTGAAGTGCGCGAGCCGCCAACTGGACAGCAGCAACAGCCGGGCGATGGTGAACGCGAAGTCGCCATTGGGGAGTTCGGCCAGTCGTACGTTGCGGAAGTCGGCCGCGTCGCGGAAGTACGCGTAGGCGTCCTCGTCGCGTGCGCTGCCGTCGACCTGCCCGCAGCGCGCGTACAACAGGCGTGCCTGGCCGAGCAGGTCCAGGGCGATGTTGGCGAGGGCCAGTTCCTCTTCGAGCTCGGGCGCGCGGGTGGTCCATTCGGCCAGCCGCTGGGCGCCGATCAGCGCGTCGTCGGCCAGGACGAGGCAACACGCGGCGAGTTCGGCGGCGTCGACGTGCGCGGGCAACGTGCTGTCGACGCCGTACAGGGGGTCCTCGAAGCCGGTACCGAACGCCCAGCGTGCGTCGCCGCCGTCCCCGTCGGCGAGGGAGGGCGGGAGGTGGTCGTCGTGCATTGACCTGCTCCTCAGATGTGGGGGACGTCGTCGGGGATGTCGTAGAAGGTGGGGTGGCGGTACACCTTGTCCGCACTGGGCGCGAAGAACGGGTCCTTCTCGTCCCGAGTGGACGCGGTGATGTGTTGCGAGCGCACCACCCAGATGCTGACGCCTTCGTTGCGGCGGGTGTACAGGTCGCGTGCGTGGGTCAGCGCCATCCGGTCGTCGGCGGCGTGCAGGGAGCCGACGTGCACGTGGTTGAGGCCGCGCTTGCCGCGCACGAACACCTCGTAGAGCGGCCAGTCGGCGCCGGTTCGGATGTCGTTCATGCGGCTGCTCCTTGCCGGGTGGTCTGCTTGGCCGCGTACGCGCTCGCTGCCTCGCGTACCCACTTGCCTTCGTCGTGGGCCGTCCTGCGACGGCTGATCCGTTGTGCGTTGCAGGGGCCGTCGCCGCCGATCACCCGCCGCAGTTCGGCCCAGTCGGGGGTGCCGAAGTCGTGTCGGCCGCGGTCGGCGTTCCAGGTCAACTCCGGATCGGGCAGGGTCACTCCGATGTGGCGGGCCTGGGGCACGGTCATGTCGACGAAGCGTTGGCGCAGTTCGTCGTTGCTGTGCCGTTTGATCTTCCAGGCCATCGACTGGGCCGAGTTGGGCGAGTTGTCGTCGGGCGGGCCGAACATCATCAGTGAGGGCCACCACCAGCGGTCGACGGCGTCCTGCACCATCGCGCGTTGCGCGTCCGTGCCGCGCATCATCGTGGACAGTTGCTCGTAGCCCTGCCGCTGGTGGAAGGATTCCTCCTTGCACACCCGCACCATGGCCCGGGCGTAGGGCCCGTACGAACTGCGGCACAGCGGCACCTGGTTGCAGATCGCCGCGCCGTCCACGAACCAGCCGATGACGCCGACGTCGGCGTAGTTCAGGGTGGGGTAGTTGAAGATCGAGGAGTACTTCTGCCGGCCGTCGATCAGCCGGGCGGTCAGGTCCGCGCGGTCGGCGCCGAGGGTTTCCGCCGCGGAGTACAGGTAGAGCCCGTGGCCGGCCTCGTCCTGGACCTTGGCGAGCAGGATCGCCTTGCGGCGCAACGACGGGGCGCGGGCGATCCACTCGGCCTCGGGCTGCATGCCGATGATCTCGGAGTGGGCGTGCTGCGCGATCTGGCGGATCAGCGTGCGGCGGTAGCCCTCGGGCATCCAGTCGCGGGGTTCGATCCGGTCGTCCTTGGCGAGGGTGGCCGCGAAGTGGTCGGCGAGATCCGGCGGCGCGTCGTCCGCAGGCGGTGTGGTGGGGGGTGGGGTGACCATCGACAATTCCCTACCGACCGTTCGTTCGGTCAATCGTGTGGCGAGGCCGGGCCCGCGTGGGCCCCGGGTGGGTCGGGGCCCACGAGCGGGCCCAAGTGGGTCAGTGTCCGTCAAAGGTGGGCCGGTCGCCCGCCAGGAAGGCGCGCACCGCCGCCCGGTGGTCCTCGGTGCGGCCGAGCCGCTCCTGGGCCGCCGCCTCCCGTTCGAGCAGGTCGGCCGGGCTCGCGCCGTCGGTGTGCCGAAGCAGCGCCTTGACCTCGGCGTAGGCGGCGGTCGGGCCGGCGGCCAGGCGTCGGGCGAGGGCCAGCCCCTCGGTGGTCGCCGCACCGTCCGGCACCACCCGGTGCACGAGGCCGCATCGGCGGGCGTCCTCGGCCCCGACACGTTCGTCCAGGAGCATCAGGGCCGCCGCCCGCGAGGGGCCGACGGCGCGGACCAGCGCGCCGCTCACCCCGGTGTCGGCGGCCAGGCCGATCCCGGTGAACGCGGTGGAGAAACGGGCGCTTTCGGCCGCGACCCGCAGGTCGGCGCACAGTGCCAGGCCGAGCCCGGCGCCGACGCAGGCGCCCTCGACCGCGACGACCACCGGTTGGCGCACCGCGTGCAGGGCCTCCACCAGCGGGTTGTACTGCTCGCGCACGATCGCGAAGGCGGACTCGGGCTCGTGCTCCAGGGCGCGGGCGTGCTCCTTGAGGTCCTGGCCCACGCAGAAGTGCCGGCCCTGGGCGGCCAGCAGGACCGCCCGGACCTTCCCGCCGTCCTCGCCCACCCGGCGCACGGCCGCGAGCAGCGCGGCGCGCAGTGGCGCGTCGAGGGCGTTCCCGGCTGCGGGGCGCCGCAGTTCGAGCACGGCGACGTCACCGTCGAGGCGGTATCCGACGCGTTCCCCGTCCCCGGCGGAGCCCGGTCCGGCGGTGTCGGTCGTGGTCACGGCCATACGTAGAACCCCTGTCCGGTCTTGCGCCCCAGCTCGCCGCGGGCGACCTTGTCGCGCAGCAGTCGGGGCGGTGCGAAGCGCGCGCCGAGGGTGGCGTGCAAGTGTTCGGCGATGGCCAGGCGCACGTCCAGGCCGACCAGGTCGGTCAACCGCAGCGGACCCATCGGGTGTCGGTAGCCCAGCCGCATCGCGTCGTCGATGGCCTCGGGGGCGGCGACGCCGTCCTCGACCATCCGGATCGCCTCCAGGCCCAGCGCCAGGCCCAGTCGGCTGCTGGCGAAGCCGGGCGAGTCGTTGACCACGACGTCCTGCTTGCCGAGCGCGCGGGTCCAGTCCAGGGCGCGGGCGAGCACGTCGTCGGCGGTGTCCGGGGCGCGGACGAGTTCGACCAGCGCCGAGGCGGGCACCGGGTTGAAGAAGTGCATGCCCAGGAAGCGGCCGGGCCGGGTCAGCGCGGCGGCGAGGTCGGTGACGGACAACGAACTGGTGTTGGTGGCCAGCACGGTCGTGGCGCCGACGGTGCGTTCGACGGCGGCGAGCAGGCGGGCCTTGAGCGCGGCGTCCTCGGGCACGGCCTCCACGATCAGGTCGGCGTGCGCGGGCAGTTGCTCGATCGTGTCGACCGTGTGCACTCGCGCGAGCACCCGCTCGGCGGGTTCGCCGGCCGTGCCGTGTTCGGCGGCACGGGCCAGGCCGGCGGCGATCCGCTCGCGGGCCGCGGCGGCGGCCCGGGCGTCGCTCTCGGCGATGGTGACCGCGGAGCCGGCCGCCGCGAACGACTGGGCGATGCCGGCGCCCATGCGTCCACCGCCGATGACGCCGACCACCGCGGGCGGGGCCGGTGCGGCGGAAGTGGCGCTCATGTACGGCTCCTTGCGTCCAGGAAGCGGGTCATCCGCTCCTTCTTGTCCCGGCTCTCGAAGAGCACGGCCTGGGCCAGGTCGTCGGCGATCGGGTGGGCGCCGGGGGCGTCGACGACGAGTTTGGTCAGCCGCAGGGCCCCGGCCGAGGAACGGGCCATGCGGTCGAGCAGGGCATGTGCCCGGTCGAGCAGTTCGTCGGCCGGTACCACCTCCATGACCAGTCCCGCGGCCAGCGCCGCCCGCGCGTCGAGACGGTGGCCGGCGAGCAGGATCTGCTTGGCGATCGACTCCCCGACCAATTGCGGCAGACGCCAACAGGCGCCGGCGGCGGCGATGATGCCCAGGCCGGGTTCGGGGTTGCCGAAGACCGCGTCGGGGCCGGCGATGCGCAGGTCGCACGCGTAGGCCAGTTCGGCGCCGCCGCCCAGGGCCCAACCGTCGACGGCGGCGACGGTGGGCATCGGCAACCGGCGCACCCGTTCGAACAGGCGGCTGTTGATGCCCTGGAGGGCCTCGTCCCGGCCCCGGTCGAGCAGTTCGGCGATGTCCGCGCCGGCGGCGAAGACCCCGCCGTGGCCGGTGAGCAGGAGCAGCTTGGGGTCGCGCTCCAACCGGTCGCACACCGCGTGCAGTTCGGTGATCATGCGGGCGTCGATGGCGTTGCGCTCGCGGGGGCGGTGCAGGGTGACCACGACGCGGTCCGTGTGCTCCTCGATCCGCAACGAGCTTGTGGCGTGGGCGGGTTCGCCCGCCGGGTCGAGCGCTGGGTCGGGTGTCGGTCGGGTGTTGCTCATACCCGCTCCACGAGCATCGCGACACCCTGGCCGACGCCCACGCACAGCGTGGCCAGACCGCGCCGGGCGTCCTCGCGTTCCAGGCGTCCGAGCAGGGTCAGCACGATACGGGCGCCGGAGCAGCCGAGCGGGTGGCCCAGCGCGATGGCCCCGCCGTCGGCGTTGACGATGTCCTCGTCCAGGCCCAGTCGGCCGATCACGGCCAGGGCCTGGGCGGCGAACGCCTCGTTGAGTTCGACGGCCCCCAGGTCGGCGCTCCGCCAGCCCGCGCGGCCCAGCGCCTTCTCGGTCGCGGGGACCGGCCCCAGGCCCATCAGGTGGGGCTGCACGCCGGCCGACGCGGCGCCGACGACCCGTGCCCGAGGGGTGAGGCCGTACCGCCGCACGGCCGCCTCGCTCGCCAGGACCAGCGCGGCGGCCCCGTCGGACAGCGGCGACGCGGAGCCGGCGGTGACGATGCCGCCCGCCCGGAAGCTCGTACGCAGCTTGCCGAGCTTGTCGAGCGTGGTGGTGGGACGTGGGCCCTCGTCGCGGGTGACCAGGGCGTCGCCGACCGGCACGGGCACGATCTCGCGGTCGAAGCGGCCCTTGTCCTGGGCGGCGACGGCGCGTTGGTGGCTGCGCAGGGCGAACGCGTCGGAGCGGTCCCGGGTGATCCCGTCGAGGGCGGCGACCTCCTCGGCGGTCTCGCCCATCGACAGCGTGGTCCGGCCGGCGTCGGTGGGCAACGCGCGATCGGCCGCGGTGAAGCGGGGGTTGGTGAAGCGCCAGCCCAGCGAGGTGTCGTGGATGGCGCCGGGTTTGGCCCACGGGGTGCCGGGCTTGTCCATCACCCACGGCGCGCGGGTCATCGACTCGACCCCGCCGGCGACGACCAGGTCGGCCTCGCCGGCCCGGATCGTGTGCGCGGCGGAGGCGATCGCGGTCAGCCCCGAGGCGCACAGCCGGTTGACCGTGTAGCCGGGCACGGTGTGCGGAAGGCCGGCCAGGAGCACGGCCATCCGGGCCACGTCCCGGTTGTCCTCGCCGGCCTGGTTGGCGGCGCCGAGGATCACCTCGTCCACGGCCTCCGCGGGGATCCCGGCCCGGCGTACCGCCTCCCCGACCACGAGGGCGGCCAGATCGTCGGGGCGGACCGCGGCCAGGGCGCCGCCGTAGCGGCCCTGGGGCGTGCGGGCGCCGTCGACGAGGTAGACGGGCTCAGGCACCGACCGACTCCTTCGCGGCGGCGGGTCGGCGGGATTGCAGGGTGGCGAAGCGGGCGGTGACGAACGCGGGGTCGGACAGGGTGGCGCTGGCGGCCGGGTTGGCGGCGCTGCCGTGGAAGTCGCTGAACGCGGCGGACTGGTTGACGAACACGCCGCCGGTGAGGTTCTCGGACAGGTGCACGCCCGCGTCCAGGGCGGCTTCGCGGGCCGCGGCGAGTACGAACTCGCTGGTCGAGTGCACGGCGGCGGTCAGCGCGCCGCGGCTGCCCACCGTCTCGCGCAGGATCCGCAGGCCGTGCTCGGTGGAGTCGGTGCCGATCACGAACGACACGGGGCCGAACCATTCGCGGGTGTAGGTGTCCTGGTCGGTGTCCGCGTCGAGCCGGGCCACCAGCGGCGTGCGCACGATCGCCTCGGGGTGATCGGGGTGCGCGACGACGGCGGAGGGGTGCGCGATGTGGTCGAGCGCTTCGGCCTGTTCGAGGGTGTGCCGCACCCCGTCGTTGACGATCGCGCCGAGGGTGTGCACGGCGCGGGCGGGGTCGCCGAGCAGGCGGTCCAGCGCGGCGCCGAGATCGGCGGCGAACTCGTCGGCGGTACGGGTGCCCTGGTCGGTGGCGAAGCCCTCGCGCGGGATGAGCAGGTTCTGCGGGGTGGTGCACATCTGGCCGCTGTACAACGACAACGAGAAGGCGAGGTTGCCCAACAGGCCCCGGTAGTCGTCGGTGGAGTCCAGCACGACGGTGTTCAGGCCGGCCTTCTCCGTGTAGACGGTGGCCTGGCGGGCGTTGGCCTCCAGCCAGTCGCCGAAGGCGGTCGAGCCGGTGAAGTCGACGATACGCACGTCCGGGTGCACGGCGAGGGTGGCCGCGCTGCGGCCCTCGGGCGCCTCGGCGGCGAGTAGCACCACGTCCGGCGGGAAGCCCGCCTCGGCGAGTACCTCGCGGGCGATCCGCACGGTGATCGCCAGCGGCAACACCGCGCCGGCGTGCGGCTTGACCACGACCGGGTTGCCGGTGACCAGGCTGGCGAACAGACCGGGGTAGCCGTTCCAGGTCGGGAAGGTGTTGCAGGCGATCAGCAGCGAGACGCCGCGACCGACCGGGGTGAACGTCTTGTCCAACTCCAGCGGGTCGCCCTTGCGCTGCGGCTTGCTCCAGCGGGCCGCGGCCGGGTGTCGCTTCTGCTCCGCCCAGGCGTAGGCGACCGCTTCCAGGCCCCGGTCCTGGGCGTGCGGGCCGCCGGCCTGGAAGGCCATCACGAACGGCTGCCCAGTGGTGTGGTGCACGGCGTGCGCGATCTCGAAGGTGGCCGCGTTCAGTCGGGCCAGGATCTCGGCGGCGACGCCCGCGCGGGTGTCCGGGTCGGCGGCGCGCCAGGGGCCGGCGGCGGCCTTGGCGGTGGCCACGGCCTGCTCCGGGTCGATGCGGGGATAGGAGATGCCCAGCGATCGGCCGTACGGCGAGACCTCGCCCACGACCACCCGGCCGTCGCCCGGGTGGTCGGGCAGGCCGAAGGGGCGGCCGAGTTGCTCGTTGAAGGCCGCCTCGCCCAGGGCCGGTGCCTGCTCGCCGTAGACCTTGGTGCTCGGCGACTCGGGGTATGGCGTCCAGTGATCGCGCTCCGCGGTGGCCTGCACGGCCTGCTCCAGCAGCGTGCGATGGCGCGCGAAGAAGTCGGGGCGCTCGGAGTTCACGTCGGGCATGCGATCCACCTCTTGACATGCAGCGGTGATGCTGGCTTACCTGGCCTGCCGCACATTACCGAATGTTCGGTCGGTTAACAAGGCGATGCCGGACCGCGGAATCCCGGTCCCCTGCACAACGTGCGAGGGAACGACGGCGAAGAGACCGCGATGACCGACGCGGCGGGGCGCGAGGCCGCGCGCGATCGTCCGTTCGTCCGGGCCGACGTGGGAATCGGCGTCGACGCCGACAGGCCGGAACGCTCGCTCGGCAACTGCGCCCCGCCGGGGATCCACGGCATTCGTGACCTGCGGTTCCTGACACAATGATCGAGTGAGTAGTACACCCGTGCACAGAAACGCCGGCCGTGTGGGCCGCCCCGGCTACGACCGCGATTCACTCCTCCAGGTGGCGGTGGCCGCGTTCAACGAGCGCGGCTACGACGGCACCGGCATGGAGGAGTTGGCCAAGCGGCTGGGGCTGAGCAAGTCCAGCATCTACCACCACGTCTCGGGCAAGGAGGAGCTGCTCGGCCTGGCCCTGGGACGCGCCCTGGACGCCCTGTTCGCGGTCCTGGACGAGCTCCCCGACCCCGACGCGACGGCCACCGCCCGGCTGGAGCACGTGGTGCACCGCAGCGTCGAGGTACTGGCCGCCGAACTGCCGTACGTCACCCTGCTGTTGCGAGTGCGCGGGAACAGCGCCGTCGAGCGGCACGCGTTGGACAAACGGCGCGAATTCGACCACCGCGTCGCCGAACTGGTGACCCGCGCCGCGGCCGAGGGCGGCGTGCGCGCCGACGTCGACCCGCACCTGACCAGCCGGCTGCTGTTCGGCACGGTCAATTCCCTGGTCGAGTGGTACCGCCCCGACGGCGGCCTGACCGTGTCCGCGCTGGCCGACGCCCTGACCGCGGTGCTGTTCGACGGGCTGCGCGCCGCGCCCGCGCGGAACTGACCCCGAAGCCGCCTCCCGGGGCGCGCGCTCACCCCTCCCAGACGACGCCGCGCCCCGGCACCTCCTCGAAGACCAGCCAGGTGCGGGTGGAGCGCACGTTGGGGATGCTCTGGATCTGCTCCAGCACCACCTCGCGCAGCGCGGTGTTGTCCGGCGTGCGCACCAGGGCCAGCACGTCGTAGTCGCCGCCGACCAGGGCCAGGTGCTCGATGTAGGGGATCTCGCGCAGTCGTTCGCCGACCGCGCGCCAGGCGTTCTGCTCGATGGTGATGGTGACGTACGCGGTGGTGCCCAGACCCACCCGTCGCGGGTCCACCCGAGCGGTGAACCCGGAGATCGTGCCGTCCTCGACCATCCGGCCGATCCGGGTGTAGGCGTTGGCGCGCGAGATGTGCACCCGCTCGGCGAGGGCGCGTACGGATATCCGTCCGTCCGCGACCAGTTCGGCGATGATCGCGCGGTCGGTGGCATCGGGCGCAGCGGCCAAACGTCCCGCCTCCGGGCCCTCCGACACTTCATCCTCGGACATATGGCTCCCTGGAGTGTCTGATCTCGACAGTTTATCGCACGATTACGGAAGGTCTTGAACAGATCTTCGCTCGGTTGGACCATTCACCTGTCAAACGTCCAACGAAAGCGAGCATCTTCGATGTCTCCGATATCCGCGACGGCCCTGCGTCGGGCGATGCAGAGATTCCTTCCCTCGCTTACCCCGGTGCGCTTCGTCGCCGAGGACGGTTCCGCCGTGCCGGCGCCCGCCGGGTACACCGCACCGGACGACGCACAACTGCGCGAGGGCTACCGCCGGATGGTGCTCGGGCGGCGGTTCGACACCCAGGCCACCGCGCTCACCAAGCAGGGCCGGCTCGCCGTGTACCCCTCCAGCCGCGGCCAGGACGCGTGCCAGATCGCCGGCGTGCTCGCGCTGCGCGAGGACGACTGGCTCTTCCCGACCTACCGCGACTCGGTGGCCCTGGTCTCCCGGGGTCTGGACCCGGTCGAGGTGTTGACGCTGCTGCGCGGGGACTGGCACTGCGGCTACGACCCGGTGGCCACCCGGGTCGCGCCGCAGTGCACCCCGCTGGCCACCCAGGTCCTGCACGCCACCGGCATGGCCGAGGCGATGCGACGCAAGGGCGAGGACCGGGTGGCGATGGCCTTCGTCGGCGACGGCGGCACCAGCGAGGGCGACTTCCACGAGGCGCTCAACTTCGCGGCGGTCTTCCGCGCGCCGGTGGTGTTCTTCGTACAGAACAACAAGTACGCGATCTCGGTGCCGCTCGCCCGGCAGAGCGCGGCACCCGCGCTGGCCTACAAGGGCGTCGGGTACGGCGTACGGTCCGAACAGGTCGACGGCAACGACCTGGTGGCGGTGCTCGCGGTGTTGTCCGAGGCGGTCGCCCACGCCCGGGCCGGCAACGGCCCGTTCCTGGTCGAGGCGCACACCTACCGCATGGACGCGCACACCAACGCCGACGACGCGACGCGCTACCGCGACGCGGACGAGGTGGAGGCGTGGCGGGCGGCCGACCCGCTGATCCGGCTGGAGGCCCATCTGCGCGGGCGCGGCCTGCTCACGGACGAGGACATCGCGGCCGACCAGGCCGCCGCCGAGGCGTTCGCGGCGGATCTGCGCACCCGGATGAACATCGACGCCGAACTCGACCCGCTCGAATTGTTCGACCACGTCTTCGCCGAACCCACCCCCCAACTGCGCGAGCAACGTGCCCTGCTCGCCGCCGAATCCACCGCCCAGGAGGTCTGAGATGGCGACCCTCACGATGGCCCAGGCGCTCAACACGGCCCTGCGCGACGCGCTGGCGGCGGACGAGCGGGTGCTGATGTTCGGCGAGGACGTCGGCCCGCTCGGCGGCGTCTTCCGCGTCACCGACGGCCTGACCCGCGAGTTCGGCGAGGAGCGCTGCTTCGACACCCCGCTCGCCGAGGCCGGCATCGTCGGACTGGCGGTGGGGATGGCCATGGGCGGCTTCCGGCCCGTGGTGGAGATGCAGTTCGACGCCTTCGCCTACCCCGCCTTCGAACAGATCGCCTCGCACGTCGCGAAGCTGCGCAACCGCACCCGCGGGCGGCTCGGCCTGCCGATGGTGATCCGGATCCCGTACGCGGGCGGCATCGGCGGCGTCGAACACCACTGCGATTCCAGCGAGGCGTACTACGCGCACACCCCCGGGTTGAAGGTGGTGACGCCGGCGACGCCCGAGGACGCCTACTGGCTGCTGCGCGACGCGATCGAGGATCCGGATCCGGTGGTGTTCCTGGAACCCAAGAAGTTGTACTGGGCGAAGGCGGAGGTCGACCTCGCCACGCGTGCGGCCCGGCCGTTCGGTCGCGCGGTCGTACGCCGGGCGGGCTCGGACGCGACGCTGGTGGCGTACGGCCCGTCGGTACCGGTGGCGTTGGAGGCCGCGGCCGCCGCGGCGCTGGAGGGGCGCAGCCTGGAGGTGGTGGACCTGCGCACGCTGGTGCCCTTCGACGACGAGACGGTGGCCGCGTCGGTGCGCCGCACGGGCCGCTGTGTGGTGGTCCAGGAAGCCCAGGGCTTCGCGGGGGTCGGCGCCGAGATCGCGGCCCGGGTCCAGGAGCGCTGTTTCCACTCGCTGGCCGCGCCGGTACTGCGGGTGGCCGGGTTCGACATCCCCTACCCGCCGCCGAAGTTGGAGCACGCGCACCTGCCGGGGGTGGATCGCATCCTGGACACGGTGGACCGGCTCCAGTTCGACGACACGCCCGACGTACGGCACCTGGTCCAGGGGGCGGCGTGAGCATCGACACGCTGCACGCGCAGGTCTTCCTCCTGCCGGACCTGGGCGAGGGACTGACCGAGGCCGAGATCGTCGAGTGGAAGGTCGCCGTCGGCGACACGGTGGAGGTCGACCACATCGTGGTCGAGGTGGAGACCGCCAAGGCCGCCGTCGAGGTGCCCGTGCCGTACGCGGGCACCGTGCTGAGCCTGCACGCCGAGGCCGGCACCGCGCTCGCGGTGGGCCTGCCGCTGATCACCGTCGGCGCCGCGCCCACCCCGGCGGAGCCCGGTGCCGCCGACCGCTATCGCGAGGAGGAGCAGGCGGGCTCCGGCAACGTCCTGATCGGCTACGGCACCGGCCACGCGCCCGTTTCCCGGCGGCGCCGCCGGGGCTCGACACCGCCGGCCGCCGGCCGGACGCACCCGTCGCCGGCCGCGGTCGAGTCCGGGCCGCGCGCCGCCGACGCGGCAGTGCCGACGGCGGGCCCGGCCTGTGCGCGCCTGGTGATCTCTCCGCTGGTACGCCGGCTGGCCCGCGACCACGGCATCGACGTGGCCGCTCTGGCGCCCGGCCGAGCCGATGGCATCATCCGCCGCGTCGATGTGGAGCAGGCCATCGCCCGGGAGCGGCAGGCGGGTTCTTCGCCCGTCGCGAGCGAGCCGGTCGGCACCCCGGGCGAGCAGCGCATTGCGCTGCGCGGCATCCGTCGCGCGGTCGCGCACAAGCTCGCGCGCAGCCGGGCCGAGATCCCGGACGCGACGACCTGGGTGGACGTGGACGCCACCGCGCTGCTGGAAGCCAAGGACGTGCTCCAGGCCGCGCGACCACAGCAGCGGATCGGCCTGTTGGCGATCCTCACCCGGATCTGCGTCGCGGGCCTGCGGCGCTTCCCGGAGCTGAACTCCACCGTGGACACCGCCCGCGAGGAGATCGTGCGCTTCGCGCACGTGAACGTGGGCTTCGCCGCCCAGACCGACCGCGGCCTGGTGGTGCCCGTGGTGCGCGACGCGCACACCCTGAACACCACGCAACTCGCGGCCGAGCTGGGCCGGTTGACCGCACTGGCCCGCACCGGCGCGCTGCCGCCCGAGGCGCTGACCGGGGGCACGTTCACGCTCAACAACTACGGCGTGTTCGGCGTGGACGGCTCCACCCCGATCATCAACCATCCCGAGGCGGCGCTGCTGGGGGTCGGCCGCATCATCGACAAGCCCTGGGTGGTCGACGGCGCACTCACCGTCCGCAAGGTCACCCAGCTCTCGCTGAGCTTCGACCACCGCGTGTGCGACGGCGGCGTGGCGGGCGGCTTCCTGCGCTACGTGGCGGACTGTGTCGAGCGGCCGGCGACGCTGCTGGCCGACCTGTAGGTCGCCGATGCCCCGGCGGCTACGTGGCGCCGGGGCATCGGGGCATCGGGGCATCGGGGCGACCCGATCTAGTGCAGGCGCAGCCCGGCGAGCAGGAGTTCGACCATGCGGCGGGCGTCGTAGCGCAGGTCCTTGTTCGCGCCGATGCAGAGGTTGCCGACGCCGACCATCAGTTCGAGGGCCTCGATGTCGGGGCGGATCTCGCCTGCCGCCGCGGCGGCGGCGAGCAGTTCGGCGCAGACCGGCATCAGGCGCTCGATGAAGTACGCGTGCAGGGTCGCGAATGCCGCGTTGTCGGATTGCAGCGCCTCGGCGAGACCGTGCTTGGTGACCAGGAAGTCCACGAACAGATCGATCCACCGGACCAGGGCGGTGTGCGCCGACTCGTTGTTCGCCAGCAGTTCGGGGCCCGCCTCGGCGCACGCCTCGACCTGATGCCGGTAGACGGCGACCACGAGGTCGGCCCGGGTCGGGAAGTGGCGATAGATCGTGGCGACGCCCACGCCGGCCCTGGTCGCGATGTCGCGCACGGGTGCGTCGACCCCGGAGGCCACGAAGGCCGCGGCGGCCGCTTCCAGCAGGGTCTGCTCGTTGCGCCGGGCGTCGGCACGCTTCCGGGGGGCCGGCGATCCCGATCCGCTGCCGCTGTCCGCCATCGCGTTGTCGCCTCCGTCGCTCGCTTGCCGATCGGAACACGGTTCCGTATCGTCGTTGACGGAACCATGCTCCGTTTGCCCCATGATGTCAGAGCAGGCGTTCCCCGTGACCGGGCGTCTCTCGCCCCTTCGCGTCCACGACGCCCGGCAACGGTCAGCGCAGGACGAGGGTGCCGATCACGACGAGCAACACGACACTTTGCGTCGAGTGGATCGCGATGCCCATCCAGGCGCTGCGGAATCGTCGGCTCGGGTAGGCGAACAGGGCGCCCGCCAGTACCGCGCCGGGCATCGACCACGGCTGGTGCAGGTGGTACAGGCCGGTGAGCAGCGCGTCGACCATCCGGTCGCGACGGCCGAACGCCCCGCGCATGCGTGGCAACAGCAGGCCGCGGAACAGCAGTTCCTCACCGAGGAAGCTGTTGAAGGTCATCATGACGACCACCAGGGCGAACAGCCCCCACGCACCGCTGAAGTGCTCCTGTCCCTCCGTCGACGCCAGGAATGCGCCGAGGCTGCGGTCGGACGGCTCGGGCAGGCCGGTCGGGACGAGTTGTACGAGGAAGAACCCGAGCGCGAACACCGCGACCCACCACCACAGTCGACCGCCCCGCCGGCCCCGGTCGTCCGACGGGGCGCGCAACCACAGCGCATCGCGCAGCACGGGCCAACGCAGGCTTCGCTGTTCGTGGGCGACCAGGCCCAGCACCAGGACCGCCTGCCAGACCAGGCCACCGGTAAGCGCCGCGATCAGCACGGTCGCGAACCGCCCCTCGGGCGCATCGCCCCCGGCCACCACCGGGGTCACCACCCAGGCGAGCAGCGCCATCGGGACGGCCGCCGCCGCCCAGATCGCGAGCACCTTGGCGACGGAGTACTGCGGGAGTTCGGGCCCGTCCGCCGATTCGACCGGCGCGGCCACGTGGTGGGCGCGCGCCGTCGAATCGATGGAACTCGCTTCCGGGGTGGGCATGTTCGGGGTGGTACCGCGAGGGATTCTCATGTCCCCGAGCGTGGCCGCCGGCACCCCCGGGCGACCATCGGAGATGTCCCCCACCCGCCCCGGGGATATCGCCCGGGGTTGTCCCCGATCCCGCTCCGCGCGATCCACCGCCGCGGACCGCGCTCCCTGCGCCCCCGCGCCGCCCGGACCAGGGTCGACGCGTCCCCGGCGAACCCGGCAGGCGACACCGATACCCCTCCGGAGGTCGGGTCGCTCCCTCCGAAGAGGTAGGGGAGGCGCGGGGGTCGGCACTCGTCAGTTCGGCGGTTCGGTGATCCGTCGGCGGGTCGCCTCGGCCTGGGCCCGGATGTGGCGTTGCACCTGGGCCGGGATGCGCTTGGCGCCGAAGTGGCCGGCCATCCGGTCCAGCACGATGCCGGCCCGGGTGACGTCGCCCTCCTTGGCGTGCACGGTGGCCAGTCGACGCATCGCCGCGTTGAGGGTGATGTTGTCGAGGCCGTCGTCGCCCCGGGATGCCTCGATGGCGGCGGTCAGTTGGCTGATGCTCTCCTTGAAGTCGGGGCGGCGGACTTCGACGCGCCCGTTGCGCAGGTGTTGGAAGTGGCGCCCGGCGTTGGCTCCGCGGGCCAGGCGGGCGTAGGCGGCGAGCGGGTGTGTGCCGTACTTCTCCACGATCTCCGCCAACGCGTCGTTGCCCTCCCGCAGTTGCGGGGCGTCGGAGCCGAGCAGGGCGAGCAGCGTGCCCTGTTGGTCGCCGAGGAACAGGTCGCCGATCTCCTGTTCGGTGCGGGTGATCGGGTGTCGCACGCGGACGACGCGGGCGGCGGAGACGACCCGGGATCCGTCGGGGGCGTGGTAGACGGCGGTGATCCGGTAGCGGCCGGGGTCCGGGAAGTACAGGCCGTCGCTGCCGTAGCCGAGGTAGGCCGTGTCGTACAGGGCGGGTTCGGACGCGGTCAGGGTCACCATCGGGGCGCCGGTGCCGTGGCCGGTGCACAGTCGGGCGATCGGCCGGAACAACCGGGTGCGGCCCTGCGGGTCGGTCACGAAGATCGCGAGGTGCTCGCTCTTGGGGGACAGTTCGGGGATGACGGTGACGTCGCCGCGGGTGCCGGTGCGGGAGAGTTTGAGCTCGGCCATCACCGGTTCGCCGTACTCGTACCCGGCCTTGCCGCCGAGTTCCAGACGCAGCCCGGATTCGTCGTCGATCGGCGCCGTCGCGGCCTCGGCGGCAGCGCCCAGGTCGATCGCCGAGTTGACCACGAAGTTGTCGCCGCCCGGGACGACGTGCCGATAGAAGCCGTGCCGCAGGTGGCGCAGTTCGTCGTCGGAGAACCGGAAGGCGAACGCGCCCCAGAACGCCTCCTCGCCGACCTCGCCCGACAAACTCCGGTAGTTCTGCGGGTAGTTCATCCAGGACAGGTCGCCGAAGCCGTTGTTCGGTCCGAGCGGAGCGGGCGGTTTCGCCAGGTCCTTCTGCCAGGCGTGCAGCAGGTTGAACGCGTGGCCGAGTTCGTGCACGTAGGTATGGAACTCGTGGTTGCGGCCGACGAGCCCGAAGTCGACGAGCGCGCGGTGGAAGACGGCCATGCCCTGACGCTGGGCACCGCTCTGGTCGAACATGATGCCGATGACGCCGTTCTTGGTGTGCCGGGTGGTCACGAACGTCCACAACTTCCATTGCGGGACCTCGCGTCGCAGGCTGAAGTTGGCGACCATCGCGGCGTGCAGCTCGGCCTCGGACCAGCGCAGGTCCGCGCCGGAGGTGTCGGCGGGGACATTGGTGGTGCCGGCCGTGCGCAGTTCGATGCCGGCCTCGGCATAGGCGCCGGCGACGGTGGCGACACGGTGCCGGTACCAGGCCGGCGCGGGGCCGGTCGAGGTGTCGTATCGGGTGAACGGGACGGTGCCGGCGATGTTGTCGGTCTCGACGTCCACGCTGCGGAAGGCGGTGGATTCGTACGCGGCCGACCACTGCTCCGTGTCGTCCCGGGCCGGCCCGCCCAGGATCAGGTCGGCGTTGCCCTGCGGTTGACCGGCGGCGCTGCGCGGGATCACCACCCGCAGGTCGGTGCGGGTGCCGGGCTTGGCGAATCCCAGCGAACCGGTCACGTCGATCTGCACCTGTTGCTCGGACATCAGGACCTCGACGCCCGACGCCCGGAAGGAGTCGCGGTAGGTCGTGGTGCCGCCGGTGACGGTGAACAGGTCGCCGCTGACCGCGCCGAGGGCCCGGTCGCCGTCGACGTCGATGCGCAGTTCGACCCGGCCGGTGCCGTTGAGACCCACGTAGCGGCCGCTGACCGGGCGGTAGCAGGTGGTGAACGGGGCCGGAAGCGCGGCGAGTCCGGGCAGCAGGGTGGTCAGGGGGCCGGTGTTCCGCACGCCGCCGGCCCAGTCGAGGAGGCAGCCGGTGTCACCCTTGATCAGCAGTGAGCGGTGGGTGCCGTCCTCGGCCGGAGGCAATACCAGGACGTGGTCAAGGTCGGCACGGAAGTCCGCGGGCAGTTGCGCCCAGCCGGCGCAGCGCTGCGGGTCCGGGCCCTCGGTGATCGGGCGTTCGTGTTCGACGCCGGTCACCGGGTGCAGGGTCAGGACGCGAGGTCCCTTGAAGAAGTGGGTACGCGGCGTTCCGTCGGCCGAGTCGGGCGCGAGCAGGATCGCGTCGATGCCCGAGCGGTAGCCGGCCGGAAGCCCGGTGCCCCAGTTGTCGTACCGCGTCCACGGCACGTCGCGGACGACGCCGCGCTCCCAGTCGTAGACCAGGACGGTGTCGCCGCGCAGGAACATGGTCTGCCGCGACCCGTCCGGGCCGTCGGGCAGTTGCAGCAGGCCGTCGGTGGCGAACCGATACGGCTCGGTCACGCCGTCGAGCCTGCCGCCCCCGGCGCCGGCCAGATCGCCCGCGTAGAGGAGGGCACTCTCGTTGATCACGGCCACCTTGTCGCCGCGCAGGAACAGCGCCTGCCAGGGTGCGGCGGGGTAGCCGATCGCACCCGCGAATCCGGTGATCTTTGGTCGAATGAACGCCATCTGCTCGCTCCGTCCGCCGGGGCTGAAGGTGCCGGCCGGGAGGCATCGGCACGGCCGGCCCACCTGCCTCGAATGTCCGCATGTGTACCGACGATTGCTCCCGAGGCGGAGTCTGGCACGTACGGCACGGGCATCGGGGTGATATCGGGAAACATATGACATTCCCGTCGACGGCACCGGGACGGCCGCCGTCGGGTGACGCCCACGCCGTGCATCGATCCGTCGGGAAATATGCCCGGAGCCGCCGATGTCGGTGCGGTCTGGCACCGTTGGGCGCATGGCGCAACCGCTCAAGGACATGATCAACGCCGCCTCCGTCGCCGCCCTGGCCGACGGAGTCGTCGCCGCCCACGGCGGCTTCCCCCGCGACCGCTTCGTCGCCGACGCGCTCGCCGGGCTGGACGGGTTGGAGCTCAAGGCCCGCGTCGGCCACGTGGCTCGGGTCCTGCACACGACCCTCGACCTGCCCTTTCCGCAGGCCGCCGGGGTGTTGCGGGAGGCGACCGGGCATGCCCGCCTGGACATGTGGAGCGGCTGGCCCGCCACCGACTACGTCGCCGTCCAGGGCATCGAGCACCTCGACGAGGCGATGTCCACGCTCGCCGTGATCACCCCGTTCGCCACCGCCGAGTTCGCGGTGCGTCCCTATCTCGACCGCTACCCGGACGCCGCGCTGAAGATCGTCCTGGACTGGGCCGACGACGCCGACGAACACCTGCGCCGCCTCGCGTCCGAGGGCACCCGCCCGCGCCTGCCCTGGGGCGTCCGGGTGCGCGGGCTCATGTCCCCCGGCCCGACACTGCCCATCCTGGAGCGGCTGCGCGACGACCCGAGCGAATACGTGCGTCGTTCGGTCGCCAACCACGTCAACGACATCGCCAAGGACCATCCGGACACGGCGCTGGCGGTGTTGCGCCGTTGGCACGCCGAGGGCGGCGAGCACACCGACCGCGTCGTGCGCCACGCCGCACGCGGTCTCCTGCGGGCGGGGCATCCCGAGGCGCTCGGCCTCGTCGGTGCGACCCACGGGAGCGGCACCGTCGCATCGCTCACGGTCGCGGACACCGTCGCGACCGGCGACCGCATCCCGTTCACCGTCGTCGTCCGCGCCGACGGACCCGGGCCGCTGCTGCTGAAGTACGCGGTCCGCCGGGACGGTTCCCGCCGCGTGTTCCACCTGGCCGAGCGGGTCGCGCAAGCCGCCGGGGACACGTTCACCCTCGCCCGCTCCCACTCGTTCCGCCCGGTGACCACCCGCACCGAACCACCCGGCGCCCGCGAGTTGGAGATCGTCGTCAACGGCGAGGTCCGCGCGACGGCGGCGTTCACCCTGCTCCCCTGACCGCCCCGCACTCGGTCCCGTCGGCCCGGGCGATCAGCCCAGGAAGAGCGGGAGTTCGGCGGCCGATGCGCCCAGTTCGGCCCGCTCCGCAGCGGTTGCGGCCCGCCGTCCGGTGCCGATCAGCAGCGCGTCCCGGTCGGAGAAGGATGCGGGGAACGCGATCCCGGCGATCTTCTCCACCATCGCGCGCGTGCGGGCCAGTCCCTCCGCAGGGGGTTCGGCGGCATCCGGCAGGTGCGCGATCAGGTCGAGGTGGTGCAACGTCCATTCCAGGACATACGCGTCGAGGTAGTCGCCGGCGGTGAGGACCTGGTCCTGTGTACCGACCCGCAGGCCCCGGTCGACCAGGCCGGCGGCTCGGCCGGCGGCGGAACCGACGTCGTCCAGGTGGAACTTGAGCAGCCCCGGCTCCCGGTACGCGGCGGCCAGTCGCACGATCAACGCGTCCAACGGGTCTTCGCCGGTCGGCGGCGTCCGGGACACCGCCCAATAGGTCACCGCGTCGCGGGTCGGTTCCTCGTCGACCGGCGTCACCAGGGTGATGAGTACATCCTGCGCGTCGATGACCAGGTGGCACACCAGGTCCCGGACGAGCCAGCCGGCACAGCCGGACGGCCGGACGAAGTCCTCGTCGCCGAGCTCGGCAACCGCCGCGCGCAACGCCGTCCACGAACGCGAGAAGAGATCCACGCCCGCAAGCTAGCAGCGCCCCGCCCACCCCGGCGACCGAATTCCCGCCCCCGACAACCGAGTCCCGGACCCTACCGGTCCGCTCCCCCGTCGTCGTTCCAGCGGGGATCCTCCCGCCATTGCGCGTCACGCTCGCGCACCGTCTCCAGTGCGCGACCGGCTTCCTCCCGGCTCTCATAGGGCCCGAGCCGATCGGCGGCCCGGCACTCGGGGCCTTCCTCGACCGTCCCGTGCTTCAGGCAGTAGTACCACTCACCGGCTCGACCGGCGGTCCTTCGCTTGAACAAGGCCATGCCACTCCCCTGCCCCATCCCCGACACCACAAATCGCCCACCGACACGACGAAACCACGCACCCGACCCGACAACGGGGGGCGGCCTGTTCCCACAGGTCGGGCGGGTTGCATACTCCCTTCGTGCACATCCTGCTCCGGGCGATTCCGCCGCTCTCGACGGTCGCCTGTTTCGCCGTCTCGTTTCTGGTGTTCCGCGGACCGTGGGGGTTCGCGGCGGCGGTCGTCCTGACCTGCCTGGCCCTGCAAGGACTGGCAATCCGGCAACGGGCCCGCTCGGGGCTGCCGTTGCTGCTCGCCAGGGCGGATCGGGCCGCCATGGCGCGGAGCAGGCGCGTGACGCGCGCCGTGCGTCGCGGCGATATCGAGCGGGCGCGGGCGCAGGCACAGGGCTTTCCCGACACCCCCGTGGGACGGGTACTCGAAGTGCAGTCCGTGTCCATGGTGCTCTTCGCCCGAGGTCTCGGTCCGGAGGCCGTCGAGGTGGTCCGGCAGTGGCTGCGGACGCATCCGCACGACGACCTGTTGGGGCGCCGAGTGGCGCATCGCGGCACGGAATATGCCGCGATGTTGCTGGTCCTGGGCAGGGCCGACGCGGCCTCGGTGGTGCCCGAGCTGCGTCCCGCAGTGGCAAGCAGCACGCGGGCGCACCGAAGCAGAGGCTGTGTGGCCGAGTTCGCCTTGAATCTGCACGAGGGACGGGTGGACGACGCGGCAGCCCAGGCTTATCGATGGCGGCGGAGCCCCGCAGTGTGTCGCAGCCGCTGGACGCGGGCCGAGTGCGAGTGCCTGATCGCGATCTGCTCGGCCGCCGCGGGCGACTTCGCCGCCGCCGACGCGGCGTTGGCGGACGCCGAGCGCTGGGCGGCCGGGCACCCGGCGCTCGGACCCGCACGCGCGCGGGTGGCCGCGCGTGCCGCTGCGGCGGTGGCGATCGACGTGCCGACGGACACCACGTTCGGGTGAACATCCCACCGAACTCCGGGTGTTTGTAGCAAGCTCGGCGACGGTTGCCGATCGGTGGAGCGGGAACCTCGGCCACGACCTCGCGGAGGCGCAGCATGAGCCCGGAAGACCTCAAGTACACCAAGGACCACGAGTGGGTGCGTTCACTCGGCGTCGAGCGGGTGGCGATCGGGATCACCGACTTCGCCCAGAAACAACTCGGCGACGTCGTCTTCGTGGAACTGCCGCCGGTGGGCGACCGCCGCGAGGCGGGTGAGCCGTTCGGGTCGGTGGAGTCCGTCAAGGCGGTGACCGAGGTCTACATGCCGCTGACCGGCACGGTCGCCGCCGTCAACACGGAGCTCGACGAGTCCCCGGAGAACGTCAACGTCGATCCCTACGACCAGGGATGGATGATCGAGATCACCCTCGACAAGGGCGCCGACATGTCGAATCTGCTCACCTCCGCGGAGTACGACGACTACATCAAGCAGGAATCGGCCGACTGACGGCCTCGCTTTCCGAGCGGGACGCCGGCACGAGCAGCCCGGCGCCCCGCTCGGCAGGCACGCGCCACTTCGTTGGCGATCGCGGGGATGACGGCGAGGCCCCGGGCTGCTTCCGCTCTGGAATCTAGGTTTTTAGTTTGCTAGCATCGACCCGTGGGCGACGAGGATGTGAAGCAGTTCAACGTGTATCTGCCGATCGGGTTGATCAAGCAGGTCAAGCACCATGCCATCGAGACGGAGCAGTCGTTGTCGGCGCTGGTCGCCACCGCGCTGCGCGCCTACCTCGACGACACCCCGAGCGAACGAGAGCCATCGTCCGAGAAGGAGAGTTGACATGACCACCGAAGGCATCGAGGCCGTGCTCCTGGAGACGCACAACTGGGGGAAGGCGGCCAAGTTCTTCCAGGGACTGGGCTACGAGCTGGAGTTCTCCACGGATCACAACTCCGGCCAACTCCGCAACGGCGACGGCCCGTACGTGTTCATCGCCGAGGTCCCTCGGGACAAGGAGCCCGAGATGCGGCTGGTCCTGAAGGTGGCGGACGCGGATGCGTTCACCCCCGCCGCCGGCACCGAGGTGGTCACGCCCTTCGCGGACACCCACTACGGGACCAGGGAGATGACCGTCCGCGACCCCGACGGGCGCCTGTGGAGCATTCAGGCCCCGGCCGAGCACTGATCGCGAACAGCCGAGCATCGAAGGGGGAGTGCGTGATGGCCGATCAACGAACCGGGGCGCCGGACAGCACGGCGGTACGGACGGCCCTGTGGCGGGCCCTGCACATCAGACTCGACGCGCCGCCGTACGTCCTGGAGGACGAGATCGGCCTGCGACTGGCCGATCCCGGCGAGGACTGGCTCCGGCGCGGGGACATGGACCCGACCCTGACCGAATGGTTCCGGGCGGCGATCGTGGCCCGGGCCCGCTTCATCGAGGACCTGGTGGTCGAACAGGCCGATCGCGGCGTCGGCCAGTACGTGATCCTCGGCGCCGGCCTGGACACCTTCGCCCAGCGCAGGCCGGAAATCGCCTCGCGCCTGCGGGTGTTCGAGGTCGACCGACCCGAACCCCAGGTCTGGAAGCGCCGGCGGCTGGACGAACTCGGCTTCGGCGTCCCGGACTGGCTGCGGCTGGTGCCGGTCGACTTCGAGGCGGGCGGGTCGTGGTGGGATCGACTGACGGCCGCCGGGTTCGACGCCGAACAGCCGGCGGTGGTGGTCTCCACGGGCGTCGCGTTGTACCTGAGCAGGGAGGCGAACGCGGCCACCCTGCGCCGACTGGCGGAGCTTGCCCCGGGATCCACGCTGGCCATGACGTTCCAGCTTCCGCCGCAACTGCTCGACCCGGACAAGCGCGCCGGGTTCGAGGTCGCGGTGCGGGGTGCCCGGGAGTCCGGGACGCCGTTCGTCAGCTTCTTCGCCCCGGAGGAGATGTTGGCGCTGGCCCGCGAAGCGGGCTTCCCGCAGGCCCGGCACGTATCGGCCGCCGACCTCAACGACCGCTACTTCACCGACCGCCCGGACGGCCTCCGCACATCGAGCGGCGAGGAACTACTGGTCGCAACCACCTGAGCGAACACTTGGGCACCCCACCGCGCCACGCCACCCGAGCCGCACCCGTCGGCCCGTGGCAGGATGACCGGATGCCCTCGATCCGAAAGGGCCATGCCGCGTAGGCGCCCCGGGGCCGTCCGCGTCCGGCGATCGCGACCCGGCAAAGCAGGCGAACCCCTCCCCCGCGTGCGCGGCGTCTCGGCCCGCACGCGAGCGGCCATTGGCACCATGGAAGAGCGGTGCCTGTGGCTCGGCGCCACGGGCACCGCCCTCGACCGATATCGACGCCACGTCCACGGCCCCGCCCGCCTCGATCGTGGACGTGGAACACCTGTGGCCCGGCGCGATCTCCCTGGCCCGCGACCGGGAGCAACGGGCCCCGAAACCCGGGCCGTTCCCCGTCGCGCCGTGCCCATGCGCCGTGGTTCCTCTCGATCGTCGTGCTGCTCGCTCGGTGTGGTTCCATCGTGGCCGCCGAGCCGAACCGGGACATCTGCCAGGTGGCAGATCTTTCGTGCGCCGAGGTGGCAGAGGGCGGCAACCCTCCGCACCTGCGATGGCATGGGTTTCCCACCCCCGCCGGCAGACGTTTCGCACCCCGCGCGACCGTCCGTGCGCAGGCCGGATGGCAGACTCCTCGCCATGGTGATCCACCTCCCGGCCGACCTGTCGTCCTTCGTCGGCCGGGCAACCGAACTGGAGTCGATCCTCCAGGCGCTGACCGGCAGCCGGTTGCTCACGCCGGCCGGCCCGAGCGGCTTCGGCAAGACCCGGCTGGCGATCCGAGCCGCCCGGCGGGTCTCGTCCGACGCGGCCGTGTGGGTGGACCTGTCCGAGACATCCCACGACGACCAGGTCACCCAGCGGGTCGCCGAAGCGCCGGCCGTGCCCGTACCACGCTCGGATCCGGCCGCCGTGGCCGCCGCCCTGGCGGCCGGCCCGGCGCTGATCGTGCTCGACAACTGCGAGCAAGTACGCGCCGGTGCAGCCGAATTCGTCGAGGTCGCACTGCGGCGATGCCCCGGGCTCACCGTCCTGGCGACCAGTCGCGAACCGCTGCGGATCACCGGGGAGCGGGTCTGGCGGCTCACCCCGATGGTCTTGACCGAGGCGATCGACCTGTTCCTGGACCGATCCGACGCCGACCCCACCGACCCCGACGCCCGCGCCGCGGCGCGCCGGATCTGCGATCGTTTGGACCGGCTGCCGCTCGCCCTGGAACTGACGGCCTCCTGGGCCGGCACCCTCTCGCTGCACGAGATCGCGGCGATGCTGAGCGACGACGTCGAGCGCCCACTGCTCGCGGGCAGCCGACGATCGGCCCCGTTTCGACAGCGCACCCTGGCCGACTCGATGGACTGGAGCCATCGGCTGCTCACCGGCGACGAGCAGGGTTGCTGCGCCGGCTCGCCCCGTTCCAACACTTCGGCGTCGACGCGGTCCGGGCGCCGGCCGACCGGGAGCATGCCGCCGACGCGGTGCTGGAGGCCCTGCGCGGCCTGATCGACAAGTCCCTGGTCGTCTGCGACGTCTCCGGGCCACGCGCCCGGCACCGCATGCCGACCGTCGTGGCCGAGTACGCCCTGGCCCGCCTGCGTGAAGCCGGCGAGGAGACCCGCGCCCGGCACCGACACGCCCGGGCGCACCTGGACCTGCTCCGGGCCCTGCGGCCACTGGCGGCCGACGACAAGGACCGATGGCGGGAACGGGTCGGCGAATTCCGGGCCGATCTGCCCGCCGCGGCGCAGTGGTGCCTGTCCGGCGGCGACCCCGACCTCGGCCGCCGGTTGTGCGTCGCGGCGGCCTGGTGGTGGCACCTCACCGGCGACCGAACCGGCCTGCACCTGCTCCGGCAGGCCGCCGCACTCGACCCGGGCGACGACGACGCGCTCCAGGCTCGCGTACTGGTGTCCCTGGCCCTGGTGGGCGAGGTGGTAGAGCCCGACGCGCGGACGTTCGCCGCCGCCGAACAAGCGGCGGCGCTCGGGCGCCGGACCGACGATCCGGGCACCACGCTGCTCGCGCAACAACTGGTCGCGATCGGCCTGCTCCACACCGACCTCGCCGCCGCGCGTGAACTCGCCCTGCGCACCCATCACGAAGCCGCGGCCGTCGGCGACGACTTCGGCCGGGACGCGTCCGGCGTACTCGTCGGCCTGATCGATCAGCTCGGCGAGAACCACGCCGCCGCCTTCGACCGGCTCGACCGGTCCGCGACCGCCCTGCTCCGCCGCGGCGACCGAGGCATCGCCGGCACGGCGCCGGCCGCCCTCGCCATCGGCCGGGCCCACACCGGAAACCTCGCCGAGGCCGAGGAGACCGCCCTCCGCGCCCGGGACGCCGCCGCCCCACTGCACGACTTCGTCCGGATCGGCACCGCGGCCTGGGGACTGGCCCGCATCATCGCGTTGCGCGGCCGACTCGACGAGGCCGAGGCGATCATGGACGAGCTACAGCGGGTGATCGACGAGGCGTCGACGGCCCCCTACGTCCCCGGCTGGTCCGCGACCCGCGCCCAGGTGGCCCTGTGGCGCGGCGCCGCCGCGGACGCGTTGCGCTGGTGCGCACGGGAGCAACACGCGCTCACCCCCGACCTGTTGCTCACCCACGTGGCCGCCCTGCGCCGAACCGGCGACGCCCTGGCGGCTCGCCGCAGGCTGGAGCAGGCCGAGTCCTCGCCGACCCTGGCCGCGATGCCCCGACTGCGGGCCGTGGCGCCGGCGGAGCGGGCCCACCTGATCGCCGCCGAGGATGCGACCGCGGCCGCCGCCCTGCATCGTGACGCGCTGCGCATCCGGCTCCGGCACGGCCTGGTCCTCGGCTGCATCGACAGCCTGGAGGCGCCGGCGACGGCCGGCACGCCCGAACGAGTCGCACTGCTCCTGGGCGCGGCGCACCGAGCCCGTGGAGACACCGGCTACCTCGCCGCACGATCGCCGCTGCCGACCGGGCCCGCCGTCGCCGCCGCACTGGCTCGCGGCCGGGCACTGACCCTGGACCAGGCCGCCGAGCGGGCACTTCGGGTCAACCGCCGCGGCACCCGGCCGGTGACGGGCTGGGCCGCTCTCACCCCGGCCGAACGCTCCGTGGCCGAGCCGGCGGTCCGCGGGCTCGGCAACCCGCAGATCGCGGCCGAGTTGTTCATCGGACGCGGCACCGTCAAGACACACCTCGCACACGCCTACGCCAAGCTCGGGGTGGCCAACCGCACCGAGCCGGCCCGCGACCGCGCCACCCGCGCCGCGAATCCGCCCAAGCCGTCCTCCTCGTGAGCCGAGGTCGAGTCGAGGCTTTTCCCTGCGGTGGCGGTGATTCCGTTTTCATAGGATGGCCCGAACGGCGACATCCGGGTGAGGGTGTCGGTGAGCACGTGTGCAACGGGGGTCCGGTGGGTCGAAACAGAGGCAACCGCTCGGTGACGGCCGACGGCGTGTTGTGGCAACCCCGGTTGGGCTGGGACATGTCGATCCCCCTCGTCCCGGTGATCGTGGGCGTCGTCCCGGCGTTCGTCGACGTCGGTTGGGTGCGCTACGCGATCATCGCGTCGGTCGTGCTCTTCGTCCTCATGTTCGTCTACTTCCTCCGGCAAAAGATCGTGATCAAACCGCAGGGACCGGCGCTGATGGGACTGTTCGGCACCCGCCGGGTGGCCTGGGTGGACATCGCGGCCATCGAGATCCGCCCGCACTTCGACAACATGTGCTACGTCACGATGCGCTACACGATGCGCAACGGCTCGCGCCGCCGCCACGTCCTCTCCTACCTGGCCTTCGAAGCCGTCCGAGACCTGGTCGACGACCTCCGCACGCACGCCGCGCCGCACGGAATCCCGGTCTCGGTCACCGGCAGCCCGATCGACCGACGCACCGCCGGCGAGCCCGTCGACGCCGACATCTGACCACGCCCGCCGACTCGAACACCGCGGGCCGGCCCGGCCGGCCCGCCTTGTACGATCACGCGCCGTGAAGACCGTCTCCTCGATCCTCGGCCAGTTCGATCTCGCCTACGACACCGGCAGGTTCCCCGACCTGGACAACGGCTACCACTATCCGGTGGACGTCCGCATGCACCTGTTCGCGGACCCGCACAGGTGGGCCTGGGTCGTCGAACTGCTCGGCTACAGTCCCCGCGGCCGCAACCTGATCGACGTGGTCCATGTCTTCGGGAACTGCCTCACCCACGGCGACATCGGCCCGACGAACGACTTCCTCCATCGGGTCGACAACATGGACGACGTCGAGGGCGACGGGGACGACGCGGAGCAGTTCCGCGGCGGCGTTCCGATCGTCGTCCGCGGTCGCGCGCTGGTGGTGGATGCGGCGCAAGGGACCCCGCTGGAAGACGTGTTCCGGTCCCTGGTGCCGGAACACCGGGAGCTGCTCCTGGCCGACGACCGCGAGGTACGGGCCGGGATCCCGGCCGACATCCCGCTGGTCCTCCGGCTGGACGAGTGGCATCAGCCGACGGACCTGTCGGACGACCACCGGCCCGGCGGCCACCCCTTCTTCCGCGCGATCGCCGAAGTCCTCGACACCGGGGATGCCGACGGATACCGCCCCACCGAGGCGCCCAACACGCACTGGTCGAACCGACCGGACGCAGGCACCCTCTGACCGCTCCGACCCCCGGCCGGACCCTCGCACCGTGCCCCGGCCGCGCAGGCGGGGGCGGCGGGGGCACGGCCCGGGTGGCAGGGGCCGGGTCAGTCCAGGCAGAACTCGTTGCCCTCGGGGTCGGTCATCACGAGGTAACCCGCGCTCATCGGCGGAGCCGGCTCGTCGCGACGCACCCGCGTCGCCCCCATCGCGACGAGCCGGGCGCACTCGACCTCCAGCGCCGCCATCCGCTCCTCGCCCGCCAGGCCGGGAGCCGCGCGCACGTCCAGATGCACGCGGTTCTTGGCGACCTTGTCCTCCGGTACCTGCTGGAAGAACACCCGCGGGCCCTGCCCGTCCGGGTCCTCGATCGCCGACCTCGTGTTCCACTGCTCCTGCGGCACCCCGATCCGCGCCAGGAACTCGTCCCACGCGGACAGCGGGTCGACGCCCTCGGGCACGTCGACCCCGGGCGGCCCCGGGTGGACGTAGCCGAGCACGTCGCGCCAAAAGACCGACAGGGCCCGAGGATCGTGGGCGTCGAAAGTGATCTGCACGTGGCGGCTCATCGTCGTGCTCCGTTCTCCATGGTTTCGCGGTGGGGCTGCGGACCTTGTCGAGTCCGTGCGACCACCCTGGCAGACGATGCGGACGGATTCGGTCCGCGATCTCTGACAGGGTGGCCGGCATGGACACGGCGAACGGCGACGAGCGGGGCACCACGGAGCGCGTCCTCACCCTCCTCGGCCTGCTGCAACAACGCCGCGCCTGGACCGGCCCCGAACTCGCCGACCGGCTCGCCGTCACCACGCGCACGGTCCGGCGCGACGTCGAACGACTACGCACACTGGGCTATCCGGTGCACGCCGGCCCCGGCGTCGGCGGCGGCTACCGTCTCGGCCCCGGCACGGACCTGCCGCCGCTGCTCCTCGACGACGAGGAGGCGATCGCCACCGTGGTCTCGCTCGTCGCCGGCGCCGGCGGCGCGATCCCCGGCGCGGGCGACGCCGCGCTGCGGGCCCTGAGCAAGCTCGACCGCGTGTTGCCCACCCGGTTGCGACACGAGGTGCGCGCGCTCTCCGCCTCGGTGGAATCCTTCGGCGGCGCCGACCCGCTCGATCCGCAGGTGCTCATGACCCTGGCCGGCGCCTGTCGCGACGAGGTCGAGGCCGGTTTCGACTATCCGTCCGGGAACGAGGTACACCGGCGACGGGTCGAGCCCTATCGCCTGGTCGCCTCCGATCGGCGCTGGTACCTCCTCGCCTACGACCTCGACCGCGACGACTGGCGCAGCTTCCGCATCGACCGGATGACCGACGTGGCCGCACGCACCTGGAGCTACCGGCCGCGCCCGGCGCCGGACGCGGCCGCGTACGTCCAGGAGGGGATGACCGGCCGGGTCTACCGACATCGGGCCCGCGTTCTGGTCCACGCGTCGGCCGATGCGGTCCGTGCCCGCGTCTCCGCCTCCTCGGCCGTGGTCATCCCGCGAGGCGACGGCCGCTGCGAGGTCCGCAGCGGCGCCGCCTCCCTCGATGCCATCCTCGTGCACATGCTCCTGCTGGGACACGACTTCGAGGTCCTGGACCCGCCCGAACTCGCGACGCACGCCCACGACCTGGCCCGAAGACTGCTCGCGATCGGACCGCCGACACCCCCGGCGGCGTACCCACGGGAGCCCTGAGCCGCACCCCGGCCGCGTCGGCGGGCAGTGCTAGCGTCGGGACATGACCCCGGAAGAACTCGCCAACCTCGCCCACCTGCGCCGGGCGCGGGATCTGATCGACCGCGAGTACGCCCGGCCGCTGGACGTGCCGACGATGGCCGCCCGCGCGTTGATGTCCCCGGGGCACTTCTCCCGACGCTTCCGGGCGGCCTACGGCGAGACGCCGTACAGCTACCTGATGACCCGCCGGATCGAGCGGGCGATGGCGTTGTTGCGTGGCGGAATGAGCGTGACCGACGCGTGCATGGCGGTCGGCTGTACCTCGCTGGGCTCGTTCAGTTCGCGGTTCACCGAGATCACCGGCGAGACGCCCAGCGCCTACCGCAACCGGGACCACGACGCCCCGGCCGCGATGCCCGCGTGTGTGGCCAAGGTACAGACCCGGCCGACGAGAAATCCGATCAGGATTCGAGAAGCAGGCCCCGACGCCGCCGCCTAACGTGGACGGCATGAACATCGCACTCCAGTACTGCCACATCACCGTCAACGACCCCGACGAGGCACTCCCCTTCTACCGGGACGGCCTCGGCCTGGAGGTCCGCAACGACGTCGCCTCCGACGGGTTCCGCTGGGTCACCCTCGGCAGCCCGACCCAGCCCGGCCTGGAAATCGTGCTCTCCGCGCCGCACGCGGGCCGCTCCCAGTCCGACGGCGACACCCTCCAGGAACTCCTCACCAAGGGCGTCCTGCCGATGACCGTCTTCAGCACCGACGACGTGGACGCGACCTTCGAACGTGTACGGGCGTCCGGCGCCGAAGTGCTGCAGGAGCCGATCGACCAGAACTGGGGCCCCCGCGACTGCGCCTTCCGCGACCCCTCCGGCAACATGGTCCGAATCCAACAGGGCCCCAAGGCGTAACACCCGACCGTTCGACCGAGTCCCCCCGGCGACAACGCCCGGGGGGACGACGACGGGGCACGAATCATCGATGCCCACAGTCGGCTCACCACCGCCCCACCCCGCCACCGCGAGGCGTCCCCCGTCACCCGTCGAAGCTGCGGCGAGATGCCTCGATGTGACCGAGGTAGCGCTGGGTCCAGTCGCACATGCCGTCGACCGTGGCCCGCAGGGCTTGGCCCGATTCGGTGAGCGTGTACTCGACCCGTGGCGGCACCGTGGGATACACCTTGCGCTCGATCAGGCCGTTGCGTTCCATCATGCGCAGGTTCTGGGTGAGCATCTTGTGGCTGATGCCCTCGACCTCGTTGCGCAGCTCCCCGAAACGGAGCGTGCCCTGGTCGAGGGCGCCGATGATCAGGAGCGCCCACTTGTTGGCGACGTCCGAGAAGATCTCCCGCGCCAGCGAGTCCGCGCGTAGCAGGTCCGCGTCGTGGGGCAAGTCCCCGCGCTTGGTCACCATAAGGTTCCTCAGTCACCGAAAAGTGCGTTCTTCCAGGTCAGCGCTCACTCTCCTACAGTTCACCAGTAACCACAAGAGAGCGGTCGCGGGTCCCGGCGTTGCGCGGGCGCGCCCGTGGACCCTCCGTACACGAAGGCAGGCAACATGGCCGTCACCCTGGTGAACCCCGTCGGACTCCCGGCGATCGACGCGTACCGACAGGTGTCGATCGCGACCGGATCCAAGCTGGTCTTCGTCGCCGGACAGGTCGCCTGGGACGCCGACGGGGTGACCGTCGGCGCCGGCGACCTCGCGGCGCAGGTGGAGCAGTGTTACCTCAACATCGCCACCGCCCTGGCCGGGGTCGGCGCCACGTTCGACCACGTGGCGAAGCTGACCGTCCACGTCGTCGACTGGACCCCCGACAAGCTGCCCCTGTTCCTGGCCGGCGTCGGTCGGGCCGCCGCGCGGCTCGGCGTCACCCCGGTACCGCCGGGCACCCTGCTGGGGGTCGCCGCCCTGGACGTCCCCGAGCACCTGGTCGAGATCGAGGCCACGGCGATCCTCGACTGAGCCCCGTCGGGCGCCGGCTCCCGAGGACTCAGATGTCGAGGAAACGTACGTCCCGGGCGTTGCGTTGGATGAACAGGCGCCGTGCGTCCACGTCTTCGCCCATCAGGACGGAGAACAGCCCGTCGGCTCGGGCGGCGTCCTCGAGCGTGACCTGGCCCAGGACGCGGTGCGCGGGGTCCATGGTGGTGACGCGCAGCTCCTCGGCGTTCATCTCGCCGAGGCCCTTGAAGCGTTGGATCGTGTCGTCGCGCAGGCGTTTGCCCTGGCGTGCGCCGAGTGCGACGAGGTTGTCGCGCTCGCGGTCGCTGTAGGCGTACCGGGTGTCGTCCCGGCTCCACTTGATCTTGTAGAGCGGGGGCCGGGAGAGGTGGATGTGCCCGGCTTCGACCAGGGGTCGCATGAAGCGGAACAGGAAGGTGAGCAACAGGGTGTTGATGTGTTGGCCGTCGACGTCGGCGTCCGCCATCAAAATGACCTTGTGGTAGCGGAGCTTGCCGAGGTCGAAGTCGGTGTGCACCCCGGTGCCGAAGGCCGAGACGAGCGCCTGGATCTCGGTGTTCTGCAGGATCTTGTCGATGCGCGCCTTCTCGACGTTCAGGATCTTGCCGCGGATGGGCAGGATCGCCTGGTGCCGAGGGTCGCGGCCGGACTTGGCGGAACCGCCGGCGGAATCGCCCTCGACGATGAAGATCTCGCAGGCGGCCGGGTCGGTGGACCGGCAGTCGGCGAGCTTGCCCGGCAACGCGGTGGATTCCAACATGCTCTTGCGACGGGTGAGATCGCGTGCCTTGCGGGCCGCCACCCGCGCGGTCCGGGCGCTGACCGCCTTGCGGACGATGTCCACCGCTTCGAGCGGGTTGCGGTCGAACCAGTCGGACAGGTGCTCGTGCACGACCTTGTGCACGAACGTCCGCGCCTGCGTGTTGCCCAACCTGGTCTTGGTCTGGCCCTCGAACTGCGGCTCGCCCAGCTTCACCGAGACGATCGCCGTCAATCCCTCCCGGATGTCCTCGCCGGAGAGGTTCTCGTCCTTGTCCCGCAGCAGCCTGCGCTCGCGGGCATAGCGGTTGACCACGCCGGTCACCGCGGTACGGAGGCCCTCCTCGTGGGTGCCTCCCCCGTGCGTGTGAATGGCGTTGGCGAAGGAGTACACGCCCTCGCTGAACCGGGTGGTCCATTGCAACGCGACGTCCACGGAGAGGAGTTGCCCCGGATCCTCGGTCCGGAGGGAGATCACCGAGGGATGTACCGGATCGCCCTTGCGCGAGTTGAGGTGCCGCACGAAGTCGACGACGCCGCCCTGGTAGCGGTATTCGACCGACCGGGCCGCACCGTCCTCCCCCGGCTCCCCGCCGGCGTGGTCGTGGTCGGCCGCGCCGGTCGCCGGTCGGGTGCCGGCGCGTTCGTCGGTCAGGGTCAGGGTCAGGCCCTGGTTGAGGAAGGCCATCTGCTGAAGACGGTGGGCCAGGGTTTCGAAGGAGTACTCGACAGTCTCGAAGATGTCCGGATCGGCCCAGAAGGCGACTGACGTGCCGGTGTCGGTCACGGCCTCGTGGCGGGCGGGAGCGGCGCCGGGCACGCCGTTGCGGTAGTCCTGGCTCCATCGATGTCCGTCCGTGCGAATCTCCACGGACAGCCGGGTGGACAGG
This sequence comes from Embleya sp. NPDC005971, assembly GCF_040629175.1. Classification (NCBI taxonomy): domain Bacteria; kingdom Bacillati; phylum Actinomycetota; class Actinomycetes; order Kitasatosporales; family Streptomycetaceae; genus Embleya; species Embleya sp. NPDC005971. The sequence continues at coordinate 38,083 of NZ_JBEXUX010000004.1, read as the reverse complement.
GCGTTGACGACGGACAGGCCGACCCCGTGCAGGCCGCCGGAGACCGCGTATCCCACGCCGTCGAACTTGGCGCCCGCGTGCAACACGGTCAGCACGAGTTCGACGCCGGACTTCTTCGCCTGGGGGTGCATGCCCACGGGGATGCCGCGCCCGTTGTCCACCACCCGAACGCCGCCGTCGGGCAGGAGCGTCACGTCGATCCGGTCCGCGCAACCGGCCAGAGCCTCGTCGACCGAGTTGTCGACGATCTCCTGCACCAGGTGATGCAGGCCGCGCTCACCGGTCGAACCGATGTACATGCTCGGCCGTTTGCGAACGGCGTCCAGCCCGTCCAGCACGGTGATCGTACCGGCGTCGTAGGGGTCGCCCGCCCCGCCGGTGCGGTCGGCGTGCGACCCGGGGGCGACGGAGAGGATGCCGGGATCGGTCATGGAGCCCTCGTTTCTGGCATTGCGAGCAGCGCTCCCGTCGAGTGACGGGAGCGTTGGTGTGGTCGGGCGGTATCGGCTGCGGGCAGGCATGCCGAACAAGGCCCCTTCGGGGCCGCGATTCTCGATCCGAGAACAAGCGCAATCATACCGATCGAGTGATCTGTATGCCGGCATACAAGCCGGCCAATTGCCGCTACAAGCCTCCAGAATCCCGGATGTCAATCCCCTCCACGCCACCCGGCCATCCAAGCCTTCAGATCGCCACACAGAGCTTCGCACCCGAGCCGCCGAAGGCTCCCCGGCCTCGGCGCACAACGGCCCCGCGCAGGCCCCGGAGGTATCCCGGGACGGCCCATCCCCGCCCGGGGGGCACCAGGAGTTCCACCGCCGGTCACAGGCCCGCAGAACCGGGAGGAGGGCATCGACGAACACCGTCCGGGACCGCCGTTCCCCCGCCGGCGAGCCCGATTCGTGCGCGCGGCAAGGCACCCGCTCGAACGCATCGGCAAGGCCGCGAAGGCGACTTGCGGCAGGCACGCGGGCTCGCGGCGCCGAGGGCACGCCCGGCGGCCCCTACCCTCGTGCCCGACGGCCCCGCCGCCCCTCGCCCGACGCCACCTGGAGTCCACGTGTTGCCGTACACCTACCGCGTCACCAAATACGACCCGGCCGACCGCGACGGGTACGGTCGCTACACCGGCATCGAGCACTCCGAGAGCGACCGCGGCCCCGTCGAAGCCGGCTACCTGTCCGCGGTCGCCGCCTTCGCCCGGGACAGCGGAAGCACCGAAGTCTCCATCCGGGAACCGGGCGTCGGCGGCCCGGTCGAGTCCGGCCCGGCCGCGACCGCCGCCGGCCACGGCCTGGCCGGACTCTTCCCACCCGACCTCACCGGCTACCACGACGGCGCCCGAGTGCCCGTGGCCACCGCGCTGGAACTGGTCCGCGCCATGCTGCGCGACAGCGGCGCCTGGTGCCGACTGGAGGACGAGGGACGCTTCTTCGTCCATGTCGGCTACGACCAGTACGTCTACGTCGGCAGCACGGACCCCTGCGAACGCGCGCTCGCCCACACCCGCGAACTGGGGCTGTTCCCCGAAGCCATGGTGGGCTCACCGTACGCACCGAACCTCGACGCTCCCGCGCCACGCGTCGCCGACGCCGGGTTCTGGGCGGAGACCGCAGCGCTCGTCGCCGCGCGCGGTGCGGTGATCCTCGAAGAGGGCTACCTCGCCTCCACCTCCCGATGGCACCGACTCACCACCGCCACCCTCGACCCGATCCGTGCCCGACTCGCCCCGCGCGCACGCCTGCTCGTCTGGCCCGATCTCTCCCCGGACGTCGCCGGCGTCCTCGCCTCCGTCACTGGGGACGACCTGTTCCGGCTCGTCTGGGAAACCGGGACCCGGCACCTCGCCGCCCTCGTCGCCCGCGGCGAAGACCCGGACCTGGCCCGAACCCTCACCGGCGCCCGCGCCGCCATGGCCCTGTCCCTGGACCCGGCCGAATCCGCACCCCTGCTCTCCGCCGTCCTCCCGGACCCCGATACCACCCTCCGCGCCCGCTGGACCCCGTAGGCGAACCGCGGTGCGGGTGACCCGGTCGACGGTGACCCGGGGCTTGTAGGACTCTACGAAGAGCCGGTCCGGGCCTGCGTGGCCTTTCATTTCTTCCGCCCGTGGCGGGTCACCCCGGATGGACTGTGTACTTCTCACAGCTTCCGACCAACCGCGATCAGCCGGAAACCGCATCGAGGAGCGCTGTTTCGCGCGAGCCGCGGAGCATCGGCAAATCACCTGTCAAACGCACGAATTCGATCCGCTCCGTCCGAACCCACCCGGCGGCCCGGCCCACTCGGCCCGAACCCACCCGGCCCGGGTGCGGGCCGCCGAGTATCCAGACCGTGGGGGCTTCCCGATGACCGAACAGACCTCTCCCGCCCGCACCCCGCAGGACCTCGACGAATTGATCACCGGCGGGATCGGCGACAGCCCGCTGCGGCCGGACGGAACGCTCAAGGTACGCGGGGAGTACGCCTATTCCTCGGACCTGTGGGCGCAGGACATGCTCTGGGGTGCGACGCTGCGCAGCCCACACCCCTATGCGCGGATCGATTCCATCGACATCGGACCCGCACTCGCCCACCCCGGCGTATACGCGGTGTTGACCCACGAGGACGTCCCCGGCGAGAACATCTACGGCCTCAAGGTCGCCGATACGCCGGTCCTCGCTCGGGACATCGTGCGTTACCAGGGCGAGCCGGTCGCCTTGGTGGCCGCCGATCACCCGGAGACGGCCCGGCGCGCGCTGGAGAAGATCGTGGTCGAATACGAGGTGTTCGAGCCGATCACCGACCCGGAGCGCGCCGCGCACGACGACACGCTGCCCAAGCTGCATCCCGGGGGCAACGTGGTGCGCTATCAGCCGATCGTCACCGGCGATCCGAATGCACGGGCCGACGTCGTGGTCTCCGACGTGTACACCATGGGCATGCAGGACCAGGCGTTCCTCGGGCCGGAATCCGGCTTGGCCGTCCCGGGCGAGGACGGCGGGGTCGACCTGTTCCTCGCCACCCAGTGGCTGCACGTGGACCAGCGACAGACCGCGCGAGCACTCGGACTCCCGGTCGAGAAGGTGCGTTTCACCATGTCCGGGGTCGGCGGCGCCTTCGGTGGCCGCGAAGACCTGTCCATGCAGATCCACTGCTGCATGTTGGCGCTGCACACCGCCCGACCGGTGAAGATGGTCTACAACCGGGAGGAATCCTTCTACGGCCACGTGCACCGGCACCCGGCGAAGATGTACTACGAGCACGGCGCGACCAAGGACGGCAGGCTCGTCTACGTCAAGGCCAGGATGTACTTCGACGGTGGTGCGTACGCCTCCAAGACCCCCGTCGTGGTCAGCAACGCCACCTCGTTGGGCATCGGGCCGTACGAGGTACCCAACGTCGACATCAAGGGTTGGGGCCTGTACACCAACAACCCGCCGTGCGGCGCGATGCGTGGCCTGGGCGCGGTGCAGCCCGCGTACGCCTACGAGTCCCAGATGGACAAGCTGGCCGAGGCGTTGCGGATGGATCCGGTGGTACTGCGTCGGCTCAACGCCGTCGGCGAGGGCTCGGCCATGCCCACCGGGCAGGTGCTGGACTACCCGGCGCCGGTCGCCGAACTGCTGGAGCGGGTCAGGAACATCCCGCTGCCGCCCGAGACGCGGACCGAACCGGTGGACATCCGGGAGTTGCCCGGTGGTGCGGCCAACACCACGCACGGCGAAGGCATCGTCCGGGGAGTCGGCTACAGCGTGATCGTCAAGAACATCTCCTACGCGGAAGGCGCCGACGACTACTCCACGGCGCGGGTGCGGTTGCAGGCCATCGGCGGCCATGCCATCGCGATGGTGCACACGGCGGCGGCCGAGGTCGGACAGGGCCTGATCACCGTGCAGCAGCAGATCGCCCGCAGCGAACTCGGCGTGGAGCGGGTGAACATCCATCCGAACGACACCGACGTCGGTGACGCGGGGTCGAGTTCGGCGTCGCGGCAGACCTACATCACCGGCGGCGCCGTCAAGAACGCGTGTGAGGCCGTCCGCGAGGTGCTCTTCGACCGGGTGGCCCGGCGGTTCGGCGAGAACCCCGCGGATCTGTCGCTGGCCGGCGGCAAGATCGTTTCCGAAGTCACCGGTGTCCTGGCCGATCTCGTCGACGTGCTCGGCGAGGACGTGATCGAGGAGACCAGGGAATACCACCACCGGCAGACGTACGCGATGGACCCGGTGACCGGGCAGAGCCGGCGGGTGCACGTGCAACACGCCTTCTCCGCGCACCGCGCGGTGGTGGACGTGGACACCGAATTGGGTCTGGTCAAGGTCGTGCAGTTGGACTGTGCGCAGGACGTCGGCAGGGCGATCAACCCGGACGCCGTCGTCGGGCAGATCCACGGGGGTTCCGCGCAGGGGCTCGGTCTGGCCGTGATGGAGGAGATCCGGGTCGAGAACGGCCGGATCCGCAACCCGTCGTTCACCGACTACCTGATCCCGACCATCGTGGACATGCCGCCGATGACGGTGGACGTGATCGAACGGGCCGACCCGAACTCGCCGTACGGCGTGCGTGGTGTCGGCGAACCGCCCACCATTTCCGCCACCCCGGCGATCGTCAACGCGATCCGCCACGCGACGGGGTTGAACCTGACCCACACCCCGGTGGCACCGGAGCACATCTGCGGCATCGAACCGCGCTGAACTCCCGCGTCCCCACCCACCGCACCACCACCCCCGACAAAGGAGTGACGATGACCGCGCACGCCCAGGAATCAAGCACCCACAACCTCGAACGCGCCTGGATGGACGAGGCGATCAGGCTGGCCACCGACAGCGTGACCAAGGGCGGCGGTCCGTTCGGCGCGCTGCTCGCCAAGGACGGCGAGATCGTCGCGATCGGCAACAATCGGGTCACCGCGACCCTGGATCCGACGGCGCACGCCGAGGTGAGCGCGATGCGCGCCGCCTGCCGGCAACTGGACACCTTCTCGCTCGAAGGCTGCGTCCTGGTCACCTCGTGTGAGCCGTGTCCGATGTGCCTTTCCTCCGCGCTGTGGGCGCGTGTCGACCGGATCGTCTACTCCGCCGACCGGCACGACGCCGCGGTGGCCGGCTTCGACGACCGCAAGTTCTACGACCTCTTCGAGAAGAAGCCCAGGTCGATGTGGCCGACCCGGGTCGAACAACTCGACCTGCCGAACCGTACGGCCCCCTTCGACGCATGGCTCGCCAAACCCGACCGCGTCGACTACTGACCTGCCGTCGACCCGCTGCCGGGACGGGCGGTACCGGCTCCCGGCACCGTCCGCCCCGAAGCGGGGCCGGGGGTCGACCCGCAACCCGACCTCACCAATTGCTCGACGAGTTCCCGGGCCGCGAGGTGTACCGACCGGCCCGCCTGCCCGCCCGGGCCCGCCGCCCGAACGTCGCCCCGATCAACGCGGCGAACAACAGCCCGACCACGATCAATCCGAGAACACCGAGAACGATCATCAGCCCGATCGACACGCCGTGCCCACTCTCTCCCGACCGCCCACCCTTTCGGACCAGGCTACGGGGGCTCGCCGATCACCTACTGCCGCCGACGCGGTTCCGGTGGTTGTCGCCGGTGGTGTTCCGGGGCCGCGGCATGATCGTCCGCCCTGGGCGATTGTTTCTCCGGCGCCGGGCGACGCGGCGTTCACACAGCGGTGATGCGGACTCCGTCGGTGGCGTGGTCGGAGAGGAACGAGGCCAGTTCTCGGCCCTGTTCGGTGAGAGCGGTGTGGTCGGGTCGGGAGAGGGGGGCCAGGGGGGTGACGACCACGGTGTCGGTCTCGACGGTCCAGGTCGCGGCGACTCGGCCGTCCACCAGGACGACGCGGGCGCCGGCCACCGACAGGCCGCGGTGGGCGTCGTCGATGATTCGGCTGCGGTCGTGGTAGCCGAGGATCGCGTTGTCGAACGCCGGCAGGAACCGGACCGGGGCGGGCGTGTCGGGGTCGGGGCGTGGCGCGTCCGGGAGGTCGAGCAGTTCGCGGCCCCGCTCGTCGCGGAAGGCGACCAGCTCCGGGCGGATGGCCGCGACCGCGGCCGGGAGTCCGGCCAGGCCGCTCCAGGCCCGCAGGTCGGCGGTGGCGGCGGGGCCGAACGCGGCCAGGTAGCGCCGTACCAGCGCCTGACCCACGAGGTCGGCACCGTCCGGGTCGAGCGGGTCGATGTCGCGGCCCAGCCAGGCCGCGAGTCGCACGTTGCGTACTCCCGCCCTGGTACGCCAGAGCCCGCGCGGCGGGAGTTGCACCATCGGCACGAGGGCGGCGATCAGCATCTCCCCCAGTGCGCGCCGGTTTGTCGTCGGCCAATGTTCGGCGAGGGCGCGGGTGAGTTCGGCCATCGTGCGGGGCTCGCCGTCGGCCATGATCGCCCGTCCGGCCGCGGCGAGTTCGGTGAGGTCGAGGCCGTCGAGGTCGGTGCGGTAGGTGCCCAGGACCCGTTGGCGCAACATGGCGTCGTGGCGGGCGCGCCAGGCCAGGGCGTCGGCGGCGGTGACGAGATGCACGGTGCGGCGCATCAGGTGGGTCCGCACCACGTCCCGCCCGATCAGCAGGTCGGAGAGCGTCGCCGGGTCGAAGGCGTGCAGCCGCGACCAGAGTCCGACGAACGGCTCCTGTGGTTCCTGCGCCTGTAGACCGCCGAGATGGGCGACGGCGTCCGACACGGGCAGTTCGGCACGATCGAGGAGCAACTGCCGAGCGAGCGTGGCGCGGTTGAGCGCACGGTTGTCGAGGATGGTTGTCGGACTCATCTGATGGCACCCTCATCGAGCGCATGGCGCTCGCGGATCGAATGGACGTCGGAAACGAGGACCGGGCCCGGGACCGGCCGGCCCGGCGGGCCGGCCGCGTCCCCGCCTACATGGATGTCCGTCCGTCGAGGGTCTCGCGCAGGATGTCGGCGTGGCCCGCGTGTTGGGTGGTTTCGGCGACGATGTGCATCAGCACGCGGCGCGCGCTGTGTGCCGCGCCCGGCTCGTGCCAGGGGGCCTCCGGCAGCGGGTGCGTGGCGGACAGGTCGGGGAGGGTGGCGACGAGCACGTCGGTCCGGGCGGCGACCTGCTCGTAGTCCTCGAGGATCCCGGCGAGCGTTTCGCCGGGCAACATCCGGAAGCCGTTCTCCCGGTCGATCGCCCACTGTGGGATCTCGCGGGCGGTGCCGGCCGCGAAGTCCGCCCAGGTGACCCCCTCGGGCAGGTCGTAGGACATCGCCGTCGGGCCCTCGACCACGAAGCGCGTCCACGTCTCCTCGACGGACGTGACGTGCTTGATCAGCCCGCCCAGGCACAGCGTGCTGACCGTCGGGCAGGCGCGGGCCTGCTCGTCGTCGAGCCCCTGCACCGTGCCGATCAGGTGCTTTCGCGCGGTCGCGAGGGCCGCGAGCAGGTCGGCGCGCTCGGCGTCCGGGGTGGCGGGCTGCGGCGTCGTGTCGGTCATGGTGATCGGTCCTTCCGGTCGTTCCGGGTGATCGCTGATCGGTATGAGACAACGATCCCAACAGAAGCGGCCAGGTAGTGTCCTCTACTCGGGGAACAATGCAGGCATGCCCAAGACCTCGGCCCGTCTGCTCGCGCTGCTCTCCCTGCTCCAGGCACGCCGGGACTGGCCCGGCGCGCTGCTGGCCGAGCGGCTGGACGTGAGCCCACGCACCGTGCGCCGGGACGTGGATCGCCTGCGCGAGCTCGGCTACCCCATCGTGGCCTTCAAGGGACCCGAAGGCGGCTATCGACTCGGCGCCGGCGCCGAACTGCCGCCGTTGTTGTTCGACGACGAGCAGGCCGTCGCCCTCGCCGTCGCCCTGCAGATCGCGGGCACCGCCGGGGTCGGGATCGAGGAGGCCGCGGCACGGGCGCTGGCCACCGTGCGCCAGGTGATGCCGCCGCGATTGCGCCGCCGGATCGACGTCCTGCAGGTCACCGCCGTGCGCCGGCCCACGACGCGATCGGGCTCGCCGGTCGACGGCGGCGTTCTCGTGGCCCTGGGCGACGCCGTACACGCCCGCGAGGTGCTGCGCTTCGACTACGCCCCGGCGCACCCGTCGGCCACCGACGCCGGCGACCCCGCCCAGCCCCCGCCGCGTCGGGTGGAGCCGCACCATCTGGTCACCTGGAGCGGGCGGTGGTACCTGGTGGCCTGGGACCTCGATCGCGCGGACTGGCGCACGTTCCGCGCGGACCGGATCACCCCGCGCGTCCCCACCGGGCCCCGTTTCGCCCGACGCGAGCTGCCCGGCGGGGACGTGGCCACCTTCGTCGCCGGCCGCTTCCAGGGTTCCGACGGCTCCGGCGAGTGGCCGTGCCGCGGCGAGGTGATCCTCGACCTGCCCGCCGCCGCCGTCTCCCGGTACGCCCGCGAGGCAATCGTCGAGGAACTCGGCCCGGACCGCTGCCGGCTCGTGCTGGGCTCGTGGTCCTGGCCCGGCCTGGCCGCCGCCGTCGGCGGCTTCGACGCCGACATCGAGGTCGTCGGACCACCCGAACTCAAGGCCGCCTTCGCCCTCTTGGCCCACCGCTACGCCGCCGCGTCCGAGCGACCCGCCACCCCACCCCCATGACCCCGGTTCGCATCGCCCCGGCCGAGGTGGGGTGCCGTGGTCGTCGACCGGTACCACCCGTCCCCTGCACGTGTTGCGCGCCTACCCGGACGCGCTCGACGCCGTAAACGGCGTCACCGCGTCGGGGCCGGTGCGCCCTCGCACAGGACCGTCGGGTCGCCGTCGGTGAGCGGGCCGACGGGAGCGGGTGTCCGCTGCGGCAGGTGGGCTGCCGTCTGCCCGCGGAGCGGGTTCGGCATCGGTATGAAGTGGGAGTGCGCGCCGTCGGCGTCGCCCCAGCGCAGCGACAGGTTGGCCTTCGCGGGCAGCGTCGGCGTCGTGAGCAGGTCGGCGGCCTCGGGCAGTTCGTACTCGTCCGCGGCACGCTCGAATTCCGCGCGTACGGCCGGCCACAGTGCGTCGGCGGTGTGCGGGAAGCGCTCGGCGAGCGTGCTCGCGATCTCCGTCAGGTGGTTGACCACCAGGCAATAGACCAGACGTTCCCAGCCGACCGCCCGGCCGACGTCGCGGAGCACCTTGACGCCTTCCGCGTCCCGGAAGATCGCCTGCACCGGGAGGCCCTCGCCGTCGACGGCGATCAGGGTGTTCTGGAGGTGGCATTCCAACACCAGGCCGTGCCGGGCGAAGACCTCCAGCACGGGCGGCACCACGTGGCGCAGGTAGGCCGCCCACCATCGGCACGGGTCGGTGACCCGGTCCAGCGGGTTGCCGTCGAAGTCCTCGGTCAGCGCGGCCGCGAGCAACGCCGCGGCCCCGGGCAGCACCCGCCGCCCGAGCCCCTCCCGGACCAGGACCGCGAACGTCTCGAAGAGTCCGCCGACGGTGCGGTAGCCGCTCTCGCGCAACCACGCCGCCGGCCCCGGCAGCGCGTCGAACGCCGCGGCGACCGCGGTGTTGGTACGACACACCTTGACCAGGTCGTGCCGCCACAGCCGGCGAACGTCGTTGGTGATGCGTACGTCCAGACTGAACTTGAGGAACACGTCGTCCACCCCGGCGCCGGCGGGCAGATGCACGGTGCGTACCGACGCGGTGGGTCGGGCCGCGACCGCCGTGTGCCCCAGCGCCACGAGTCGTCCGTCGGTGAACGCGCGCAGCACCTCGGGTCGCCGCGCCGCCAGTTCGAGCTGCCACGGGTGGGCGGGCAGCAGTCGGTATCCGGCCGGCGCCACGCCGAGGGTGTCCAGGCGACGCGTATCGCCCTCGCCCACGAGCACGTCCTCGCGCACGCCGAGCAGGGTCAGCGGAAAGCGGGCGTGCGCCTCGGGCGCGTACCGCAACCAGGTGCCGGAGCGCGCGCCCCCGCGGGCCTTGGGTGCGGGATGGTACGGATGCCCCACCAGCAGGGCCTGTTCGGAGCGCAGATATCGATCCGCCGGCGGCTCGGCGCGCACTCGGGCCGCGAGGATCGAGGCCAGCACATCCCGGCTGTCGACCATCTCGGCGAGGAGTCCGGCATTGGCGCGCCCGGTGTTCTCCCGCAGGACCTCTCCCACCAACGCGACCAGGCCGCCGTGGCTCAGGCGTTGCCATGCCCGGCCCACGCGTCGTTCCGGCTGTGCCGGGCGCCGCCCCTCCCGCACCCGCAGCAGCCCGCCGCCGCGCAACCGGTGGATCCGGCGCCCGGCGCCCGGTTCCCCGATCGGTTCGCCGAACTCGCGCAGCAGGCAATTGAGCAGTGGACCCGCCGCGATGTCGTCGATCACGGAGACTGGGATGTTCACGGTCATTCACTGTACGGACCGTAAATGGGGAGCAGGTCTTGTTTCACACGATCGGTGAACGGCTCCTGGCCGACCAGTTGCGCACGGCGTCGCCGGATCGGCTCGGCGCGTACGAGGCGGCGCTGCCCGGCGCCCGGGCCGCAGTGCTGAGCCGGTTGTGGCGCGGCCTGGTGCACGACCGATTGCCCTGGGTCGTGCGCCACGAGCGGGCCGGCGACGCGGTCGTGCTGCACCTGGCCGACGGCCGACGCGCGCACGGCCCGGCGCCCGATCCCTGGGATACCCGGCCCTCGACCACCGTCGTGGTGCTCGCGGGCACCGCGTACCATCACCCGGCTCGGCTGGTCCGCGCGCTACGGGTGCCGCACGGCCCGGAGTTCGCCGTCGAACTCGACAACAGCACGGCCTCCCTCGCCCTTTCCCGCACCACACCGACCCCGCGCGATCCGCCCGGGAACGACTGGGAGTGGGAACAGCGCGTCGTCGACGGCCACCCCTACCACCCGGGGTGTCGCTCCCGACCCGGCTTCACCGCCGGCGAGCAACTCGCCTATGCCCCCGAGCATCGGCCGGTGGTGCAACTGGGCCTGGCCGCGACCGCCGACGCCCTGGTGGTCGGCGACTGGCCGGCCCACCTGCGCGAGGGGCGCACCGTACTCGTCCCGGTCCACCCTTGGCAGGCCCGGCACGTGCTGCCCGACACCCCCGTCCGGCCGGGCTTTCCGGCGCATCCCCTGATGTCCCTGCGCACCCTCGCCCCGCTCGCCGGCGGCCCGCACGTCAAGACCGCCCTGAGCGCTCGGCTGACCTCCTCGGTGCGCGACATCTCCGAGCACTCGGTGGCGCACTCCGTCGCGGTGTCCGCCTTCCTGGACCGGCTCGCGCGCCGCCTCGACGGTCGCCTGCACATCACCCGCACGCTCGCCGCGGCAAGTGCCGGCACCGCCGACCTCGCGGCGGTGCTGCGCGAGTCGCCCGGCGCCCACGCCGACCACGAGGCGGGCGAACGGGTGTTGCCCGCAGCGGCGTTCGCCGGCTCGCCCGCTGCGGTCCTGGCCTTCGCCCGGCTGGCCGGCTCGGTCTGCCTGGACCTGCTCGACCTGGGCGTGGCCCTGGAGGCCCACGGCCAGAACCTGCTCGTGATCGTGGACCGGGCCGGCGACCCGGTGCGCCTGGTCTACCGCGACATCGCCGACGTGCGGATCAGCCCGGCCCGCCTGCGCCGGCACCGGATCGCCCCACCACCGCTGACCGGGCGACCCGTCACCGACGACGCCGGCGAACTGCGACGCAAGCTCTTCGGGTCGCTGATCACCGGCACCCTCGGCCCCCTGGCGGGCAACGCCCACACGATGCGCGAACTGCTCGCCGCGCTCACCCGAGACCTCGCCCACACCGACGACGTCGAGGCCCTGTCGACCCGGCCACTACCGACGAAGGCCCTCACCGGCATGCGCCTGAACCCGGGCCGCCCGGGCGACGCGTGGACCGAGGTGCCCAATCCCCTCGTCGGCGGGATCGGCTAGCGCCACCAGTCGTCGAGGGGGGTGACCGGGACCGTGCGCTTGTGGCGGGTCGCGCGGTGGATCGATTCCAGCTTCGCGGCCACCTCGGGAGCGACGTCGAGACCTTCGAGGTAGTCGTCGATCTGGCTGTACGTCAGGCCCAGCGCCACCTCGTCGGGCAGTGCGGGTCGGTCGTCCTCCAGATCGGCGGTGGGCACCTTCTCCCACACGCTCGGGGGCGCCCCCAGCTCCTGGAGCAGCGCGGCGCCCTGGCGCTTGGTCAGTCCGGTCAGCGGGGTGATGTCGACGCCGCCGTCGCCGTACTTGGTGAAGAAGCCGGTCACCGCCTCGGCCGCGTGGTCGGTGCCCACGACGAGCAGGCCGGCCTGGCCGGCGATCGCGTACTGGATCACCATGCGTTCGCGGGCCTTGAGGTTGCCGCGCACGAAGTCCCGCAGCCCGGCCGGGTCGCCCGCCTGCTCCGCGAGGCCGAGTGCCACCTCGGCGGCGACGGCGTCCGCGCCCGGCTTGACGTTGACCGTGATCGACCGGTCGGGCGCGATGAACTCCAGCGCGATCTGCGCGTCGTGCTCGTCGGCCTGCACTCCGTACGGCAGCCGCACCGCGACGAATTCGGCCTCGTGTCCCTCGGCCCGCAGTTCCTCGGCGGCGAGTTGGCACAACCTGCCGGCCAGGGTGCTGTCCTGGCCGCCGCTGATCCCGAGCACGTAGCCGTTGGCCGGGGTCGACCTCAGGTAGTGCTTGAGGAAATCGACCCGTTGCCGAATCTCGACCTTGGGCACGATGGTCGCCTTGACGCCGAGCTCGGCAAGAATCTGCTCCCGTGGGTTCACCATCCGGGTACTGTACCGACCGGCCGGAATCGCCCCGCGGGGCGACCCGGCGCCGGCGAGGTCACGGCTGTGCGTTCGACGACGTCACGATGCCGGTCGCCTTCTGCGTGGGCCCGTCCACCATGTGGCCCAGGTTGGCGGGGTCCAGGTTGGTGACCCGGTCCAGGACCGAGGGCCCGGGCCGGTCGGCGTGGGCGGTGGCGGTCGATCCCAGCGTCAACGCGGTGATGGCCAGGGCAGCCGCCGTACAGATTCGGCGCATGGGCATTCCCTCCGAGGGTGCGGAACAAGTCTCACGTCGCCAAACGATCGACCGGCCGCCGGGACACGCACTCGGCGGCGCGCCGGATCCTGTCCGCACCGCGTCGGCACCGCAGGCCCATATCGATCATGGTATGACTCTCTCCGAGACCGGCATTTGATCGGCATGCCGCGACCCGAGAGGCTGCCTGATGCTTGTCGAGCACTGCCGATCGGGAAGGAAGTACCGGACCATGCCGACCGTGACCCCGGGCACACACGGGACCGACCACCACGTCACCGCCGGGCCGGCGGCCGCGACGGTGGAGTTCGCGCGGGGTGCCGGCGCATGACGAACACGGCGGTGGATGCGGAGCTGGACGTCGCGTACGACGCGCGGGCGACGGTGGGACCGGAGCGATTCGCCCGGTTGATGGAGCGCTATCGGGCGGAGTCGGCGGCGGCGGTCGCCGGCCTGCCCGGCACCACGGGGCTGGTCTACGACGACGCGAGCGGGGAGCGGCTGGACGTGTGGGGGCCGGGGTCGGCGACGGCGCCGCGTCCGGTGTTCGTGTTCGTGCACGGCGGCTATTGGCGGGCGTTGTCGCGTGCGGACTCGGCCTTCGGGGCGCGGATGTTGGCCGAGCGCGGGGTGGCGACGGTCGTACCGGACTACACGCTCGCGCCGGCCGCGACCCTGGAGGAGATCACCCGGCAGGTGCGTGCGGCCATCGCGTGGGTGTACCGCGAGGGGCCGCGCCACGGGCTGGATCGTTCGCGGGTGGTCGTGGGCGGCAGTTCGGCGGGGGGCCACCTGGCCGCGATGACGCTGGTCGACGGTTGGCAGGCGGCGGTCGGGTTGCCCGAGGACGTGGTCGCGGCCGGGTTTCCGATCAGCGGATTGTTCGACGTGCGACCGCTGGTGCGCACCCGGGCCAACGCGTGGTTGACCCTGGACGAGGAGCGCGCGGCCGCGCTGAGCCCGCTCGTGCCGGGGGCGCCTCCTCGGGTGCCCGGTGTCACGGTGCTCGCGCAGCACGAGGCGAGCGGTTTCACCGAGCAGTCCCGCGCGTTCGCGGCGCACTGGGGTACGGAGTTGTTGGTCGTCCCGGATCGCAACCATTTCGACGTGGTGCTGGATCTCGCGGATCCGGACACCGCGGTATCACGGGCGCTGCTCGGGCTTTTCGACCGACTGTGACGCCGCCCGGGGCCGGAGCGTCGGCTCCGGGCCCGGCGACCGATGCGAGGTGTGTCGTTCATCCCCGCCGGGGCGGGGGCACGCGCACCGAGGCCATGCCCGCCGCGTCGGCGGCCTGGATCCCCAGGTCGGTGTCCTCGAACACCAGGCAGTCCCGCGGGGCGACGCCCAGGTGCTCGGCGGCCTTGAGGAAACCCTCGGGATCGGGCTTGGCCCTGGTGTAGTCGCCGGCGCACACCAGTACGTCGAACCGGTCCGACAGACCCAACGCGCTCAGCGACGCGGTGACGGAATCGCGGGTGCTGCCGGAGACGACGGCCGTGGGTATGCGTCCGCAGGCGTTGTCGATGTGCGCGAGCACTCCCGGCACGGGGGTCACCTGCGGCAGCAGTTCGCGAAAGAGCGCCTCGCGGCGCTGCGCGACGACCTCGACCGGCATGTCCAGCCCCTGCTCCTGGTTGAGCGAGGCGATGATGCCCGCCACCGTCCGGCCGCCCCAGGCGTAGAACAGGTCCTCGGGGAAGGCGCAGTCCCACTCGTCGAGCGCCTGCTTCCAGGCCCGGTAGTGCAGGGGCATGGAGTCGGCGATGGTGCCGTCGCAGTCGAACAGGTACGCGCGGAACTCGCCCGGCGGCAGCGAAATGATCATCGACCCACCGTATAGCGCGCCGCCCCGGACACCCGCGCGCGGGCCCGGGGCGGCGACGAGGCCGGGGTCACCACGGCGGCGGGTGGGTGTACCCGTCCGCCGGGCTCGTCGGGGACGGGCAACCGGCCGACGGCACGGTCACGTTCACGCTCCGGACTCGGTCACCCCGTCGCCGGCCGCGGGCCGCCGTCCCGCCCCGCGGTGATCCGCCGGCGCCCTACGCGTCGCGCGGGCAGTCCATGACCAGGGCCGCGGCGCGGGCGAGCACGTCGGTGCGGCTGCGGCCCTGGTGGTCGGCGGCGAGGGAGTGGTGTCCGATCGCCACGCAGAAGGCGATCAGGCTGCGCGCCTCGACCTCGTCGGGGTCGGGGCAGAAGGTGCCGAACATCTCGCGGAGCAGCTCCATCCGCCGGTTGTCCACGCGGCGCAGGCGCTCGGCGACCGCCTCGTCGCGCCGGGCCCAGTCGCGGACCGCGAGGTCGATCGGGAGCAGTCGGTCGTCGGAGAAGGTGAGCTTGCCGGCGCGCCGGGCCTTGGTCCTGGGGTCACCGCCCTCGCGCTCGACCTGTTCGATCACCTCGTCGGTGCACTCCCGTTGCCAGGTGTCGAGCATCGCCTCCAGAAGCGCGTCGCGGTCGGCGAAGTAGCCGTAGAACCCGCCCTTGGTGACGCCGAGGCGCTTCGCCAGCACCTCGATCCTGACCGCGTCCGGGCCGCCGTCGGCCAGGGCCCGCAGGCCCTCCTCGACCCACCTCTCACGTGGTGTGCGCGCAACGCCCACGGTGTCCCACCTCGCTTCCGGTCCGATATACGCCACCGCATATTCGTTCTTGCCCTGATCTATACGCAAGCGTATAACAGGTGGGGACACGCCATCCCGACCCAGCAGGAAAGGCGGCGGCGATGAGGCTTGCCCGCTCGGCGCACACCGAACAGCCCTGGCGAATCCACGAGTTCACCAGCGACTTCCGGATCGAGGACGTGTGGTCCTACCGCACCGCCGGCGCCGGGCCGAACGACTTCCCGGTGATGCTCGCCGCGCTGCGCGGCGACGGCGGATTCGGCAAGCAGAGCGCTCCGGTCCGGTTCCTGTTCGCGCTGCGCTGGAAGCTCGGCGCACTGTTCGGCTGGGACAAGCCGAAGGCGAGCCTGGGGTCGCGGGTTCCGCCCCTGCACGACCGCCTGCCGGCCGACCTCGCCGAGACCGTGGACACCGCCGCGCCGCGCGGGATGCCGTTCACCCCGATGTACGAACTGGCCGACGAGGCCGCCCAGGAACTGGCGAACCAGACCTGCCACACGGTGATGCACCTGGGGTGGGCGCCGGTGTCCGGCGACAGCGGCGAGTACGAACTGCGCATGGCGGTCCTGGTCAAGCCCAACGGCCGATTCGGCCGGCTGTACATGGCCGGCATCGCCCCGTTCCGTCACCTGATCGTCTACCCGGCGCTGACCCGCCAGTGGGAAAACGCCTGGCGCGACCGCACCGTCGCCCGCCCCGAGACCACCGACCCCCACCCGAAATAGCCGGCCGCACAAACTCGCGCGGTGCGGGTCCTCGGCCTCAGGGCCCGACATCCGTGCTTCCGCGGTCCGGGCCCGGCCCGGTCGTGGCGATCATGTCCCGCAACAGATCGAGGACTTCGGCGTGCACGTCGTCCGGGTCCCGGTCCGCGAGTCCGGCGGCCGGGAACACGTAGGGGGCGAACACGCTCCAGGCCGGCACGGCGAGCACCGAGGTCGCCGCGACGACCCGCGGGTCGTACCGGTCCCGGGCCGGGTCCGATGCCGGCCCCGCCTCCCACTCCCGCCCGACCAGTTCCGCGAGCGTGCGAATGGCCGGCGACTCGTCGGCGAACACCGAGGAAGTCGAGGTTGTAGTCGGCGGGCACGCCGAACAGGTGCTCGATGCCGAGTTCGGCCAGGCGGGCGACGAGCCGTGCGGCGATGGTGGTCATCGGCCGGCCGCCGCGGGAACGGCCGCGCCGGGCACGGCGCGGGGGCCGCCAGGGTGGGGCGGGCGGCACATCGACCGCAGTTTAGCCAATGGCTAACCGATCGGGAAGTCAAGGGCCTGCCCGCCGGACCACCCGACCGACCGTGATGACTACTCCGCCGACAGTGCCTCGCGCATGCCCCTGGCCGTGGCGCCCGGGTCGTAGTCCTCGGGGACGCCCTCGACCAGAATGATGTCGCCCTTGATGTGCCGTGAGCGCAGCGGCGCGATCTCCCGGTACGCGGGTGAGTCCCACCAGGTCCGCGCCTCGGCGATCCCGGGGAAGCCGATCATCACGACGCTTCCGGACCAGCGGCCCTCCATGACCTCGTGCGGCGTGACGTGCACGAGAAAGCGGCCACCGTACGGCGCGAAGGTGGCGGGCAGTCGCTCGATGTAGTCGGCGATCTCCGGGTGCGGGGCGGCGTCTTGCAGGCGGGCGATGGCGTAGGCGGTCATGCTGCGCTCCTCGGTTTCGTTCCACTCGGTGGTCGTTCCCTCCGGTGACCCCAAAACTAGGGAGACGGGAACGACGGGGAATCGGTCACGCATAGGTACTTGCCACGTGTGCTCGCGGCCGTGGCCGGAGCCCCCGTCGACCCGACGGTCGAATCGATCGGTCGAATCGATCGGTCCATCCGATCGATCAGGATTCGAGAAGCTCGGGTCGGGGGGTCGCGCCTAGCGTGGTGGGCATGGCAATCACCTCGGTAACCCTCGACGTGGCCGACCCTTCGGCCGCCCACCGCTTCTACACCACCGCGTTCGGTCTGCACACGCAGCTCCGTCTGCGGGCCTCGGACGCGCCCTCGACCGGCTTCCGCGGGTTCGTCATGGCGCTCACCGTGGCCCAGCCGGCCGACGTCGACGCCCTGATCGACGCGGCTCTCGACGCCGGCGCCACCTCGCTCAAGCCCGCCGCGAAGTCGCTCTGGGGGTACGGCGGGGTCGTCCAGGCACCGGACGGGACGATCTGGAAGGTCGCCACCTCGGCGAAGAAGAACAGCGGCCCCGCCACCCGCGACATCGACGAGATCGTGCTCCTGCTGGGCGTCGCGGACGTGATCGCGAGCAAGCGGTTCTACGTGGACCAGGGCCTGGTCGTGGCGAAGAGCTTCAGCCGCGTCTACGTCGAGTTCGCCGCCGGGTCGAGCCAGATCAAGCCGGCCCTGTACCGGCGCCGCGCGCTGGCCAAGGACGTCGGCGTCCCCGCCGACGGCACCGGATCACGCCGCCTCACCATCGCCGGCACCACCGAACCCTTCACCGACCCGGACGGCTACGCGTGGGAGGCCGCCGTCCCGGTGCCCACTGCCTGAACCGGCAGCCGCCGACCGGTTCGGCCCAGGCCCGGCCGGCGCGGATGCCATGGCCGGCCGCAGCTCCCGAACACGGTCGCGGGTGGGCGGTTTTCGGCCGCTCCGTGCGTATCGGCCGGTCCGGCGGTGGGCCGGGGCGGCGCGTCGGAGACAATGGCCGAACGGTCGGGTGACATGAGGGGGTGGGGCGGTGCCGCGGTCAACCTCGGCCAACGAGGAAATGCGTGAGCGCTCGCGCCGGCGCATCCTCGACGCCGCGCTCGTGGTCTTCGCCGAGCGCGGCTACACCGGCGCGACCATCTCCCAGATCGCCGCCCGCGCCGAGGTCGCCCGGGGCCTGGTCACCTACTACTTCGCGACCAAGGACGAATTGCTGGAAGCGTTGTTGTCCGAGGCGTTGCAGACCATGTACGGGGCGACCGCGCCGCCGCCGGGCGAGCGGACCGCCGACGAACGCCTGGCCGGTCTGATCGACCGCACGCTGCAGGGCGCCGCGGCCGGCGTCGACGTGCAACGGCTCCTGTTGTCACTGATGTTGCAGCCGGCCACCCGGGCCACGTACGCCAAGGCCGAGCAGGCGAACATGGCCGCGTTGGAGCAGGCGGAGGATCGTATCCGGGCGATCTTCGCCGAACGCGGCGCGGCCGACCCCGGCGCCGAGGAGGCCACGCTGCGCAGCGTCCTGGAGGGCGTGATCTTCAAGCTGGCCGTCTACCCCGAGACGTACCCGCTGGCCGCGGTCCGCGCCCGGCTGTTCCGGATGTACGACCTCCCGATCACCGACCCGACCCCACCCCGCCCGGCGGAGCGGCTGCGCACCTCGGGCCTTTAGCGCCGGCTGCCGGCACCCCTCAGCCGATCGGGTTCACCGCCTCTTCCCTGTCCTTGGGCGACACGCTCTCGCGGCGCGGGAGCAGCAGTGGGGTGGCCAGGAGGAGCAGGCCGGCGGCGGCGATCGCGGTGCGTGGGCCGGTGACGGCGGCCAGCAGGCCCCAGCCGGCGGTCAGGGCCGCGATGCCGATGCTGGTGCTGACCGACCAGGCGGCCAGGGTGCGGGCGACCCGGTCGGGGGCGGTGTGTTCGAGCCGGTGGGTGGCCAGTACCGGGTTGAACAGGCCGCAGCAGGTCACCAGGCCGAGTTGCACGACGATGACCAGGACGATCCCGGGCAGGCCGGGCCGGACGAAGGCCAGGCCCAGCGGCCAGCACGCGCGCAGCGCGCCGGCGGTGCGAAGCACCCGGTGCCGTCCGTACCGGGCCACGAGTGGCTGCGCGAGGCGGGCACCGAGCAGGCCGCCGATGCAGGGGGCGGCGAACACGAGCCCGTACTGCCAGGGTGCGAAGCCGAGATCGCGCAGCATGAGCACGGCGAGCAGCGGTTGGGAGGCCATGATCAGGCCGTTGACCACGATCGTGTTGAGGTACAGCGGGCGCAGCGCGGGTCGGGTCAGGATGTGCCGCCACCCCTCGGGGAGGTCACGCGCACGCAACCGCGGTGCGGCGGTGCGTGGTTCCGTCCCGCCGATGGAGCGGATGCCCAGCGCCGAGAGCAGGTAGCTGACCGCGTCGGCGATCACGGTCGTCACCGGGCCGAACACGCCGATCGCGGCGCCGCCGAGCGGTGGTCCGACGATGGTCGCGGTCCATGTCGTGGACTCGAAGCGGCTGTTCGCCACGAGCAGGTCCGCCGGCTGCACCAGCGTCTTCAGATACGCGCCGGCGGCGGCCTTGAAGGCGATGTCGGCGGCGGCGACGACGACGGACACCACGAGCAGTTGGGCGAAGCCGAGCCGGCCGAGCGCGAACGCGGCGGGCACGCTCATCAACGCCGCGAACCGGATCAGGTCCATCGCAACCATGACCTGCCGCTTGCGCCGGAACTCCACCCACGGGCCGAGCGGCACCGCCACCAGCGCCCCCACCGCCCGCCCGGCCGCGGCCAGCGCCGCCACCTGCCCCGGCCCGGAGTCCAGCACGAGGACCGCGATCAGCGGAAACGCGCCGAATCCGAGCGAGGTGCCGTACGCGCTGACGGCATACGCGGCCCACAACCGCCCGAACCTCGGCCCCAGCGCCCGCCGACCCGCCATACCCCACGCACCCCTCGCCGCCCCGACCCGCGATTGCGGACCATCGGCATCCAAGCGAGTGGCGGGCGACGAGAGCAAACAACCTGCCGGCGGGCGGACACAACCATCGGTTGTACGCGACGCCGGCCGGGGGGCGAATCCGGACACCGCGCCGCGATCCGGCGGACATCCCGACCCGGTCGCATCGGGCGACGTGGGGCACAAGTCGCCTCGGCCGCCCCGGCTCGTCGCCCCTGCGGGTGCCGCCGAGCGTCGCGCACAGGCTCAGGGCTCGGGACTCAGCACGCGGGGCTCAGGACCCAGGGCTCACCTTCGGGTGATCTTCGGTCACCGTCGGTGCAGTTTTTTGTTGACTGGACAGCCATCCAATTGAAAACATGAGCCCGCGCATCGGGCTGGTGCGTCTGTGACCGTTGGCGCCTGGGGGGCCCTCATGCCGGATGTCACCGTCTCGTCCCACGCACCGCACGGGTTGCCCGTGTTGGGCGCTCCGGCGTGGGCGCGGGCGTTGAATCTGGTCGAGCGCGCGGCGCTGGGCGGCGAGGCCGCCGGGAACGCCGAGAAGCGGGCGCTCCGCCGACTGGCACGCTGGCGCGGCGCCGACCCGGGATGGTTGACGGAGCGGTTGGCGCTGCTCGGTGACGGGTGGGACGAGGCCGGGTTGTTCGCGCTGTTGGCCGAGCCCACCGAGCAACTGGCCGACCGGGCCGGGCGGGTGCCCCAATGGTGGCAGGCCCTGGAACGGGTGCTGGACCGGGACGAACCGGCGTGGGACCCCGCGCAGGGTTGGCGCGGCGGGGTCGTGTCGATCGTGCGCCCCTTCGTGGCCGACGCACTTGACCGGCTGCGCGCCGAGTTGCCCCCGCAGAGCGCGGACGCGTTGTGCGGCGACATCGGCGAGGCGCTGAGCAGGTCGCTCGTGGTGGCCGCGTTGCGCACGCTGGTCCTGGAACTCAACGTGATGCGGGTCGGCGGCCGCCTCCCCGGGGACACCTCGGGGGAACGCTTCGGGTCGTTCGTCGAGAAACTCGCCACCCGGGCCGGACGCGAGGCGTTGTTCTTCGAATACCCGGTCCTGGCACGGCTGTCGGCCCGGCGTACCGATCAGACGGTCACCGCCGTGACGGAGGTGTTCCGGCGTCTGCGGGCCGACCGCGAGGCGATCGGGTCCGCCCTGTTCGGCGGGCGGGACATCGGAGACCCCGTCTCGATCGTGCTCGGTGGTGGGGACACCCACGGGGGTGGCCGGGCGGTGGCCGTGTTGCGGTTTCGGGGTGGGGAGCGGCTGGTCTACAAGCCGCGGCCGATGGGGGTGCACGTCCGCTTCCGCGAGGTGTTGGCGTGGTTCGACGAGCGGATCGGCGGGATGGGACTGCGGGTTCCCGCCGCGCTGGATCGTCTCGCGTACGGGTGGATCGAGTTCGTCGAGCCCGCCGAGTGCCGCTCGGCTGCCGAAGTCGGGGACTACTACCGGCGGTTGGGTGCCCTGCTGGCCCTGCTGCACGCGGTCGAGGGCGCCGATTTCCACTACGAGAACCTGATCGCGCACGGTGCGCAACCGGTGCTCCTGGATCTGGAGGGGCTGCTGCATCCGCACCGGCTGCTCGGCGTGGACGACCGGGATCCGGCGGCCGAGGTGCTGATGTCGTCGGTGTTGCGGGTGGGGCTGCTGCCCATCGTGCTGTCGGGCGAGCTCGGCGAGTTGGACATGGGCGGGGTCGGTGGGGATCGCGGCGCCGCGCTGCCGTTCGCGGCGCCCGACTGGGAGGATCTGGGCACCGACACGATGCGCCTGGTGCGGACCCGATCCGTCTTCGAAGGCGCGGACAACCGGCCGACGCTGGCCGGCGGTCCGGCCGAACCGACCGACTACGTGCATGAGTTGGTCGAGGGGTTCCGCGCCGGGTACGGCGTCCTCGCTCGATGTCGTGACGAACTGCTGGGCGATAGCGGATTGTTGGCGAGATTTGCCGGGATGCAGGTGCGGGCGATCCTGCGACCGACCCAGGTCTACGCGACGCTGTTGGACGAGGGCACCCATCCGGATCTGCTGCGGGATGCGCTGGATCGGGATCGTTTCCAGGACTTCCTGTGGGCACTGTCGCGACCGGACCCGCAGTTCGCCCGCCTCGTGCCCTACGAACAGGCGGATCTGTGGGAGGGCGACGTGCCGATCTTCGGTGCCCGGCCGGACTCGCGTGATCTGTGGACCGGCCGGGGCGAGCGGCTCGCGGGCTACTTCGCGCAGAGCCCGCTGGAACGTGCCCGGGCCAAACTGGCCGGCTTCGGTCCGGCCGACCGGGACCGCCAGGAGTGGGTGATCCGGGCCTCCCTGGCCACCCGGCCCAAGGTCGGGGCGGTCGAGCGAACATACGACCGCACCTGCCCGGCGACGACCGAAAACCGTCCCTCGGCCGCCCCCGCCGCGGCCGCGTGCCTGGAGTCGGCCGCCCGGATCGGCGACCGGCTGGCCGCCTCGGCGATCCGGCAGGGGGATCGGGTCTCCTGGTTGGGGCTCACCCGGATCGGGGACTCCGGCTGGCAGGTGGCGCCGACGGGCGGCGGTCTGTACGACGGTGCCGTCGGCATCGCGGTGTTCCTGGCCAGGCTCGGCGCGCTCACCGGCGAGCGACGTCATCTCGACCTCGCGGTCCGGGCGTTGTGGCAGTTGCCCCGGCTGCTCGACGGGCCGGCTGCGGCCCTCGGCGGCGCCGCCGGCTTCGCCGGGCTGCCCGGGGTGGCGTACGCATTGACGCACATCGGCGCGTGTGCGGGCGAGGATCGGGTGCCGCCGCCGGCCGACGTGGTCCGGCTGATCGCGCGGGGGTCGACCCGGGACGGCGCGTACTCGCCGGATGTGCTCGGCGGCGACGCGGGCACCATCGCAGCGCTCCTGGCCGTGCACGCGCGCACCGGCTCGGCGCAGGCGCTGGAGATCGCCCTGGACCGCGGCGCCCGGCTGATGACACGTGCCGAGGCCCGGGCCGAGGGCATCGCCTGGCGGCACGAGGCGCATCCGACTCCCCTGCTCGGGTTCTCGCACGGTGCGGCGGGCATCGGCTGGGCCCTGGCCAGACTCGCGGCGGTCACCGGTGACGGTGCGATGTGGGAGGCCGCGCTGGCCGCGTTCGCCTACGAACGTGCCGAATATCGGCCGGAGTGGCGCAACTGGCCCGATCATCGGCGCGACCCACGTGCCCCGGACGCGCCTCTCTCGCACATGTACGGCTGGTGCCACGGCGCGCCGGGCATCGGTCTGGCCCGGGCCGACGTCCTGGGCCTGCGGGAGATACCCGTGCTGCGCGAGGATCTGCGGCTCGCGTTGTCCGCGACCGTGCACGGCGCGCACGTCCCGACCGCGCACTGCCTGTGCCACGGCACGCTCGGCAACGCCGAACTCGTGCTCGCGGCCCGCGAACGCGGACTCCACGACGGTCCGGACCCGATCGCCTTCGCCGCGGCCGCGATCGGGGAGGACCCGCGCTGCGGTACCCCCGGGCACGTGGAGACCCCGGCGCTGATGACCGGCCTGGCCGGGATCGGCTACGGGCTGCTGCGCCTGGCGGACCCCGAGCGGGTGCCCTCGCTCCTGCTGCTCCGGCCGCCGCGGGAGAACCGCGGGAGCGTGCGGTGAGCACGTCGAACACTCCACTCGGCACGGTGCCGTCGCGCCACCGATCGGGGCTGCTGTTGCCGGCGATCGCGCGGTTGTTCACCTGGTTGCGGAGGCGGACCCGGCGGGTGCCGTTGCGCCAACAACTCACCGATACCGAATGCGGCATCGCCTGCCTGGCGATGATCGCCTCGTACTTCGGCCGGCACACCACCACCGCCGACGGCCGGCGACTGCTGGAGGCCGGACGCGACGGTCTCTCGGTCGGCCGGCTGATCGAGGTGGCCGGGGAACTCGGGCTGTCCGCACGGGTCGAGCGGGCCGAACCGGACCGACTGCCGCCGGGTCCGCTGATGTTGTTCTGGCGCAAACGGCATTTCGTGGTGTTGGAACGGCGCACGGCGAAATGGGCCTACCTCGCCGATCCGGCCGACGGACGCATGCGCGTCTCGCACCCGGAGTTCGCCGCCGACTACAGCGGCATCCACCTGCGCCTCACCCCGGCGCCCGGGTTCACCCGCCGGCTGGGACGGCCGCGCGACTGGCCGATGTCGCGCTACCTGCGGGACGTGCTGGCGGTGCCCGGCACCCGAAAGCCGATGGCGGCAATCCTGCTCGCCTCGGCCGCGCTCCAGGGCGTGGGCCTGGCCCTGCCGTTGGCCACCGCCTACGTGGTCGACACCCTGCTGCCGGACGGACGCCACGATCTGCTGCCGGTCCTGATCGCGGGCGTGGCGATCGTCGCGCTCGCCCAGGCGATCACGGCCCTGACCCGAGGCTGGGTCGTGGTGACGCTGCGCACCCGGGCCAACGCGGTGCTCACCCCCGGCTTCATGACCCATCTGCTGCGCCAACCGCTGCCGTTCTTCCTGCGCCGCTCGCGCGGCGACCTGCTGCTGCGCCTGGCCAGTGTCACCACGGCGCGCGAGGCACTGACCGGCCAGTTGCTCATGGTGGCGCTCGACGCGTCGATGCTCGGTTGCTATCTGATCGGGCTGGCCGTACTCGCACCCGAGTACGTCCTGGTCACCCTCGCCCTGGGCGGGCTGCAACTGGCCGTGATCATGGGCAGCTACGGTCGGCAGGGCAGACTCGCGCAGCGCGAACTCACCGCGATGTCCCGCGAACAGGGCTATCTGGTCGAGACGTTGGACGCCGTGTTGCCGGTGAAGGCCAACGGGGCCGAGGGCCGGGCGCTGCGCCGCTGGAGCGCCCTGTTCGAGGTGCACCAGCAGACGAGCCTGCGGCGCGGGCGCACCTCCGCCGCCGTGGACGCCGCGCTGGGCACGCTCCGGGTGATCTCGCCGCTGGTGCTGTTGACCGTCGGCGTCGGGCTGGTCCTGAACGGCGCGATGCCGGTCGGCGTGATGCTCGCCGCGAACGCCGTCGCCATCGCGGTACTGGAGCCGTTGAACTCGCTCGCCGGCGCCGGTCAGTCCCTGCAACTGGTCCGGGCACAGGTGGAACGCATGTACGACGTGCTGGACTCGGAGCCGGAGCGCGGCGGGGACGAACGGCTGCCCGGTCGCGGACCGATCGGTGTCGCGCTGACCGGGGTCACCTTCGGCTACGACCGCGAGGCCGCGCCCGTGCTGAGCGACATCTCGCTCGCGCTGCCCCCCGGACGCAAGATCGGGGTCGCCGGGCGCACCGGTTCGGGCAAGAGCACGCTGGCGCTGCTCGTGCTCGGACTGCTCCGGCCCGATCGGGGTGAAGTCCTGCTCTCCGGCGTGCCGTTGGAGCGGCTCGATCTGCGTGCGCTGCGGACGCACTGCGGTGCCGTGCTCCAGGACCTGTCCCTGTTCGACGGCAGCATCGCCGACAACATCGCGCTCGGCAGCCCGGAGTCGACCCGGTCCGAGGTGGAGCACGCGGCCGAACTCGCGGGCCTGCACGAGGACGTGCGGCGGATGCCGATGGGCTACGAGACGAACGTCGGCGAAGGCGGCGTGGCGCTGTCGGCCGGGCAGCGGCAGCGGGTCGCGCTGGCCCGCGCCCTGGTGCACCGCCCGCGGCTGCTGATCCTGGACGAGGCGACCAGCCACCTGGACCCGGCCACCGAACGCGCCGTCGACGCGGCGCTCAACCGGCTGGAGATCACCCGACTGGTCGTCTCGCACCGGCTGTCCGCGATCGAGAACGCCGACGAGATCCTCGTGCTCGACGCGGGCCGCATCGTCGAACGCGGCCGGCACCCCGAACTGCTCGCCCTGGGCGGGCACTACGCCGACCTGTTCGGCCCACATTCCACCGGAGCGCCGGCAACCCCGGCTCGCTCCGGAGGCGACGGCGCGACCAGCGCCGTTCTCACGCCCTGAGAAGGAAGGACCGTCCATGAGCAACCCGAACGACATCGACGAGCTGATCCGCGCCTGGAAGGACGAGGATCTGCGCGAGGAACTGCCCGGCGTCGTGCACCCGTCCGGTGACATCGACCTGACCATGATCTCCGGCGGCGACGTGCACACCGGCAAGTTCGCCCGGAGCACCTGGCTGCTGTCCGGCCCGCTCTGCGCGACCGTGTCCTTCGCGGCCGGTTGCTGGTAGCCGACACGCACGAAAGGCGGCCTCCCGGCACGGCGGGAGGCCGCCCCCGCTCCCCCGGTCAGTCCGTGCGTCCCGGCAACCGGTCCAGGATGGGGGCGAGGTCGAGGCCGGCGGGCAGGGTGCCGAAGGTCAGGCCGCGTTCGGGGGTCAGTCGGGAGGCGCAGAAGGCGTCGGCGACGGCGGTCGGCGCGTGCCGGACGAGCAGGGAGCCCTGGAGGACCAGGGCCATGGATTCGGCCAGCCGGCGGGCCTGCGGTTCGAGGTCCCGGGTCGGTACCAGTTCGTCGCGGAGCGCCCGCCAGGCGGTGTCCAGGCGGCTGTCGGCACCGGACGCGGCGTCGATTTCGGCGGCGAACGCGGCGAGCGACTCGGGTTCGCGGTGCAGGGTGCGCAGGACGTCCAAGGCCTGGACGTTGCCGGAGCCCTCCCAGATGCCGTTGAGCGGCGCGTCACGGTAGAGCCTGGGCAGGCCCGAGGCTTCGTCGTAGCCGTTGCCGCCCAGGCATTCCAGCGCCTCGACGACGGCCGCGGGCTGGCGCTTGCACACCCAGTACTTGGCCACCGCGATGGCCGTGCGCAGGAAGGCGCGTTCGTGCGTGTCGCCGCGTCGGGACCGGTCGACGGCGCCCGCGAGGCGCAGCGCGAGCGTGCTCGCGGC
The DNA here is from genome assembly GCF_040629175.1 of Embleya sp. NPDC005971. Lineage (NCBI taxonomy): Bacteria > Bacillati > Actinomycetota > Actinomycetes > Kitasatosporales > Streptomycetaceae > Embleya > Embleya sp. NPDC005971. The sequence continues at coordinate 11,126 of NZ_JBEXUX010000004.1, read as the reverse complement.
CTCCGACTCCACGCCCAAGTCGGCGATCACGTTGCGCATCAGCGGCTGGTCGATCAGCTTGCGGCCGAACACCGAGCGGTGCCGCACGTGGTGGGCGGCCTGGGCGAGGGCGGCCCGGGTGCCGGACGCGGAGCCGAGCACGCAGTCGAGCCGGGTCATGGTGACCATGTCGATGATGGTGCGCACGCCGTGGCCCTCGGCGCCGACCAACCACGCGACGGTGTCGTCGAACTCGGGTTCGCTGCTGGCGTTGCTGCGGTTGCCGAGCTTGTCCTTGAGGCGCTGGATGCGGAAGGTGTTGCGGCTGCCGTCCGGGAGCACCCGGGGCACCAGGAAGCAGGACAGGCCCCCGGGCGCCTGCGCGAGCACCAGGAACAGGTCGTTCATCGGGGCGCTGGTGAACCACTTGTGGCCGCGCAACCGCCAGGTGCCGTCGGCGTGTTCGGTGGCGGTCGTGGTGTTGGCGCGGACGTCGGTGCCGCCCTGCTTCTCGGTCATGCCCATGCCGGCGAGGAGGCCGCGCTTGGCCGCGGGCGCGCGCAGGCCCGGATCGTAATCGCGGCTGGTGAGCAACGGCTCGTAGAGCGCGGCCAGTTCGGGGGTGGCGCGGAGCGCGGGCACGATCGCGTAGGTCATCGAGACGGGGCAACCGTGCCCGGCCTCGGCGGTGGTCCACACCATGAATCCGGCCGCGCGGGCCACGTGCGCGCCCGGGCGCGGATCCGCCCAGGGGGCCCCGGCCAGGCCCTCGCGGACCGCGACGTCCAGCAAGTGATGGTAGGCGGGGTGGAATTCGACCTCGTCGATGCGGTTGCCGTAGCGGTCGTGCGTGCGCAGTTCCGGCTCGCAGCGGTTGGCCTGCTCCGCCCAGCGCTGCACCTCCTCGCTGCCCGCGAGCCGGCCGACCCGGTGCAGGTCCGCCTCGTACCACTGGGCACCCTCGCGTGCGATGCCCTCCAGCAGCACCGGATCGTCGGCGACGTCGTGTCCGACCAGCGGTGGGGCCTGGTTGCTCACCTCGTGGGTGCGCGCCGTGGGGTTGCTGCGCGGCGCGGGCGTTGCGGTCACGGGCATCGGGAACCTCCTGGATCGATCGGACGTGCGTCGACGCGGGCGCCCGCGCAGCGCAGGGACATCGCGGTCAATGCGGCCACGAGGTCCTCGACGGCCTCCTCGGCCGGTGCGGCCAGTGGGTCGATCAGCACCTCGCCGATGGCGCCGGTGAGGGCGGCGGCGGTGACCTCCGGGTCCTGGGCCGGCATCAGGCCGGCGGCCATGCCCTCGCGGACCACCTGCGCGAAGAGGTCCCGGTAGCGGCGGCGGAACTCCAGTCGTTGCTCGCCCACGGCGGGTTCGGCGGGTGCGGCCAGCAGTGCGTAGGCCAGGCCGCGGCGTTCCAGGGCGCGGCGGGCGAACACCGCGACGCCGTGCGCGAGCCGAGCCGCGGCGTCGCCGTCGCCGTCGTGCAGGACCCGGCCCAGGACCTCCAGTTCGCGCCCGGAGGCCCGGCGGAAGACCTCGACCGCCAAGGCGGCCTTGGACGGGAAGTGCTGGTAGACCGAGCCGGCCGAGATGCCCGCGGCGGCGGCCACCGCGGTCACCGAGGCGTTGGCCCAGCCCAGCTCGGCGACCACGGTGGTGGCCTGCTCGACCAGGTGCTCGCGGGCCGCGTTCAGGCGGTCGTGTTCGGCCGGTGTCTTGCGGTAGGCCATGCAAGCAGTGAACCACCATTCGGAGCTTCGGATCAAGGCCCGTCCGCTTGCCGCGCGCCGAGGCGGGCGCGGTAGGCGGCCACCGCGTTGCGGTTGGCGCACGTAGTGCTGCAATAGCGGCGGGAACGGTTGCGGGTGAGGTCCAGGACGATGCCCTCGCAGCCCTGGTCCGCGCACAGGAACAGCCGGGACGATTCGTCGACGCGCACCACGTCGGTCATCGCCATCGCGGTCTCCACGATCACCCGGGTGGCCAGCGGCGCGTCCGCGGAGACCGCGTGCAGATGCCAGTCCTGGTCGTCGTGCCGAACGAGCTGCGGGAGCGCGCGGGCCTCGGCGAGCATCGTGTTCACCAGGCTCGCGGCGTGCTCGCGGTCGGCGGTCAACAACTCCCGCAGCACGGGCCGCAACGCCCGAAGGCTCGCGAGTTCGGCGGCATCGCCGTCCCGGCGTCCGGTGTAGCCGTGCTCGGTGTACCAGGCCCGCAACTCCCGGACGGTGGTGAGGGTGTCCGACCCCCGCGCACTGTTGGTCAGCGCCACGGCTGCCTGGAGGGCGGACTCGGTGTCATGACCAAAAATCATTTTGACATCTTACATAGCGCCTCGTAATGTCATGGCCTATGACCCGTATGGCCGATGACGTGTCGCGCGTACGCACCTCCTCCGGCGCCCTCGGCGGCGGCCTCTTCCTCGCCGTCGTCTCCGCGGCGTCCTTCGGCCTGTCGGGATCGTTGGCCCGCGGGCTGCTCTCGTCCGGCTGGAGTCCGGGAGCGATCGTGCTGGCCCGGGTCGGCCTCGCCGCGCTCGTGGTGGCGCCGTTCGCGGCCGTGTCCCTGCGCGGCCGCGTTCGGCAACTGCGCGCGCAGGCGCACGTGGTGCTGGTGTACGGCGTATTGGGTTTGGCCGGAGCGCAGTTCTGCTTCTTCTCCGCGGTCGCCGAGATGGACGTCGCGCCGGCCTTGCTGATCGAGTACACCGCCCCGGCCGCCGTCGTGGTGTGGTTGTGGGTGCGCCGGGGCCAACGACCGCGCCCGTACACGCTGGCCGGCTCCGGCCTGGCCGCCGCCGGCCTGGTCCTGGCCGTCGACCTGCTCTCCGGCGCCGACCTGGCCTGGTCGGGCGTGGCCTGGGCGCTCGGGGCGATGGTGGGCCTGACGGCGTACTTCCTCATCTCGGCGGACACCGACACCGGCCTGCCGCCGGTGGCCCTGACCGGCGCCGGTCTCGTACTCGGCACCATCACCCTGCTCGCCCTCGCGGCCGTCGGACTGTTGCCGATGCACGCCACGCTCGAGCCGGCCGACTACACCACCGGCCGCGTGCCCTGGTGGTTGCCGGTACTCCTGCTCGGCCTGGTCACCGCCGCCCTGGCCTACACCACGGGAACCGCCGCGAGCCGCCGACTCGGCTCACGCACGGCCTCGTTCGTCGCCCTGTTGGAAGTCGTCGCCAGTGTCGGCTTCGCCTGGCTGCTGATCGACGAGACGCCCACCGCCGCCCGGACGGCCGGCGGCCTCCTGATCATCGGCGGCGTCGTCCTGGCTGGGCTCGACGACCGCCGACCCAGCGCGGCGGGGGCAAATGCCGCGCTCAGCCCCGCGATCGTCGGGTATCGGTCAGGAACGCGGTCCAGGTCGAGTCGGTGAAGGTGAGCCGGCGAGCGGCGGGCGAGAGCTTGGAATCGCCGACCTCGACGCCCTTCTCGCGCCGCAGCCGAGCTTCGACGCAGTTGCTCGTGGCGCTGTAACTGCTCTTGCGTCGCGGGAACTTGCTCACGGAAGCCTCCGATGGTCGAGCGGTTCGAGGTACACAATCACGTAGTTGCCCACGAACCACACCGCTCCAAGACCCGCGTCCCGCCGGCACCGCCGCGGCCGACCCGCCTACGACACGTCCCGGGCCCACACGCCGTCCAACGGCACCCGGCGGGCGTGGACCTTGCGGTGGCTGATTCGCCAGCCGTCGTCCGTGGTGACGACGGTGTCCTCGTACGTCACGCTGCCGCACGTGCCGTCGACGTTGATACCGAGGCCCTTGGAGCGGGCCGTCACCTCGGTGTCGGAGATCGGGGTCAGCACGATGTTGGTGACGTGGTGCGCGACGGGGTTGCCGGCACCGAGTGCGTGTGCGGCCCGACGGATGCCGTCGAGCCCCTCGATCGCGGCTCCGCCCAGGTCGGTGACGTCGTAGACGATGTCGGCGGTGAACAACTCGTCGAGGCGCAGGAGTTCGCCCGCGTCGATCAGGTGTCCGTGCAGGGCGATCAGGTCGGTGATGGTGACGCGGTCTTCGGCGTTCAGTGCCACGGTCGTTCCTCTCGCGGATGCGGTGAGCGGTCAGGGGTCACGGAGGTCACGGCGTCGAGGGGTCACGGGTCGAGGGGTCACGGGTCGAGGGGTCACGGGTCGAGGGGTACATGGGTGCATGCAATCGGGGAGTTCCCCGTTTTCCGAGTGCTAGGTTAACCGGGGAAGTCCCCGGTCGACCGTGAAGACAGGGCGGTGCGGCATGGCGGACACGGAAAACCCGGCAGCGGGGACACCGCGCCGCACCCGCGCCGACGCGGCCCGCAACGCCCGGCGGCTGGTCGCGGCGGCCAAGGAACTCTTCGACGCGCACGGCCCAGACGCGGCGCTCGACGACATCGCCAAGCGGGCCGGCGTCGGCAACGCCACGCTGTACCGGCACTTCCCCACCCGCAGCGAACTGCTCGCCGCCGTCTACGCGGACGAAGTCGCCGCGCTCTGCGAAAAGAGCACGGCACTCGCCCAGGCACCGACCCCACCCGCCGAGGCGTTGTTCGTCTGGCTCGGCGCCTTCATCGAACACGTCGCGGACAAACGCCCGCTGGCCCTGGCCGCCACCCACGACGCGGCGCACCAGCGCACCGAACTGTTCGACCGTTGGCACCGCAGTCTGCGAGCCGCAGCCGAGCCGCTCCTGATCCGGGCCCAGGCCGCCGGTGCCGTGCGCCGCACCGTCACGACCGACGACCTGCTCGCCGTCGCGGGCGGCCTGTGCATCGCCGGCGGCGGCGCCGACGAGGGCCGCCGCCTGCTGGGCCTGGTGCGCGAGGGCCTCGAAGTGCCCACGAACATCGCCCCCGATTCCGCCCTCGATACCGCCCTCGATACCGCCTGACCGAGACCGCGGCCGCTCGGGGCAACGCGCCGGGCACGAGGTTGCGGGAGCGCCGCCTCGCGAGCGGTCGGTGTCGGTATCGTTACTCTCCGTCCGCGCCGGTCCGGGTGCGCCGAGGGAAGGTCTGCCGTGTTCACGAGCGTCCTGATGGTCGAGCAACCGTTGTCCGCACTGGATGTCGAGTTCGTCACCGGCCTGCACGACGAGGCGATGTCGTTCGTCGTCCTGATGAACCCTCGGGGTGCGGAGGACCGACTCCTGCGCACCATCGACGATGTCGTGCTCGGAGAGTTGGAGGAAGCGGCCCACGAGGGTGACGAACCCGAGGGCCGGGACTCCCTGCGCCCCGCCGCGCTCGCACTGGAACACACCCTCCGGCTGCTGCGCGAGGCCGGCTCCGAGGCGGTCGGCCAGGTGGTAGAGGGCCACCCGCTGGACCTGCTGCGATCGGTGGTGGACCAGGTCGGCGCGGACGAGGTGATCGTGTTGACCGCCCCGCACCTGGTCGAGGAGTTCTTCCACCGGGACTGGGCCGCCCGGGCCCGGCACAAGGTGGGCGTCCCGGTGCTGAAGCTCTACGCCCACAGCGACGACGAGAACGAGGACGACGGGCAGGGGTGATCCGCCGGGCCCGGTCCACGGGAGACTCGAACGGGAAGGGCGGACCTTGACCACCCGACGGGAATTCCTCGGCGGCGCCGGCACCGTCGGCGCCGTGACGCTCCTCGGTAGCGCCCGCGCCTCGGGCGACCCGGGTCCGCCGGCGCAGCAACTCCGGGCCCGCAACGCGATCTTCGCCATCGACACGGACACCCGGGCGCACTACGACGCGCTCCGAGCCGAGCTGATCCGACATCTCGCCCCCGTCATCGTCGTCCAGAACGACTACCGGGGCGGCCGATACACGCTCGTCCACAACGCCGAACACGAATCCGTGCACCCGGTATCCGACGTCTTCGAGCTGGCCAAGTCGATCGCCCACGCGCCGCTGGGCATCCACTCGATCATCGCCCCCTACCTGAACCCCCGGATCCCGGATCGCCCCGGCTCGGCCCGCCGGGACCCGCACGACCTGGCCATGGTGGCCTTCAAGGACCCCGGAACGACCGGCTGGCAGGCCCCGCTCCAGTCCTTCGCCGACACCCTGGCCACCGCCCGCCGACAACTCGGCGACGCCCACCTGGCACCGGAGTTGGCAGCGGCGAGCACCCGGATCCTGGACAGGTCGCTCGCATTCGTCGACGCGTGCCTGCGCCGCCGCTCCGTCGACACGACGTCGTTCGAGAGCTACACGAGCCGGCTGACCGACGACATCGGCACCAACATCCAACACGCGGCACAGGCCCAGATCGAGGGCGTCGAGGCCCTGCTGACCCGCTGGCGGGAGCGAGTCGGCCCGGCGGATTGGCCCGGCCTGTACGTCGTCGTGTTGTCGATCTGGACGACCTCCGCCCTGAACCAGAACTCGATCATCATCAGGCGCTTCATGGACCCCGCAACGGCCGACTCGCACCTGATCGACCTGCCGACCGCCCAACCCCCCACCGACCCCGTCTTCGTCGCCCTCGACAACCTGGCCCGAATCGTCCAGGACAACGTCGCGGCGGAGGCGGTGTTCCCCGCGGACCACACCCTGGCGAACGCGTTGAAGGGCCCGGAGGACCTGATGGCCCAGGCAATCCTGTCCCGCCTCGCCTGCCCCCACCGAGGCAACACCACGACAAGCACCCCGCGATGAGACCCGGACGCCCGCCGGGACGGCCTGTTCGGCGGCTTCGTGCAAGGCCGGCAATCGACCCCGGGCCCCGGTGACAACACCCGACGCACCCGTGTCGGGCCTCGTGCCATTTCGGGAGGATCCGGGTGTGGGTCCGAATCCCCGGCATTCGTCGGGAAGTTGTGTCGATCGGGTCGCCAATGCGTGAACATCCTCACAACAACTTCCCCGCCTGTGCGTCGGCCGTGGATGTCGGGGTCCGCCGGTCGGGGTCTCGTGTCGCCGCCGATCTCGCGACCTGCCCGAAATTCGGTGGGTGCAATGGCCGCAATGCTCCGAATGACCGTTGGATTCAAGCCATTTCCCACGTTCGTCCGACCGGCGTTCCGAATATTCGTCCCCGCCGACGGGCGCATCGAATTCGGTCGCCATGGCTCGATATACCGGACATATAACTCGATCCCGGGAATGATCACCCACGTGTAGTCGACGTGAAAGAAGAAGTGTCGTCGTGCCCCGGAACGGGGAAGTCGACGCCACTACACTCGCTACGCCCCATCGACGAGAGAGCAGCGGAGAGTGATATGTGCAGCGGGCGGGTCGCGCACTCCGCGACACGCCGGACGGAGACCGCGTGGCGTGCCTCGCGTACCCGGTCGACGCCGAAATCGACTCGCTGCGCGTGCCGTTGCCCGCCTGATAGCGCGACGAGGACCGTGGGAATGAACTTTGTACAGGACCCCGCACTCTGGTACGGGGTGGCCGGCACCTGTGCCGCGGCCGTCTACGTGGCCCGCAGCCGAATAACCGTCAGGGACCTGAGGGAGAGGAATCGCCTGCTGGCCGAGGATGTGCGCATGCGCGACGACGAGATCGACAACGTCGTCCGGGTGTTGCTGCCGGCCCTGGTCGAGACCGGGGAACGACTGAAGGGATCGCTGCTCCGGCACGAGGAGTTGCGCGCCACCCCCTACGCGCAGGGCATCGAGACGGTCGTGGAGATGTTCACCACCGCCGTCGAGGACGCCCGCGATCGCGCCGACCATTCGGCCAAGAACGCGTTGAAGGCCGCCATGCGCACCCTCCAGGCGCTCGCCGGCGAACAGCAGGTGGCGATCTCCGACATGCAGAACAACTACGTCGACGCGCAACTGCTCCAGGATCTCCTGGCGATCGACCACATGAACTCGCAATTCGGCCGCCGGGCCCAGGTGATCGCCGCGCTCTGCGGCGGGTGGACCGGCCGCCAGCGCGCCGCCGCACCGCTGTACGACGTCATGCGCGGTGCGAAGGGTCGCATCCGCGACTACCTCCGGGTGGAGATCCGGATGCAGTCCAATGTCGCCGTCATCGGCCGAGCCGTCGAGCCGGTCGCCCTCGCGGTGGCCGAACTCCTCGACAACGCCGCCAGTTACTCCCCGCCGCACACCACGGTCGAGATCAACTTCCAGACCGTGCCCAACGGGGTGTGCATCATGGTCGACGACGCGGGCGTGGGCATGCACGAGGAGGCCCGGCAGAACGCGGCCCGCTACCTCGACGCCAGTGAGCCGGTCGGCATCACCCGGCTGGGCCACCCGCCCCAGTTCGGCTTCCCGGTGATCGGCATGCTCGCCGCCCAGTACGGCTTCACCGTGTCGGTGGACACCCGATCGCCCTACGGCGGCATGCGCGCGGTGGTGATGTTGCCCTCCGGGCTGCTCACCACCGCCGTCGACGCGGAGCCCGCCTCGGTGCCCGCGCAGCGTCGCGTCGCCCGCGTCCCGCGCGCCGGGACCGGCGAATCCCGGCCGGTCGCACCCGCGGCCGCCGCTCCCGTCGCCGACGAAGGAACCGCCGCCCTGGACGGAGAACTGCCCCAGCGCCGCCGCCGGGCCCCGCTGCCGGTCGACCGCACGCACCAACCGGCGCCGACGGACGCCCCCGACCGATCGGACGCGGAGACCGCGGGGCTGATGGGCGCGTTCCTGCGCGGAACCCGCTCCGGCCGCGTTCCCGATACAGACGACAAAGGGCAAGAAAACCGATGAACAACGAGCTGGCCTGGATACTCAACGACGCCCTCAAGGTCCCGGAGGCCCGGCACGCCATCCTGTTGTCCGCCGACGGGATATTGCGAGCGCACTCCGACGGGATATCCCGGGACGAAGCCGATCGGCAGGCCGCGGCGCTGTCCGGACTCCAGTCCATCAGCCGGAGCACGGCGGAGTTCATCGGCGATTCCGAGACGCCGTGGCGTCAGACCCTCGTCGAGTTCGGCGACGGCTTCATCTTCCTCGTGGCGGCCGGCCCCGGCGCCTATCTGGCTGTATCGGCCACGCAGAACGTGGACATGGAGATCATCACGTTCCGCATGCAACAGCTCGTGCGCCAACTCGGAAAGGAAATGACCAGCCCGCCCCGACGGAATGCGGACCATTCGGTATGACCAACGATCCCACGGCGAAATCCGATGCCCCGGACTTAGTCCGCCCCTACGTCATCACCCGCGGCCGCGGCCACCCGACCCGCGAGGGCCTGGACCTGGTCAGCCTGGTGATCGCGTTGCCGGGCGACGAGTCGCCGCACATCCTCGACCCCGAGAGCACCCGCCTGCTCGCCCTGTGCCGCGGCGGGATCCTCTCCGTCGCCGAGGTCGCCGGACACCTGCAACTCCCCATCGGCGTGGTCAAGGTATTGCTGTCCGACCTGATGGACACCGGCCTGGTGGCCACCCGCCGCCCCATCCCCAGCGCCGAGTTGCCCAAGACCCAACTGCTACAGGAGGTGCTGGATGGACTCGCCCGTCTCTAGCGGCGCCGGCACCGACGTCTACCTGGCCGACTCCGTCAAGGTCGCGGCGAAGATCCTGGTGGTCGGGCACTTCGCCGTCGGCAAGACGACCTTCGTCGGAACCATGTCGGAGATTCGCCCCCTCACCACCGAGGAGACGATGACGCAGGCCGGCGCACACATCGACGACCTGACGGGCGCGGGCCGCAAGACCACCACCACGGTGGCCCTGGACTTCGGCCGACTCACCCTCAGCGACCGACTCGTGCTCTACCTCTTCGGCACGCCCGGGCAGCAGCGTTTCGCCCAGGTGTGGAAAGACATGACGCTCGGCGCGCTCGGCGCCCTGGTCCTGATCGACCCCGAGCGCTTCGACCAATCCTTCGACGTGATCGGCCTGTTGGAGGAGTACGACGTGCCCTACGCCGTCGCCATCAACCGGTTCGACGGCGGCGTCGAACATCCCCTGGAGAAGCTGCGCGCCGCGCTCGACCTGCTGCCGGACACGCCGCTGGTCACCTGCGACGCCCGCGACCGCGCCTCCTCGACGGAGGCCCTGATGGCCCTCGTCCGCTACCTCCAGCTTCGGGCATCCAAGGAACTCGCGTGAACACTGGCCCATACGATCCGCCGGCCCCCTCGTCCGGCGGTCACCCCTCCCCGCCTCCGGGTTGCCCCGCGCACCACGCCGGCGGGGCCGTTCCCCTGTACGACAAGACGTTCTCCGCCGACCCGCGCGCCGTGTACGAAGACCTGCGCCGACAGGGCGTGGCGGCGCCGGTGGAATTGGCGCCCGGCGTCGAGGCGATGCTGGTCACCGACCACGCCGCCGCGCTGCGCGTCCTGCACTCCCCGGAGTTGTTCGCCAAGGACCCCCGACGCTGGCTCGCGCTGGCCGACGGCCGGGTTCCCGAGGACAGCCCGGTCGTGCCGATGATGATGTATCGGCCGAACTGTCTGTTCTCCGACGGCGCCGAGCACCTGCGGCTGCGCCAGGCGGTGACCGACAGCCTCGACCGGATCGACCCGTACCAGTTGCGCCGGTTCGTCGAACGCAGCTCGGACTACCTGGTCGACCAGTGGGCGGGCACCGGCACCGTCGACCTGCTGAACTCCTACGCCAAGACCCTGCCCCTCCTGGTGTTCAGCGAACTCTTCGGCAGCCCGCCCGAGTTGGGCGACCGCCTGGTGGCGGGCATCGCGGGCATCTTCGACGCCGTCGGGGACGCGGACGCGGCCAATCAGATGTTGACCGGAGCCCTGGTCGAACTCGTCGCGCTCAAACGCGAAGAGCCCGGCTCGGACGTCACCTCGTGGCTGATGGCGCACCCCAACCGGCTCACCGACGAGGAGATGATCCACCAACTCGTCATGCTGATGAGCGCCGGCACCGAACCACAGCGCAATCTGATCGCCAACGGACTGCGACTGATCCTCTCCGACGAGCGGTTCTCGGCCAGCCTGTTCGGCGGCGGAGCCTCCGTCGAGGACGCGCTCGACGAGGTGTTGTGGGCCGACCCGCCGATGGCGAACTACGCGGTGCACTATCCGGTGCGGGACGTCGACCTGGCCGGCGTCGCGCTCGGCCGGGGCACCCCGGTGGTGATCAGCTTCGCCGCCGCCAACAGCGATCCCGCACTGTTCGCGAACGGCCGTCGCCCGAGCAACCGTTCGCACCTGGCCTGGACTCTCGGACAGGAGTTCCTCGACCGCAGCCCGCTCGGTCGGTCCGTATGGCAGAGCATCGAGTACCCGGCGAATGAGTTTCGGGTGCCGCTCGTG